>BPTK01000158.1 GCA_023705905.1 Candidatus Heimdallarchaeota archaeon
ACCTAAAAGAAACAAGTGTTTTAGTTTATGGTAAGGATGTTATAAAAGAAACATCTTTCCCACACAATAGAGAAGAAATTCTGAAAATTAATATTGGCTTGACTAGAAAAGAAGCAATGGAAATTGCAGACAAGCATAAAAAACATGACCCATTAGTTAATCCAGAATGTTGTTGGCAAAGGCATAATTTCACTATTACTCATTCAATTGTTGATATTCTAAGAGGAGAATTTGAGAGAGTGTCTAATGGTATTCAGCCAGAGAAAAACGCACATATTTATGGTAGATATGGTGGTTCAGGAAAAACACAGATAATATATTCTTTGATAAAATTATGTAAGGAACTTAAATTACCTTTCATCTATAGATCAGAATTTTGGAAGGATGAGAATGGTATCTATAAAGAGATTAAGACGAATCCAGAAAATGAACCTGATGAAGTAGCTAATTGGTTAATTCAGAACATATCTACAAATAGAGTTGTAATTTTTCTAGATGAAATTGATGTTGAATTAAGTTTATTTGAGAAACGAATGGATATGAAGTTTGCAAAAACCAAATGCTCTTATCTAATTATCTCAGCTGGAAAAGACATACCTAGTTTTACAAAAAGTAAATTTGATTTATTTGATATATGCAAAGAATACCCATTTTCTGGCAAACAGTACAATCAATTAATCACTAATTTATTAGAAAAATCTAATATTGATGAAAATCTATTTCCCACAAACCTCATAAAAATCTTAACGGAAAAAGTAAAGCTTTGGAATTCACCCTTATCTCGAAGAACACCAACTGCTGTTATTTTAGCAGCCAGTTTATCCTTCATTGAAGCCTTGAAGATAGCTGAATTAAGAAAACAACCTATCAAGGTTACAAGAGAACTTGTTGAGAAATGGTCATTGTTAGGTACATCACCATGGTATCAAAAATACGGAGATATTCATGATGTTCATGCTGAATATTTAGTTTTTGATGGTAAGGATTACACAAAAATCGATAAACATTACAAATATCCTATTCCTTAATCATCCAATTGTTTGAAAATCTGCAAGTTGACACTAGAAGTTGTCCCATAAGATTCATTCAGATTTATATCTTCATCTCTAATTTTTTGTTCCAGAAGTTTCATCGCTTGTTGATAAATTGGCTCTGGAACATCCCATAACCAAGAAAAGTAACGTTTCTGTAAGCTTTCAAAGATAGAAGCATGAGTCTGGAAATCGTTAATCGTTTCAGAAAATTCTTCAACTTCAAATCCTTGGTTTATCATTGTGGTTTCTATATAATTGCTAATCGATTTCGATTCTTTTTTTATCCATCCAAAAGTTGACAAAATATCAAGGAAGTATGAGTACAATTTGCTTTGATATGCATCTGTAAAAACATCCCCAAAAATCACCATTTGAGATGTTCTTATTATCTCATTTAGAAAAACCTCTTGATATTGTATTAAGTGAATTACATGAACTGCTATAGTTAAATGAAACTTACCTCGAAATGGAAGATTGCATGCATCAGCTTGAAGAATGGAGATGTTTTCAACCATATTTTTCTTTTTGAGCTCTTTCAACATTAATTCTGAAATATCAATACCAAAAAGATGGTTGTTTGGAGAGGAGAGATATGTCTCAACCCTTCCAGAGCCTATCCCTAAGGATAGTATTTGGTAAGGAGGAGATCCAAATGTAGTGCGTAATTTATTGTTTATCTCTCGAGTCAAAATCGTGATAGTTTCCATAGGAACTGCTCTTGTTCGATCATAAACCTCTGCAACTCTATCAAAATTAGTGTAATTCATTTTTACTTCCACAAATGTCGATCAAATGTTACTAACCTTCTAGTCTTTTCTCCCACAAGAAGATCATCTTCGATTCTAATGCCAAATTTGTTTGGCATGTAAATTCCAGGTTCATCAGTATGAACATTTCCTTTAACTAATTGTCTTTTATTTCCTTTTACCATATATGGTTCTTCATGTACTTCTAATCCTAATCCATGTCCTAAACGATGTGTAAAATATTGACCATAACCTGCTTCATCTATAATTTTTCTAGCGGCAAAATCAACTTCCTCGCAAGGAAAGCCTATTTTTGACGCCTCAAGTGCAGCATCATTTGCTTCTTGTACGATTTCATAGACCTTTAGAAATTCATTAGTAACATTTCCATAAAACGTAGTTAATGTAATATCTGCATAGTAATTTTCGCACATAGTTCCCGCATCAATAAGCACTACACTGTTTTCCTTCATCTTTCGTGTGGAGGGGGGACCATGTGGAACTGCACTGTTCTCATCAAATTGGACTAGTGCCCAGCTAAGTTCTCCAGATTGTAAGGTCATTTCTTTCTGGAATAATTTTAGAGCTTCCAATTCTGTTAAACCTGGTTTAAGCAGTTCCAAGGCATTCATCATTCCCTTAACAGTATATTTACCAGCTTTCTCCAAACGCTCAATCTCTGCTTCAGTTTTGATAGATCTCTGTTTCCTTATTATGGAACTCCCATCTACAAATTCAGCTTCCGGAAATTGCTTTTGTAACTTAGTATAGATTTCAAAGGGCATCGTTGGTTCTAATGCGATTTTTTTCACATTATAATTGATAGATTCTTTGAGTACTGTAAAGGGGTCTTCTTCTTCATTCCAAGTTATCACATCATCAAAAGTAGTACGATTTTGCATATTTTCTTTTTCAAAGGAGGGTGCAATGATCTGTGAATCATTATGAATGCTTAAAATACCACAAATTAATCTCTCACTCATAGACATAAATGCCTTAAACAGATAGCCAAAATCTATTGAAGGTGTGATTAGAAATAAATCGATTTCTGACTCATTCATTTCTTCTATAATGATTGATTGTCTTTTCCCAAAATCTAGCGGTTTCACAACTCCCGTTTAAAATTACCATATTTAGATGTTTTGCATTCAAATCTTATATACAAAAGGTTTATTTTTGAATAGTACAATTTCTAGCTATGAATTTATCACTATTAGACACTAGACCATTTAACAAATTCGTTGAAATGGAACTAGAAAGAGATAATCTCTACAGTTCTTTTACTAAATTAGATGAACCAAAGGAGATATCGGAAGCGTGGGTTATTTTTGCTGAATCATGTTCAAAAAATTTGTCAGCAATAAACAGTTTAGCAGATATGGCAATTGAAAGAATATACGATGTCTATCAAGATATAAAACAAGGGAAAGATAATCCTTTAGCTCTTCATGAATTACTTTATGGTGATTTTCCAAATCAAATAATGGCTTTGAACAAATTCGAATTACAACTAGGAGTCTTAACTTATGTTTATTCTCAGGTGAGAAATAGAGGAGTGTTCAAGCACAAACCAGAAACAAGTCAATATTCATACTACATTACTGCAAAAGAAACAATTGATCGAATTGTATACAGAATCCTATCTGATTCATTACCTGACGTGGAAATTTCAGGATTAACTCCCACTCCAACTAGGGGGGATCTTCTTGATGTTATCATGCCTTTGGTTCAACTAGAAAATTTGAAGCGATTATTACCTATTTATGATAGTTTACCTAATAGCAATACCGACCCTAGAGTGCTTTCAAAGAAAGGTGAATACGATTATCTGCAAGGTGTCACTTTACTTACTCATATCATTGACATCTCTCGAAAAACATCTCAGGATTTCTGGTGGTCAGACCCTATATCCGAACTATCCATCCTTAATCATGCAAAGGAACATTTTGAGACTGTTATCAAATTATGGAATAAAACTCCAGAATCCGTAGGAAATAAGGGGATGGCTATTAAAATGGATTTTATGCCTATAGTTGACGCACAAAGTTCTGTTTCAATGGTTCAACATTTCAAATTATTAGGAGAAAGTGCACTCGAAGGGGGAGATCTCACTCATGCATCTCGTTATTATGCGAGGGCATTATCTGAATACAAAAAAGCTTACAAAATTCTGAAAAAATCAGATAGTTCTCAGAGCAAATATCTTTACCAGAGAATACAGGCAGAAGAATCTGAACTTAAAATTCTGAAATCCATCACAGAGCTTGCGTTAAAATACACAGATATAGTAGATAAGTTATATGCTCAAGATAAGGAAGGAGCTTTAGCATCTTGTATGGAAATAACAGAAATACTAAAACAAATTGAAGGTGCTGGATCTCTTCCATATGTTTACGGAGTGAGTGTAACTTATTCGTCCGCAGTTTCTATGATAAATGATCTACTTACATACGAAACTACAAATTTGAATGTAATAGACAGATTAATTTCCCAATTCAATTTTCCATTAAAAGCTATGAGTACCGCTTTAGCTGAAGTACCAATGTCGTACATTAAAATTGATCACAATAATCCAATGGCTAGCTTCGATGAACTGCAAGAAATAGATGAAAAGCTATACTACTTGGAGAAGGCGATAGAATTACTACCTCAATTCATTCAGGAAAAAGATCAGCAAAGAAACAAGATTCACGCAATGAGAAATTATGTCAAATCAGTAATTGCAGAGAATAAAATCTACCTATACAGTGATTACAATATTGTACTAGATTTAATCTTAAGAGCCAGAGCTCATTATTTTGCAAAAAAGGCTGAGCAGAGTATATCAGAGATTAAAAAAGGAGAAAAAGAGTTAAAGAAATTAATTGATCAAAGATTGATTGAAACTAAAATTTCCGGAATGGTTACAGAATCTAGCCTGGTCTCTTTAGGTCTTCAAAGCTCTTATAAAAACACAAAGAGAGCAGCGATGGAAGAAATGATTACTCTTGTTTATGAAACTGAGAAATTACCTGAGTTTATCGCGGAATCTGTTGAAGCTCAATTCAATGAAAAAACAGACTTCCATGAATTACTTGATTTAATTCTGCTTGATACTCAAGAACTATTGGCTGCAAATGAAAACGTTTCAATAAAAGGAAATGACATCAATTTTGATTTTGTTAGAAGAAGAGAGGTTTTCATACCTGTAATCAAAACAATGGTTGAAGCAGTTGAAAACGTTATTTTAGGAGAACTTTTTGCAAAAAGCAACAAAAAGACTAAAGCAGAAGGTAGTTACAATCGAGCTAACAAATTGTTCTTTGAGGTTAGTGAATCTCTAGGTAAAATAGTAAATTATTTAGAAGATCAAAAAGAGCTTCCTAAATTCCTTTACCAATTATCCTTGTTCAGCAGAGAAAATGCTTCCTCTATAAGAAACAGAAGAAAAAGACAAGAACCCCCATACTCTGATATGCTTACAACTCTGGATTACCTCATACTTAACCTTTAAACACTCAAACTTCAATAATTAGATAATTAGGGAAGTATCATGGAGAATCTATTTCGATTAAAGCAAGACACAGTGCCAATTGTCCTTATTGGGCTTCAGCAGGCTGGAAAAACAACACTTGTAAACTGGTTAAAGGAGAAACGTTTTACTCGTCCAAAACCGACTGTTGGAATGGTAGTAGAAAACATAAAAATAGGTGATATGCTTTTCAATATTTACGATATCTCTGGTCAAGAAGCTTTTCGAGAAAATATGTGGAAATCCAATATATTAACATCTATGGGAGTTATTTTTGTTCTTGATTCATCTGATACTTCAAGGTTAGAAGAAGCCTTCACTTGGTATTGGAAGATGGTAAAAGAATGGTTAGGTGATTCTTATTCAGATAAAGCTATTCTTTTTCTAGCTAACAAATCTGATCTGAAAAATTCTCTCAGTCTAGATAAAATAATTAACAAGATGAAACTGGATGAAATGTCTTCCTATCCCAATATTTCTTTCCAATACTTCAAAACTTCAGTAAGGAATGAAGAAAATATTGAACTTGCTTTTAAATGGTTTATTTCAAAGATAAAACTTTTTAGAAAACTCCAACTCAAGAAATTCAAGGCACTTATTGTTTCCGATATTTTTGGGAATCCGCTGTATGTATACGATCCTGATGAAATCGCACAAGATACGGGAATGTTTGTAGGTTATATTAAAGCTTTAAGTGGATTTGCGAATGAGATTCTAGGTCATGAAAGATTTAAAGTGCTGAAAGTTGATGCAAACCACTTTTTCATTTCAGAAATTAATGAACACGTTGTGCTCATCGCAGTGGATCAAGAAGAAGCACTTCCTGAGGCACGTAGACTATCTATAATGCTACATGAGTATCTAAAAAAGGATAATAAGGATATAACTACTGAATTAAACGCTTTATTGTGTGACTAAGCACCATAGAAAGAATTTTAAAAGAGATGAAGTTCCTTCCACAAAGAATATAAAGACTTTAAATTTACTTAAAATTGAGTTTCGTGGTGATTATTAATGGACTGTAAATTCTGTAAACTTGAACATATTGATTTGTTAGAAGATGGAGTTACCTTTAAGTGCAGTTATTGTGGTTATTCATTTGATGTTGGTAAAATTTCCATATTATATGATAAAATGATGCAAATGCCTCTTTCTTCATGGTTATTAGCATCAATACTCTGGTTTTCTGCAATGGTAACAGGAGTTTTATTGGGTTTGGGATTTAGTAGTGCATCTTTATCGTCAACTATTTTGTTCCTATTCATATATGGAGCATCAGCTTTCATATATGGTATATCCGCATCTTTAGATATCTTCAGTGTTATTGGGATATTCATAAAGGGATGGTTCTCAAAAGAAAAAGTTTCATTTGAAGAAGCTAAAAATAAAATTCAGGTGAAAAGAAAAGAGAAAATAGTTAAAGAAATGGCAACCGGTCAAACTATTGATGAAGCTACCGGAAAAACTGTTGACACAGATATTAGACCTGGGGAAAAGCGTGTTCCAAAAATCGCACCTTCATTCTTAGCAGGTGGCTACACAATCATCCTAGCTGTTCTATTTGTTATTATATTTACCCGTGCCTTTCCACCAATTTAAGAAAAAAATTCTTTTTCTTTTATTCTATTTATTTATTAAAGAACGAAGATAATTGATATTGTCTACATCTGTGCGTCTTTCATCTATGGGAGTTTCAAGTATCCATGGTTTCTTCCTCAAAGTTGAATCATTTATCAAGTTAGAGAAACCAGTTTCACCTATGTTTCCCAGTCCTAAATGTTCATGCAAGTCTCGATATGACCCTAATTCTGTTTTTGAGTCATTTGCGTGAACTATTGCTATTGATTCCATTCCGATAGTTGCTTTTATTTCGTCAATGAAATTAGCAACACCAGAGTGGTTGCTGATATCATACCCAGCAGCAAAAGCATGACATGTATCAAAACAGACTTTTACTCTCGAATCATTAATTTCCTCCAGAATAGCTTGAATATTCACAAAAGTACCAGTAAGAGTTTTCCCCCCACCTGCTGAGTTTTCAACTAAAATGGTAACTTTACGCTCTCCAAAATCAATTCCCTTTTGTATAGATTCAACGTATTTTTCAAAACCTTCTTGATAGGTTCCTCCTTTGTAAGATCCAGAATGAATTACAAAATAAGGAATATTTAGAATTGTGCATCGTTCTATTTCTTTAAGAAAAGAATCCATTGATTTTGTGTAAATCTCATCATTTAACGAAGCAA
The DNA here is from genome assembly GCA_023705905.1 of Candidatus Heimdallarchaeota archaeon. Taxonomy (GTDB): domain Archaea; phylum Asgardarchaeota; class Heimdallarchaeia; order Heimdallarchaeales; family Heimdallarchaeaceae; genus UBA460. The sequence continues at coordinate 7,538 of BPTK01000158.1, forward strand.
GATTGGGAAGATAAGAAATATGGGCTACAACTGGTGAAATATCATAATTCAAATGCTTTTCCCTAAATTGCTCAATTTCCTTCTTGGAAATTTCTTTGAAGGCCCATCCTCGAGGATTTTTAGTGAAAACTTGAAATGTTGAGCAGCCAATCTTTTTAGCTCGATCAAAAGCCAGATCAATTGATTTTGCAATAGAAACATGACAACCAATTTTTATTTCTTCGGTCAATTCTTTCACAAATTTAAATGATGATACGCAACTAGTGGTAAATGACTAATAAAGTATTTGTAGAGCAATATGATTATTAAAATCACACTAAAACTCATAGGATGATGCGAGAGCCATATATTCAGATACCAATGATTTTAACTTTTGTTTCTGATTTTCTGAATCTTCTTGCAAAGCTAAGGAATAATATACTTTGGCTCTGACGTAAGCTCTGTATGATTTGTAAAAATCAAGTAGCTCAAAATGATTTTCAATTTTTTCCCCAATATTGTTCATGTATTGTTGAATGAAATACTCAGATGATTGAACCTGCTTATGAAAGTCTAAGTCCATAGAAAGAAAAGCTACTTCTTCTAGAATATCTTGAATTCTCAACATTTTGTTAAATT
>BPTK01000159.1 GCA_023705905.1 Candidatus Heimdallarchaeota archaeon
TTAACAATAAACACAAACTATTGTTAAACATGCTCTCCGCCCTTCTACCTTGAGAATTCACCAAAAATGAGGGAGGGAGGGCGAGAGAAAATAAAATATTTTTTTGCTCTCGCCAAAATACACTCTCTTGTAAGTTTATAAGTTCTTCGTAAACTGCAAAAAAAGCCTCTTAAACAACGTTATGATTAATTAAATAAAAGAAAAGTTAATTGTGGTTTTAATTCAAACCACCTAAACCTGGAAAATAGTATTCGCCTGAACCTTCATCTAAGATTGCTAGATCATATTTCATCATTGTTGTCAAAGTGCTTTGAGCTCTTTCAACTGACCAACCTAGGTGTGATGAAACCTTGGCAACTGACAAAGATGGTAGACCTGTTGCTAACCGCAATACGTTTTGAAAATCGGTTGACATCTCAATTGGTTTGAATCTAATCAAAACTTCTTCCTCTCCAATATCAACTCTTGGAGGAATAATTCCTTTTTCTTCTAATTTCTTTAGTACATCTAGAATATCTCCAACATCGACCTTCCAGTTAACTCTTGTTTCCTTGAAATAGTCAATGAGATTAGCAATTGTGATAGCTCCTCCAATGTCCTCTAATTCTTCATTACCTATAATTAGCAATTCTCTTGCCAGTTTCTCTTTGAATTCGTCTTTACCGAAAATCATAGATGCTTTAACTTTACCAGCTGTACCTATTGTTTGAGACATCCCAGCTTTCTTTCTGATTTCTAAAACTTTGTTTACAAGCATCCTGGATGCTAATAACTCCTTGAAATTTTTCTTTTCAATCTTCTCTATACCCTTGACAAGCACTTTTTGTTTGGAATCTTTGTCAATTTCTTGAGTTTTAACAAGATCATCATCCATGGACTTGTAAGCATCAGAAAGTTGAGATCGAAAATCAGGTTTTTTTTTCCGATTTTCTTTTTCCTTTTCATCGGCCATTATTATCAAGTAAAAACTTGCTATTATAATATAAAAGATTATTCAAATTAAATTGAACTTAGTTAGGTAGAAATAAACCCTTATAAAACATTGATAACAAAGCTTCATCAATAAAAACAATTGATGACTTAAAAACACACCAATTTTTATTACACATTTAATACACGGTGAAATAATGAACGATATTAATATAACAGCGTACGGTGCCACAGATTTCGTAGGAAGAAGTTCTTTTCTTATCCACGATAGAGATCATAAAATACTCTTAGATTGTGGTTTAGAACTCGTACCAAAACAAAAAACTATAGCTCCAGTAGGAGTTCACGATGTTGCAAAAGAATTAGATTCTGTGCTCATCAGTCATGCTCACATAGATCATTCTGGATATACACCCAGATTATCAAAAGAGGGGTATAGAGGGAATTATTACATGACACAACCAACAAAAGACATAGCTTATAGGTTGTGGTTAGACCATCTAAAGATTGAAGGAAGAAGACATTGGTCTGAAACCGATTTAGATAGAGTTTTTCATAAAATTAGTACAAAGGATTATAATAAAAAATTCAAGGTTGCTGATGGAATAACAGCTGAATTTATCCATGCTGGACATATTCTTGGAGCAGCCCAGATATTATTAGATTGGGAAGGTCAACTTATCCTGTATACAGGAGATATTAATGACCGAGTGACTCCCATGTTTGATGGTTATGACTTACCTAACGAAAAAGTAGATGTTCTTATAACTGAATCAACTAACGGAGACAGATATGTCCCTGAGAGAAAGAAGATAGATGTAGGATTAAGGCTACTTGCAAAACAAATAGCAGATCAAGGTAATAAGATGCTTTTGCCTTCTTTTGCAGTTGGTAGATCACAAGAAACACTGATAACACTTGCTTTAGATAATGACCTTGACGACATCCCCATCTATATTGATGGGATGATAGTTACTATGAATATGATTACTGAGCACTATCTTAGTGAAAAATGGGTATCAAAAGGATTCCTAGAGAACCTTAAAGATGCTGGATTGAACAGTCCCTTCCAAAAACAGAACATGATTCCTGTGAAATCAATTTCAGAACGAACTCATCAGTCAAGGAGATATCTTGCTGAAAGTAACGAAGGTTCGATAATTGTAACAACTTCAGGAATGCTTGAAGGAGGTCCAATTCATACATATTTAGATCTGCTTGGATCTGATGAAAATAATGTTATGGGTTTCTCTGGCTATCAAGTTGAGGGAACAACAGGTCGGAAAATCTATGATGGCGCAACAAATGTAACTTTGTTCGAGGATTATGGAAGGAAGAAGAATGTTGATCTTAATCTGAAAATTATGAAATTCCCCTATTCTGGGCATACCTCAGTTGATGGTTTGAAGCAGATTATGGGTGATTCTGGGGCTAAAAACATCTTTCTTGTTCATGGTGACAAGAGAAATCAAAAATACATAATGGAATATGTTAAAGATGTAGCGAAACCTAGCTTAATTAATGAGAATGCACCAACGCCCCTAATAGGTGTATAAATGCAATTAAGATCTCCCCCTTATCTACAAATAGCACTAGATTTAATTTATGAAAGAGATGTTGACAGGATAGTATCTGAAATTCCTCAATCAACAACCATCCTTTTAGAAGCAGGTACTCCTTTGATCAAAAGCTTAGGAATATCTATTGTCAAGAAATTAAAAAAATATCACCCTAAAACATATATTATAGCTGATATGAAAACTTTGGATGTTGGTGAAATTGAAGTGTTCATTGCTGATACTCAGAAGGCAAACGCCGTTGCAATTAGCGGATTAGCTTCTTTAGATACAATTGAATCTTCTCTAAGAGCTGGAAAATCTATGAAGATAGATATTATTCTAGATTTGATGAATGTTGAAGATCCAATTTCGTTGCTGGAAAAACTCTCACGAATACCGGAAATCATCTTGTTCCATAGAGGAATAGATCAAGAAGGAAATAAGGAACATCCTTGGGAGATCATCGCAAAAATTAAGAGTAAATATAAGGAATCTCTTGTTGCTGTAGCAGGAGGATTAAATCTTAAAACTAGCTCTAAAGCTCTCAGTAATGGAGCAGATATTATAGTAATAGGTAGGGCAATAACTCAATCAAAAGATATTTCACAATCAGTTGAGGAGTTTTTGAATCTTCTAAATTAGCTTTTAGAATTCATGAACTGTCCCTTTTTCCCTTATCCTATTGTAGATCTTTTTGTAAGATAAATTGAAGAGAAATATAATTAGTGTTGAACTTACTAGTAGGGCTATAATGGCAATCCATACTATTTCTGAAGTTATTACTCCATTCCCAAATAAACACAAACGACATGCTCTAACAGCTATGGTCATAGGGGAAAAATAAGCTATTACTCTTAACCATTCTGGAAATAGATCTAAGGGGAAAAGACTACCACTGAAGAGATGTATTAAACCTACTACAATCATAGATATTTCTCTCCCTCTTTTTACTAGAATTGTAAAATTTGCTGCAAGAAGAGATAATGAGAAGAAGAAAATGAGGATGCAAACTAGTAATAATAGTAAAGTAAGTAACGAACTCCAGGAAATATTGAATCCTATGAAGAGAGGAAATATTAGAAATACCGGGATATAATTCAATATTGAAATTATTAATCCATAAATTACTTCAAATGAGATTTCTGAAAGAAAATATCTCTTCAAACCGAAAGGTAAACATGATAAAGTTTCAAATGTTCCTTGTCTCATCTCACTTGTGAAACTATTCATTGATTTCATCATAATTTTTGTGGAAATATCAACTATCATTGCCCCTGCAAAGATAAATGAAACGCTGCTTACAACATATCCATCTTGTCTAATTATATTCTGAGGCACAAGAAGAGATACATAATAAAATAGCGACGCTGCAATAAGTGTGTTTACAAAACCAACAATTATCGTAAATTTATACTGCCACAAAATCTTGAAATTTCTGATAAAAACAGCTTGTAACCCACTATACAAGGAAACAGAATCATTCTCTTGAATAAATTGTTGAGTTACATTTGAGGGTGTTTGCGGGACGTTCAATACCAATCCACCTTGTTATGTTTTTTTGAATGCTTAATACTCTTTGAAACGAAAATGAAAGACAAAATTCCTAACACAATGATGAAACCTATGAGAACCAAACTATTCCTCTGAATTATTTCCCATTGAATGCTTTCTGATAAGATGACATTATGAAGAGCTTCTAATCCATAGGTGAGTGGTAAAGATCTTGATAGAATAGTTGGAAAACCACTAAGAAGAGCAATCGGAAAAACAATTCCACTGAATGTTTTGGTTAATTGATAGAGTAATGGCACAATTCCACTATTTTTTTGATAGTATATTGTAAAAGCTGCAAAAAGCATAGATATTACCATATGTGAGAGAAGGATCATTAGAAATAGTAAGCATATGAGAGCAATTTGAATTCCAGAAACAGATAAGGAAAATCCAAAGAATGCATAAGATACTCCTAAAGAAATGAATATTGAAAAAGATGCAAGGAAAGTCCCAGCTAGAGTAGTTCCTATGGCATATTCAGCAAAATTGAAGTGTAAGAGAAGCGAAGACCAAGTTCCAGAAACTATCTCATTATATATTGATCCATTAACCGTTGCCAAACTTGTACCAACAATAAATTGCAACGCTAATCCGATAAAAACAAATTCAAAATAAGAGGCTGATATTCCAAAAACTGCCATATCTGGGTTGAGTCTGCTGAAGAAGAAGTACATCGTAATTGTAACTAGATTGAGGAAGAGTACAATTAGGTAACTACTTTTGTAACTCAAACTCATTTTAACCCGTGCAGCGGCAATGGCATACATTCTAGAAATGGATTTACTATTCTTCTCTGAAGATGTGAAAGCAGAAATCACCTCTCGTAAATCATGAGCTATAATTATTCCTCCTTTCGTAAAGGTATAGTAAAAATCTCTTCGATTGTTCGTGCTTGTGTTTCTTCCTTTTGTTTATTGATTTTAAGAAAAGATAGAAACGATTCCTTTAACGAAGGCATGTGTGGAACAATCTGAAATATTTCTCCTTTTGCTCTGAGAATTAAAACAGTTATCCTCGATATGGTTTCGTTTAGTGTGTATGATAAAGGTTTGATTTTAGCTTCATAAATGAAATTGTGATTGTCCTGTTGTTTTAAGGAGATAATCTCTGCACCAGCCGAATCATTAATCATTTTCATAAAAATCTCAGTAGGCATTTTTGAAATGCGTAGGGATTCTGATGGTAAAGGTGGTAAAGAAAATATGATATGAACATATTGGTGACCAGCTGATTTTTTGAATATGTTGGGAGAGCAATCTTGAATCATATGACCATCGTCAATTAGAATCAATCTTGAAGTAAGTTCATCAACTTCTGAAAAATTATGACTGGTTAAGAGGACTGAGATTCCAAATTCTCTGTTAAACTCTAATAACAAATCTTTAGCCTTCTCAGAGCTTTCAGCATCAAACCCCAATGTAGGTTCATCTAACAGAAGTATTTTAGGAAATGTGATAAGAGCTCTAATTAGTAATACTTTAGCTTTCATTCCTGTTGACAATTTCATGACCAAAGTATCCTTTCTCTCAGTTAAATCAAAATATTTCAATAAAGAATTGATTCTTTTCTTAATTTCGGGTTTTCGAATACCATACAACGTTCCATAAAAAAGTAAGTTATCCTTTACCGATAAACGATAATATAAACTCCTTCCACCTGTTTCTCCAAATACAGATCCAACCATACTTCTTATTTTTTTATCTTCAGTAATGGATACACCATCTATATATGCTTCTCCAGATGAAGGTAGTAAAAGAGTTGAGAGGATTTTGGATAGAGTTGTCTTTCCGGCGCCGTTAGGGCCCAATAGGCCTACAAATTCTCCTTCCTTAATATTTAGTGAGATATTCTCTAATGCTTTTATTTCCCTTCCTTTTTTTGTGTAGGTTTTGCATAAGTTTGATATCTCTATTGACACATTATTTTATTTTTAGGGGATTATATAAGCACAGCAGAATTATTAAGCGAAATCGGTGAAATTACGCCTTTTCTGGCTTAATACGTTTATAGATACAATATGATAAAGACAAACCAAGCAATACAGAACTAATAATTAATGCAGCTAACCAAGGGTACCTCTCCGAGATTAACCAGGGAAATCTCTCCGAAAAACTATAAAAGTAAGTGGGCCAGGATGAGTTTCCAATACTTCCTAAAAAGAACTCCGAAGGGTATCTCCCAGAAAAACCGTAAAGATAAGTAGACAAAAACGAAGTTCCTGTATTCCCTAAAAAGAAACCTGTGGTGATTATTGAATATAAAATTGAAAAGTGAGCTTTTGGTAAGTCATAGGTGAGGATAGTAAATACTACTGGAAAGAAGAGAGCGTGAGCTATATTCTTACTAAATAATGCTACAATATACATCTCAACGCTATCATAGAAGAAGTAAAGCAAAATGTAATTGCATAAGATAATCAATGCAGAAACTACAAGCAAGTAATTTATTATCTTTGGTTTGTTAGATATTAACCATCCTATGACAGGTGAAACAAGTATGAAACTAAGTTGTGATAATCCAAGAAGTAACCCAATATAACCCTCTGAAAGTTTTAGCACATTTTTACCATAAAGAGAAAGAATAGGATCCGTAACGCCTGATATCAAACCAAACAAAATAAAAGCAAACACAAAGAAAATTAGCGTAATTGATTTGAAAACTTTGAAATCAAATTTTTCTTTATGTCCACTCTTCACATCAACTCTTCGTATAAAATGAACCGTTTCTCCTCCTCCTTTCACAAAAAGCAACCTGAATGCAAGTAATCCAATAATCGATAAAATCAATGCAATTATTATCATAAAATAAGCGGGAAGAAACTGTAAAACATATCCTAATCCCACAGAACCTATCAGTGTCCCAAACCTGCCAGAACTTGAAATCAAAGAGTTGTATATCCCTTTATGTGGTGTTTTTATGTCAGCTAAAAGGGAACGACTTGAAAGGCCAAAAACATTATTAGTTAAACGTAGAAGAACAAATAATAAAGCTAGTATTGCAGTACTACTTGTTAAAGCCAAACATCCAACTGCAATTGTCATTATAATGTAAGAAGACATTATAGCTGGTTTCCTTCCGATTTTTTCTATAATCCATCCGCTGGGTATCCTAGCTATAAGTCCAGTGAATGTGTAAGCAGTAACAATGATACCCCATTTTATTAGAACTTCAGCTTCAGAAATCTCATACCGTTCTTGAAGATAAAGGGGAAAGAGTTGACGTACTGACATATAAATAGCAAAACTTAGAAATTGTGCTGTTATGAATGCTAAGATTTCTCTAGTCTCTTTAGACTTAAAAAATTCTTTAGCATTGATGCTTCTACCTTCGGCTGAATCAAAAGATACTGTGTCTGGTAAAACTTCAATTTCTGACATTCTATTAACAAAATTAACCTCTCGTTTAAAATATTACTGTATCTAACAAAGGAAAAAAAAGCATAATTGCAATACTATTCCTGAAGTTTTATCCTAATTTGCTCTGCTAATTTTTCAGCTTTTTTCGAGTCTGTAACTATATCAATTTCGTCTGGTGAAGTAACTCCTAGATTAAGTTCAACAGCTCTAGCAATCTGCTCTTGTTCAAAAATTGATGCTCTGGTTACATCGGTTGTTGTTCCCAATATTCGTAAGATAGCAACACCAACCGCATCTATCGCTATTCGATCTCTACTAGCTAACATAACATGAACATCTTTTCTTGTTCCAATGGCCGGTCCTCCATCTACAAATGCAGTAACTCCATCTAGAACTATCAAATCCGGAGAGAATGCGTTATTAACATCAGCAATTAGCTTACGCGTATAAGGTGAACTATGTAGCTCTCTCATGTACATATTGCCATTTAAATCCCTTTTAGGTACCATCCCTACAGCGTTTTTGAGTGATAAAGTAAAGTGACCTCCATATTGATGAGTTTTCAAACAACAAGTTTCTACAATACATTCTGCATCATGATAAATTTTTGCAAAAAGAAACCCATCTTTCCAGTAACTACTTTCTGGTCTAAGGTGGATATATTCTTCCACACCTACTTCTGCAAGATTAATTATTTGAAAATCTAACTCTTTAGCTAATTCAAATATTCCCTTTTTTT
>BPTK01000160.1 GCA_023705905.1 Candidatus Heimdallarchaeota archaeon
ATCCAACCATTGACTCTGGAACATTTACGATCATTTTGAGAATCGATGAAAGCACAGAAATTTTCTTCTTTGAACATCAATTTATTATTGAAAGAGAAAAAGCTTCTTACGATGTCTCTTTGACATCTCAAACAGTTGTTTTTAATACAGGAAGTGCAATTACAGGTTATATTTCTATCTTGGGAGCTTTAAGCTCAAATACTGAACTTCAAGTGTTTATAGAAGGAGTTTTTATTGGAACTCTTTACACTGATTCCTTTGGTATTTTTATTATTCCAGCTCAATGGTTGGATTACAATCCTGGAGGATATGATCTTACTATAGTTGTATTTAGTATAGGAGCTAATATACAAGATACTCAGAAACAATTCAATCTTACAGTGCACAAGGATTCTATTGTAGTAACATTACATTGGTCAAATACTGTTGTAGAAGATCAATTACAACTTCTAGTTCATATTGTGAATTCACAAGGAGAAGCTCTAATATCATTCCACTTTACTTTGAATATAGAGGGTACAGAATTTCTTGGTGTCACAGATGAAGCAGGCAATGCAAAAATATATTATGATCTCAGTAATGCGGGTCATCTAGCAATTCATTATACATCAAGTTCAACTGCCTTCTACAATTACAAGGAAGAAAGTTTTACTATAGAAATCGATAAATGTCTAAGTGTAATTGATATACCAATAGATTATACTTTTTACGATAGCTCTACAGGATTAAAAGTTGTTTTAACATCCATAAATGGCAATCCTATCTCTAATGCTCAATTATTAATCACAATCAATTCTCAACAGATAATGGTGATAACGAATTCCCATGGCGTTTTCTATCTAGATCTGTCGAGTTATGAGATTGGATTTTATTTCATAGAATTTCAATTTGACGGATCTGAGGATTACGTAGAATTGTCTTACACAGAAGAAATAAGCATTATACGTCAGCAAACAGAGATCAAAGTTGAAAATACAGAATCTGAATTAATTATTTTACTACTAGACAGTGAAAATAGAAGCTTAGCTAACAAGGAAATAGAAATACAATTCATCAGTGAAAATGGAACTATCATCTGGAAAGAGAAACGAGTAACTGACGACCAAGGTAAAATTACTCTTAAAAAATTCGAGATGAACTTGACTGATGATGTAAATAAGTTGAGATTTGTTTTCAGTGAGGATACGTATTATACATTTAGTGAAAAAGTTATTGATGATTCTTGGTGGTCTATTCTCGAAAATTCAAATATACCTATAGTCGAGATAATATTATTTGCTCTCGTCCTTCCATTATTAGTAGTCCCATTAATTTCAAAAAAATTCTTCAAAAAGAAGCGACAAAAATAGCTCAACGATTACCATCATAATCTTTTTATTTTACTACTCTAATTTTATTTCAGCAAGTTGGTGCGGGATAAAGATGAGTGAAGAAGAAAAAAAAATATCTGATGAGCTAAAGAAGGAGCTTTTAGAGAAGACTGGTGAATCTAGTTCTGACGTAGATGAAATTGCAGCAAAGCTAGAGGGTAAGATTCCTACCAAACCCAAAGAAGAGAAATAACTTTATATTCATTTCCTTCTCTTTGAGCATATAGCAATATTATAACTATTTTATCGATGAAAAAGCTGTTAGTTGTGAACAGTGAAATTTAATAATAACTTCATAACGTTAGTGGATGTAGATGATTCCCAGAGAGAAATATACGGACATGATGACCGCAAATAAAGCTGTTGCCATTGCTGTTACAAGAGCTCGACCTAAGGTTGTAGCAGCATATCCGATATCACCCCAAACAGATATTGTTGAACATCTCGCTGATTATGTAGCTCAAGGGAATCTAAAGGCTGAGTATGTAAGAGCTGAAGGTGAGCACTCGGCTATGACCATTTGTGCAGCTGCTCAAGGGACAGGAGTAAGAACATTTACTGCTACAGCTAGCCAAGGGTTAGCATACATGCATGAAGTAGTTTCAGCAACTGGTGGGATGCGATTACCAGTAGTTATGTTTGTCGCAAACCGCACTCTTATGAGCCCAGGAGGTATTTGGCCTGAGTATTCTGATAGTATGCCTGAGAGAGATGCAGCTTGGCTTCAGCTTTATGTAGAAGATAATCAGGAAGCTTTCGATATGATTTTGCAAGCTTATAAAATAGCTGAAGATTCTCGAGTTTTGCTTCCTATAATGGTATGTGGTGATGGTTACATTTTGACACATACAACTGACAAGGTTGAAGTATTAAGCATAGATGAAGTTGATGAATTCTTACCTTCCTACAAAGCTGAACATGCTTATCTTGATGTAGATAGACCTACAGCTCAAGGAATTATTGTTCCTCCTGAATATCATATGGAACTTAAGTATCAGATGCATAGAGCGATGCAAGATGCAAAAATTGTAATAAAGGAAATCAACACCGAATATGGTGACAAATTCGGGAGAGATTATGGAGGATTACTCTCCACTTATAGAATGGAAGACGCTGAAAGAGCCATAGTTGTTATGGGATCTACAGTTGGTACAGCGAGACAAGTTGTTGACCAATTACGAGAGAAAGGAGAAAAGGTTGGTCTTGTGAAATTACGATTCTTCAGACCTTTTCCAAATGAAGAAATAGCTGAAGCGTTGAAAGACGTTAAGGCTATAGGAGTATTTGATAGAAGTTTTTCTTATGGCTCTACAGGTCAAGTATTCTTGGAAGTCAGAAATGCACTTTATGAGGTGAAAAAACCTATTTTGAATTTCATAGCTGGTCTTGGAGGAAGGGATATTAGGTGTATTGATTTACAATTTATGTATAACAAACTTAAGGAAGTTGAAGGGAAGGAGAAGATAGAGGATCCATTAGTGTTCGTAAATACTAGGGGTGTAACAGTATGAAATTACAAGAATTGCCTGATGAAGGCCCATATGTCAGCGGAGATTCAGCTTGTGCAGGATGTATGGCTTCTAACATAGCTCACAACGTTTTGAGAATCTTAGGAGATAGAACAATTGCAAGCGTACCTCCTTCATGTATGAGCGTTTTTGCTGGAACATTCCCAAATTTGAACTGGAATATTCCCTACTTCCATATGCAATTTGCTAATACTGCTGCAACTGTTACGGGGATATCTCGAGCACTAAAAGCTCAAGGTAAAGAAGGTATAGTAGTCCTCGGAATGGCTGGAGACGGAGGTACAGGTGACATGGGTCTTCAATCTTTATCTGGAGCTGCACAACGAGATGAAAATATCCTTTACATCTGTTACAACAATCAAGGTTACGAAAATACTGGAATTCAAGCTTCGGGTATGACACCCATTGGAGCATGGTCCAACACTACTCCTGTTAGAAATCATAATACTGGGAACGAATATTATCCCAAAGATATTCCTCGGATCCTAATTGCGCATGAAGCAACATATGTTGCAACTGCTTCTACTGCTGACATCAATGATTTTATCAGAAAGATAGAGCGAGCTAAGGAAATAGAGGGTTTTCGTTACATCGAGATACTGTCTGTTTGTACTCCAGGTTGGGATGTCAAAACACATCTCGGACCTCAATTAGCAAGGGAAGCAATTGATACTGGCTTTTGGTTACTCCTCGAATATGATAAACGCAAACTCACAGTTAATCATGATCCTAAATTCAAAGGACTTAAAGAGTTCCTTAAGAAACAAGGAAGATTCAAACACATGACTCAAGATCAATTTCATATCATGGAAGAACATATTCGTCATCGATATCAAGTAGCTAAGAGTCTTTCAGCACTCGATCATTTTCTGTGAATTTTCTCTCTAGCCCACTCTAAGTATCTCTAAACCGCACTCTTTTTTGCCTTACAGTAATGCCATTAATTATTGACTTACATATTTCAATCTAACATATTTTCTTTGGAATTTTAAAAAGACATCATAAAAATAATTTAAAAAGCGCGAAATCTTTACTTACAACCAGTCTAAATCGATTTTATCAAAATCACATCATATGAAATGTAAATTGAAGCCTTCTAATCAAATTCTGTTACTCAAATATGGAATACAAATTACCTAGGCTTCCGACAAATAAGTTTTAAGCGCTATTTCTCTAAAATTCAGCAGTATTAAAGCGTCTAAATAGTTCTATGATAACGTTTACAGCCTCTAAGCCCCTTAAACTTTAAATACTACTAAGAGCTATTTGTACTTTGATTACCTAGTTAGGAGTCAATTAGAATGGGCAAAGTTAAAGAAATGTTGATTGTAAAATCAAAAGTTCGTGAATATGTCAAAGGAATTGGTGAATTCAATATAAGCTCTGACTTTATTGAAGCACTTAATGTTGAAGTTGCAGGTTTGATCAAATCAGCTGCTAACAGAACAAAGAGCAATTCCAGAAAGACATTATCCGCAAAAGACGTTTAAAGTCTAATAGATTAAAAAATATTCCGAAGGACCAGAGACCCCTAAGAAAGTTCCTGATCGTATCGGCAAATATGTTTTAACTATTACCTTTTTATTTTTTTTCCTTCACTTTTTAGCTTGAGATTGTACTATCTTTCGCAGAACTTTAGTTTAGGTCTCTATCTTTTATTCTAGATACTTTTTGAAGTAGTTAAAAAGTAATTTTCCAGTTATTTTCGCTGTCTTACATGTTCTATTTTCACGCACATACGTGTTGCAAAAACTAAAAGCAAAAATAACCCTATGAATCACACTAATCAGATGAAATTATCTGGAAAATTTTACAATGCTAGATTAATTAATAGACCAAATAGGTTTCTCGCTTATGTTAGGCTTGAAGGGTCGCTCGAAGAAGTGAAAGCTCACGTACCAGATCCAGGAAGATTGAAAGAATTACTTCATTCAAATGCAGAGTTAGTAGTAAGAAAAGAAAACCAGAAAGATAGAAAAACACCGTATACCCTTGTTGGAGTAAAAACAGGAAAAATTTGGGTTAATATTCAATCAATTTTTACAAACAAATTATTTGAAGAAGAGTACAAAAAAATACCATTTTTCAAAGACTATAAGATAGTTAGACGCGAGTACACTTTTGGTAATAGTCGTTTAGATTTTCTCCTTGAAAACCAAATTACAAACAAAAAAACACTGTTAGAAGTGAAGAGTTCAACTTTAGTTAAGAAAGGAAAGGCATTATTTCCTGATGCACCTACAACTCGAGGCACTAAACATGTGAAGGAATTAACGCAAGCACTTAAACAAGGGTTTAATTCAATAATAGTTTTCATAATCAAGCGAGAGGATGCTACTTCCCTCTCTCCGAATGTAAGTATTGACCCCGATTTTTCTAAGGAATTAAGGAATGCAATAGACAAAGGAATAAAAGTACTTGCAGTCAATTGTTTCTATGATCCTATAGAGAAACGTGAACTAAGTATTGAAAAAGAAGTGCCTGTTTTACTGTGATTTCAAGCCCCTAGAAGTTCTTTCGACACCATTGCTAAAACTTCTTTTGCTTCCTCTGAAAGCATTTTTTTCTTAGGTGTCAGTGCAGCATTTAGAAGGTCATTAAGGATTTTTTCTCTATTCTTATCAACTACTTCTAACAAAGTCATATCATCCACTTGGGTGTTTGTCTTGTAGAGTTTAATTATTTCTTCTGCAAGACCTTCTGAAGTTTCTTTCATTGCACCTATGATACGTTTTTCTGATGCCGTAATTTTCCCTTTTTGTTCGCAGTAAGATTTCACTGCAGCAACCATGCCGTCAAGTGAAGATCTTAATTCAGTTTCTTCTTTAGGAGTAAGTATATCCTCTTGTGGAATTATTTCCTCTGTCAATTTTAATCACTTCTACAATTTTTATACTACAATTAGTATTTAAGGTTGAACAAATGTAGAAGAAGGTGAGTGTATTTAAATTTTCACCACAAATAAAATGAAGTTTGAATCATAAAGTTCCATTGGAAATATCAGAGTAATCTCCAACTTTTAATGAATGAGCTTTTAACCCTCTAACTACACTATAAGTTCCAATAACTGAATCTGAGATTACTGAACGGTACAATTTTGAATTTTCAAGAACAACAGAGTTCTTTATTTCACAATGATCTATAAACACTCCTTTTTCTATCATAACATAAGGTCCTATCAGCGAATTTGTTACTTTACTCCCTTCTGCGATAAATACAGGTGGAATTATTGTAGAACTTTCAATATCACCTTTTACCGTGTGAGTCTCATCATTCAGAAGGAGCTGATTTACAGCTAATAGATCTTCCGGATAACCTATGTCTAATCTCCACCCATCAATTTTCGCAGCTTTAACCATATAATTATTATCAATCATAGCTTGCAGAGCATCTGATATTTCATACTCTCCTCTTGCTGAAGGTTTAAGACCCGAAATCATATTAAATATTGTTGGAGATAGAACATAAAAACCTGTTATAACATTGTTGCTCTTAGGGTTTTCAGGTTTTTCTTCTACAGATAAAACATTGTCACCATCTAATTCAACAACACCAAATCTTTGAGGGTTTTCATGTTCTTCAACGTGAAGAGTAGCTGAAGCATTTGATTCATTATGTAAATCAATTACTTTTTTGAGGTTAGCTCCGAATAGGTTATCTCCTAGAAAAAGAACAAAATCTTTAGAAATTTGGTCTTGTACAAGACCAGTCGCAGCAGCAAGACCTCTAGCATGACCAGCATGTTGCACCACGTAAAAAACATCCATACCTAATTCTTGACCATTTTTAAAATAATCCATAATAGATTGCCTTTGATAACCAACAACAATTATGATTTCAGTAATATCAAGAATATCCCTCATATATTCCAAAGACCTATGTAAAATGGGCTTACCTGCAACCGGAAGCAAATGTTTAGGTCTAAAACTCGTAAATGGTAATAATCTACTCCCATAGCCAGCAGCTAATACTACACCCTTCATTAACACTACCTTAATTGATTTCTTCAGTCCATCTCGTTATTAAAAAATAACGAAAGGGGCTTGTTCGCTGTAATTATTAAAATTCCATATTAAAAAAACTTTTCATTCGAGAAAAATCGAACTTGTAAATCTAAAGGACAAATCTTAAAAATCAACATGTTAAATTTGACTGGAACGTATCTTAGGTGAATCAATGGCTTATAATATTTTCAAGCGTGTAGGATTATCAATTTCTGTTTTTATGTTTTTGATTGTTTTAGTTATGCTGATTGTTTATCTTGTTATTGGATTTGTAGAATCAGTTATTCAATGGATACAATATCTAATAGAAATTGAAACACAACAAATTTTGCATATTACTGTTCTTTCAATAGTAATTGTATTTACACTTGGTATACTTTTCTACTTACTTGGTGAGATCATCGAATTCATTTTCGGGAAACATCATTCAATATTACTAGAACCAGTGGATTATAAGTTAACCGAGGAAGATAAAAGTAAAATTGTTGTTATGATTCCGGCTTATAATGAAGAGAAGTCAATTAAAAAAGCTATAGATAAAGTAAAACCCTACTGCAAAAATGTTATTGTTGTAAATGATGGTTCAACTGATAATACAAAAGATATTGCCGTTGAAAACGGAGCTATTATTGTTCACCACAAATTGAATCTTGGATTAGGTCAATCTTTAAGAGATGGAATTAAGAGAGGGTTAGCGTTAAATGCTGATATCATTGTTAATTTTGATGCTGACCTGCAATATCGAGCTGAAGAAATACCTCAACTTGTGTACTATATATTACATGATGATTACGATCTAGTAATGGGATCAAGGTTTGCAGGAAAAATTGAATTTATGCCTGGTTTCAAAAAATTTGGCAACAAGATGTATACTCGTTTACTTAGATATATTTCCAAAGTAGGTATCTCAGATGGACAAACAGGATTTAGAGCATTTACTAATGAATTTGCAAGAAGAATAAAAATTCGAGGAGATTTTACATATACACAAGAAATGATACTTGAAGCTACTTCAAAAAAAGTGAAACTGGGTGAGGTTCCAATACATTTCGATAAAAGAATTGATGGAAAATCACGCTTGATGAAAAATCCTCTTCATTTTGCAAAATCAAGTGGTGTTTTTCTTGTCAAAGTTCTTATTGATTTAAATCCATTAAAATATTATGCACTTTTTAGTAGTATAATGCTTGTTATTGGATTTTATCTAGGTGGGATAG
>BPTK01000161.1 GCA_023705905.1 Candidatus Heimdallarchaeota archaeon
TAATCAACAACTATGAATTAGAATGGATAAAATGCTTCGGAGTAAAGGATGTAAGAACTAATGAACCTATAACTCTGGATACTTTACTTGAAATTGGTTCTGCTTCTAAATCATTTACAGCCGTAACTGCATTAAATTTTGTAGACAAGGGATTGATAGAATTGGAAGAGAATGTAAACAATAAACTTACATCATGGAAGATCCCAGAAAACGAATTTACAGAAAAAGCAAAAGTATCATTACAACACATTTTATCACACAGAGCAGGAATCAATGGTCCTAACGGAGGTTTCAGTTTTGAACCTGATTCAGCACCAAACTTGAAGCAGATGTTCAATGGAGAAAAACCTTCCCTGTCTGACCCATTTTCTGTAAATTTCATACCAGGAACTGGTCATGCTTATTCTAACTATGGATATGTTCTCGTTCAGATGTTGTTAGAAGACATTACAAAACAAACCTTTTCTGATGTTGTAAACGAATATATCTTCCAACCTTTAGGGATGGAAAATAGTTCTTTCAAATTTCCAACAGAGAAAATAGAACAACGGATGGCTGTACCTCATAATCAAGAAGGGGAAGCAAAAAAGTCAGGTTTACATCCGACAGCTTATGCTCAGGGAGGTTTGATAACAACAGCTTTAGATTTGAGCAAATTTTATGTTGAAATTATGAAAACTTTGAGGGGAGAAGAGAATAACCTTTTCAAACAAAATATAATCGAACAGATGGTAACGCCAGTATTAGATCTAGATCCTACGAAGTTCTTTGGTATGACAGGACAGGGTTTAGGGACATTCATCATTGATGATGGAAAGAACAAGTTTTTCACACATCCTGGAACTAATTGGCCAGGAGCAACATGTTTACCAATCATTTGTGCTGATACTGGACAAGGAGCTATTATCATAACTAATGGTATTAGAGGAGAATTATTACAAAGTGAGATAATGAAGAGTATCGCAGTTGAATATGATTGGACTTTATGGCGAAAATAGCTCGTGTTTTTCTTTATCTAGTAAGCAGTCTTAGATCTGAAGTTAATTTTTTTAACCTGTTTCATAAGTATTTAAGTTAAAATTCAAATTATGCACAACTCTTAATAATACTCAATTCGGCGATTATACGGTAACTTCACAAGGTAGTTGAAATGAATAAAAAGCATTTAACGAAAATCAGTATTATTTCCATTTCAATAATTTTACTAATGGTGAGCAGCAGTTTCCAGAGCACAGCAGCTACTAGAGATTGGTATGTTAACACATCTGCCAAATATGCATTAATCTTATCAGAATCTGAAAAAACTATAACAACAATTGATGCTCTTGAAGGTTTTGAATGTTATTCAGAGGAGATGGAAGTAAGATTAGATATAATAAGTATTGATTTGAATATCCACGAATATGTTGCAAATCTGACAATTGCAAATATTGGTACGGGAGATTATGAGGGATATACAGATGCAGAAGAAATAAGTGATTATTTTGGAGATTACCTCTTCGATATTGACTACACATGGGATGAAAACGGTAATAGGTTAGTGTTAACGGATTTTGACATGGAGGATTTCACTCTGTTCTTCTTTATAGAACCTGATTGGGAAATATTCAACACAAATATGGAAAGATTACTTGACAGGACTACGATAGTTGATACAGTAACAGATGGTCTTACAACTTATGAAATAACTCTTGGTGATTTTCTTGACTCAATTGTTTCATACAATATTATGGGTGTCAGTGATACAGTTGAGTCACAGTTTACTCTATCTAATTCTTTAACAAAATGGTCTTTCAGTTTTGACCTATCAAATGTCATTTATGAAAGAAAATATGTAGATGAAACTCAGGGATATTCTTATTTCCCCTATAGTAAGTATACTGTCAGTTACACTTTAGATTTTACAGATGGTGGAACACTCAATTTGCTTGAATATAATAAGATTACTGAAATGACATCAGATGAAGTAGTAGAAGAAGGAGTGTCTAGTGTAATAGTTCAGAAAGGAGGATTTGATGCAGTTAATACACCATTTAACTTATGTTATACTCTGTTGTCTTTAATGATTCTACCTGTTCTAATCTATTTCTCGAAGAAGAAAAAAAGACTAAAATCAGGAGTGATTAACAGTGCTTAAGAAAAGATTCGTGCAAACCTCGATAACCTGTGCTCTTCTAACTGTTTTATCAGTCAATTTAATACTTCCTGGTTCAGCAGCAATAGTGAGAGACTGGGAAGAGGGTGATGAATATGTGTTTGGGATGGTTGCGAATGGAGAAATCAGTTATACATCCTTAGCAGAAGATCTTTCATCTAAATCTGTATTTATAGATGAATCAGAAAGGATGTACACTATAACAGAAATCTTTGAATCAATAAAAGAAGTAAAAGTTGAAGCTAAATATGATTCCGGTAATGAAGCCACGCATACTTTCCATTTTGATGCTGACTTAATTAGCACTTATTACACGAACAATTTTTTCTATCACAACTACAGATGGGATGAGGAAAATAGTCGAATTATACTGGTTGGATTTCAAGCTGATTTTGGAAATATAAATTACTTCGTCGAACCAGATTGGGAATTGTTCAATACAAATTTGGAGTCTTTAGTAGATAGAACAGAAATTGTAGATACTGTAACACACGATTACACAACTGATGAAATAACTCTAGGAGACTTCTTGGACGCTATACCATCTTATAAAATAATGGGAATAAGTGATACAGAACAAACACCATTCAGCATCTCGAGCTCCTCTACAAAATGGTCAATAACTTTTGATTTATCTAACTACATGTATAAATCTGAATTAGATCATATTAATTACACACTTTCATATTTCCCCTATAGTAAATACCTAGTTAGTATAATTTTAGATTATTCTGATGGTGGAACTTTGATCGCATATGATAGCACTCTATCATATGAAGTAACAACTGATGAAACTATATACAAAGGTGAGGAGGAGTATAGAATAAGGAAAGGTGGCTCCTCAGCTATTAGAACTCCTTATAACTTCATTTATGCTATACTATCTTTCCTCATTGTGCCAATTGTAATTTTATGTAACAAGAAAAAAGAAAAAAGATGAATTAGTTTCAATTATTTTCTTATTTTTCGTTTTTTCGTTAGGTTTCTGAAACACAACATTATGAATGAATTATTCTTCATCTTCTTTCCTTGGCTATAAACTTCTCATATATTACTAAAAACATTTCTCATTTTTTCTTTTAGATACTGTACTTCTTCAGCATTCATTGTTAGAGGCGGTAATAATCTCAGTAAACCTTTACCTACATTGTAACCTACTGAAACACCTTCTGCTAGTAGTTCATCTTTGAGTCTTACTACTAGCTCTCCAGCTTTAAAACCCTTATAATCTTTAAATTTCAATGCAAACATCATTCCAATAGATCTCACTTCTTCAATAAAACCATAATTCAGAGATTTGAAGAATTGTTCGAGTTCAATAATAGTATTCTGATTTCTCTCAATTATTGAATCTTCTTCAAAGACCTTAACTACTTCCTTAGCAACAGCTGCTCCCAAAGGGTCAAGCTGATGTGATTGAGCATAATATAACTCCGAAGAGGAGCACTTAATCTCATGTTCGGAGGTAGTTATTATTGCACTTACCGGGTAACCATTTCCTAATGCTTTCCCGAGAACAACAACATCGGGTTTAATTCCAAGGAGTTCATATCCAAACTTTTTACCTGTTCTTCCAAAACCCGTTGTAACTTCATCAACCACAACAAGACCACCATTAGATTGAATTTCATCACAAATGTATTTAATGAATTGATTGCAAGGTTTGAAGACTCCTCCACTCACCATAACTGGTTCTAGAGCAAAACAAGCGATTTCATCAATAATTCCATCAAGAGTTCTGTCAATGGCAAGCCTAGTGTTTTCTAAACAGTCACAACTTTCTTCATAACAGACAGGATAGGGTATTTTGAGTTCTAATTTATCCAAGGAAGTGTAAGAAGATTCTTTGGCTTCTCCGAATGCCCCAAGATATGAATCTTGCAAAGATAGAACTTTTTCTTGTTTTGTCGCCTTCTTTGCAAAACTTATAGCAAATTCCATCGCTTCACTCCCACTATTTAGAAAAGTGATTTTATCAAAAGATGTAGGCATAAACTTCAAGATAGCATCTGCAGCTTCGAGTGTTATAGGAGTTAAGAAACTTTTATTGCGATGTATGATTTTATCAAGTTGATTTTTTGCAGCTTGAATCACTCTAGGATGATTATGACCTAGATTTGAACACCACATACCAGATTCACAGTCTAAATACTTTTTACCTTCAGTATCCCATATCCAAGAACCCAAAGCTTTGTTAATTAAAATGGGCTCAAATTC
Source organism: Candidatus Heimdallarchaeota archaeon (assembly GCA_023705905.1). Taxonomy (GTDB): domain Archaea; phylum Asgardarchaeota; class Heimdallarchaeia; order Heimdallarchaeales; family Heimdallarchaeaceae; genus UBA460. The sequence goes on from BPTK01000161.1 coordinate 4,373, forward strand.
AATAGTATTGATTATTTGTTCGAACAATATACTCAAACCTGACGACAATTGGATCGGTATTTTAATAATTTTGAGCTGTGGAGATAAGGAACTATATGTAGGGTTAATAGTCTCTCATACCTCTTTAAACTATTTTTTGTTAATTATGTCACAACTTGTGACCTCTTTCTGTGTTCAATCCTTTTTAAAAGGGATAATGATGTTAGGATAGGTGTAACAAATGAATAAAAAAATACAAAACTTAAAAATCGAAAAAGCTCTTAAAAAGATGAAATACGAAGCTATGAAATCAGTAGTTTATCACAGAGGAAATCTCTAAAACTACCCTCATGCTTCATTCTTATCTGTTTTAACTAAAAATAAGTATTATCCACAAATTTATTAATGATTTCCCAAAAGAACACTCGTAAATAAATTAGAAGCTTCAAGATTTAATTAAATTTAATATTTGATATTACTCTTTTTTATTTAAGGGACCTTCACTCCTGTTAAAACGTGAAAAATCCATAAGAGGACAACTAAAATGCAAGGAACTATTAAAAAAGTAATGACCGATAAAGGTTATGGTTTTATAGAAAACGCTGAAGATGCAGAGAAAGACCTTTTCTTCCATTCTTCTGGAGTTAGTGGTGACTTTTACGCCCTTCAAACAGGGACAACAGTTACTTTTGACTTAGAAAATACCGATAGAGGACAACAAGCTGTAAACGTAACAATTGTTGAATAATACAACATTCAACACACTTTATTTTTTCTAGATGAAAATCTAGAATTTTTCTTCTTTTTATTCTCAAATTCAAAAATGAATAATAATAGGAGTTCTCGTTAGATCACCAGATTTGTATAGTTTTAAATATTCAGAAGGCTATTCAGTCTTACTGATTACAGGTGATCAAATGAGTAAAACATTAATTGTATTTGGTACTAGATATGGAGCTACAGCAAAATCAGCAGAAGTGATAGCTAAAGTACTTAAAGAGAAATTTAGCCATGAAGTTAAGGTTATAAAATTATCAAGTCAGTCAGAGGACATAGCATTTACAGATTTTGACAATATAATAGTTGGTTCAAGTGTAGCAATGTTTAGCTGGACAAAAAGAGCAAAACAATTTCTTAAGAGAGATTTTACAGGCAAAAAATTATTTGTATTCATCTCATCAGCAGGACTCACTTATCCTGCATTAGAAAGCGGAAATATTGCAAAATACAAGAAATGGAAAAAACGTTTCTTAGATAGTAAAGTTAAGAAAACTAATGTTATACCAACATCAACAGCTGTCTTTGGTGGATGGATTGAGACCAGAGGACAACCAGGAACCTATGAAATAAATAATTGGAAAGAAGAAGATATGGTTAAATGGGCTGAAGAAATAGGGAATTCAATTTAGATACTTATAAAAAAGAAAAAAAGAAAAGAGTTTAATTCTCACTTGGTTTTCGTTTTCTATAGATTATGGAAGTGTGTGTCAAGAGGATTAGAGTAGATAGGAACAACAGAGGATATATTTGGTTAAATTCTGACACAACAGGTGTGACAGTCACAATAACTATATCTTCAGCTGAATTACCACCAGCATCTATGAAAACAATCTTGAAGTCATATATGCCAGCTGCGAGACCATCAACATCGACAGGTATTCCAATCTCAGAACGCCAGATATCTGAAGCAATTTCAACGTCATCTTTGTATAGTGTATAAGTTAGAGGGTTCATATCAGTAGCACTCCAGGTAATGGAATTACTAGTATCACCGAACGGATATTCGACATCAGCAGGTGAAAACACAATAGGTTCTGTACAGTCAATGCAGGTACAAGCTATTTCTAGGTCAATATAGCCAGGTATTTGATATCCTATCATCATCTGCGTACTTTTTTCTGCATACATGATATCTCCGTACATATTTACCAGTATCCATACTTCTGTATATTTCCATGTGACGCTACCTATTATAGTGAAAATATTATTCCACATACCAAATATCGTTACGTCTCCAATAGTTGGATAAGTTCCTGTTGATTCTGGGCATGGCAGACCTGTGAATCCGATGAAGCGTGTAGTGGCCATACCAATCCCACTCCCATCAGAATAGGGTATATAACCGTTCAACACATTAACTGCATTCCAACCTTCCAGTATATCTATTGTTCCTGTATCATCATATAAGTGGTAAATAGCAGATACATTCATGACAAAAGGTTCCAGCCATTCGATGAAAGTAAAGTTTTGATCCATCATTTCTGTTGAGCCAAGCAGATCTCCTTTCAAGTGGAAGAAATCGCCTACTTCAATTGGAAAGAGAGGTATCACATCTGCAGATTCGATTGTAACTGTATCGATTGCATAAGATCCATCGCTCCAATCTGCATATAGTGTAATATCATTCGAACCATTTTGGAATACTGGAACAAAGAGTTCATTGTTTCCTTCATAATAGGTTGTTGTGATATACTCGGTATTGACATAGATATCAACAATGTCTAAATTGATTTCATCACTAACCGTAAAGGACACTAACACTGCTCCTCCTGCAACAATTTGACTATCAGTAGGACTAAGTATCGTTATTGAACGAGGTGGAAGGCCGTCTAGGTAAAAATCAAGATATTCTCCTTCTCCATCAAAGTCAATCGTAACATCAGAATCTTCCCATTCATAGCCTACAGCATAGACTTCAACAATATACATAGCAGCACCGAGACCAGTGAAATTGTAGAATCCATCAATATCTGTAACTCCTGAGGTTATATAACTCCAGGATTCAGAAAATAATTCAACATCTGCTCCTACGATAGGATCCAAAGTAATTGCATCATAGACATAAACATCGATGAAGCCATTTCCAGGAATAAAACTTGGTGAGAGATAGAGTTCCAAATATTCTCCTTCTCCATCAAAGTCAATCGTAACATCAGAATCTTCCCATTCATAGCCTACAGCATAGACTTCAACAATATACATAGCAGCACCGAGACCAGTGAAATTGTAGAATCCATCAATATCTGTAACTCCTGAGGTTATGTATTCCCAGAATTCATTAGATAAAATAACATTTGCTCCTACGATAGGATCCAAAGTAATTGCATCATAGACATAAAAATCTATGAAACTGTTCCCAGGCGTGAAAATTGGCTCTTGGTAGAATTCGACAAGTCTTCCTTCTCCTTCAGATTCAATATGAATAAAAGTAGTATTCCAGTGATAACCGGTAGCGTAGATTTCAACATAGTAATCACCAATACCTAGAGAGCTGAATTGGTAATACCCAGTAATATCAGTAAGACCGTCCCCTATGTGGTCATAGAGATCATCAAAAAGGACAACATCTACGCCGATTATTGGATCGTAAGTAAATGCATCATAGACATAGACATCAATAAAACTTGTTTGAGCTTTTACCAATAAAGAAGGGGAAAACAATGGAGCTATAATTCCAAGTAACAATATAGAAAAAGTTAAAACGAAAAAGATATTTTTCTTTAATTTCATTTTTTACACCTAAATTTTAAATTATTTGTTAAACTATTGATAAATTTTTTTAGCAAAACTTATCATCAATTCGTTAAAATCTTAATTTAAAAAGATTTCTAGTCTATTTATATATTTTACCTAGAAGTTATATGTAATAATCTAGAAGATTAATAAAGTTTTCTAGACTACAAACTAAATTGTTAACTCCACCCACATTGGTGACAGTTAAATAAGAGGGGTTACCGTGGGTAAA
>BPTK01000162.1 GCA_023705905.1 Candidatus Heimdallarchaeota archaeon
ATATACTCTTTTCTGGATCAATTGAAGAGAATATTCGATATGGGAAACTTGATGCTACACGTGAAGAAGTTACTAAAGCTGCCAAATCAGTTTATGCATGGGAATTCATCCAAAGTTTACCTGATGGTTTAGACACAGAAGTTGGAGAAAAAGGGACAAAATTATCCGCTGGACAGAAACAACTAGTTGCATTTGCAAGAGCGCTTCTGTCTGATCCTAAGATTTTAATCTTGGACGAAGCTACTAGTGCAATTGATGCTTATACAGAATCCTTAATCCAAGAAGCACTAAAGATTCTGCTGAAAGATAGAACTGCACTAATAATTGCTCATAGACTTACAACAGTAGAAAATTCTGATAGAATTATTGTAATCGATGATGCTCTCATTCAAGAAGAAGGAACACATAAAGAATTAATGGAAAAACGTGGAAAGTACTGGAAACTATATGATTTATACTTCAGACATCAATCATTAGATTACGGAGATAACAATAAAAGTACAAATTAACTTTGATTTCGGTATTTTTTCAAAGATCTACTCCCAAATTTCTACTACTTTTTTCATGCAAGCAATTGCTTCTATTTCATGCTTCTTTAGAAGTCCAACAAGGATTACTGCCCTCTTACATTTGTCTACACTAACGGAGTCAAACCCTCTCCTTGGAAATAATTTTGATAATTCCTTGTATATTTTTACGACTTTTTGGTATTCATAGAATGTTTGATACAGCTCATTGATTTGTGGAGTCCCTCTGTAAAGTTTGATTAGTTTACCCAAATACTCTACAACACTTTTTCGCGCATCGAGATAAGAATTGATCATGTATTGGTTTCCAAAATACTTTGTATCCTCGGTAAACCCTTCTTCTAAATGCTCAATCCAAATGTCATAAGCTCCAACTCCAGAAACAAAGATTTCGAAAGCAAGTTTCTTACTTTCAGCAAATTTTATCGCACGTCTAATTGATTTTTTGTGATCCTCACTTTCAATATTAGTGTCTATCTTCCGGTCAAAAATGTATGCAATGACAGAGCCTTCAGCATCCAATTTATTGTAAGGTATTTGATTTTTGAACCTCTCATCAAGTGTGTGAATTGAGCTTACAATGTAATTTTCACTGTTGTATCCATTTACAATGCCATATTCAGGAACATGAACTCCCCATAAAACAACTGGTTTATCTTTATCAATCTCTTTCTTAATCATTTCAAATAAATTATGAGCTCTAACATCGTCTCTCATAGATAATGGTTTTGAATGTGAAAAATCAGAAGGTAAAGATTCAGGTTCATGATATTTTTTAATCTTCCATCCAAATTTTGAGAGAGATTTTATGATTTGATTGAATCCATTATGTGACGTAGGACTTGATGACCATAATCCTTGTTTTGGCACATTCAACAAGAACCCGTATCCTGTAAATCCTGCGATCTCATCAGCTGTTATTTTCCTTCCTAAAGAACTGAAAGCACCTGCCATAGCACCAACAAAAGTTAGACGGTGTTTCTGAAACTTAGCTTCTTTGGAGATTTTCTTAGCAATTCCATTGTGTTCAGTTCTCAGTTTGTAAGCCAAAATATACCGTTTTTGACGTTGTTCAGCTTCTTCTTTTGATTTGAAAGATGATGATGTGTAAATATTGAAGTTTTCTCGAAGGAATTCCAAACCATCAGCTGAGATTTTGTACTCGCCCCGGGTTACTCTTTCAATCAATTTAGAACTCAATAGAAGATTGATGTGGTGAGCAACAGCAGTTTTACCTAATTTCAACTCTTTTTCAATAGAAGTAAGTAATTTAGGACCATCTAGAAGCAATGACATAATATATAGTCGCTTTCTATTTCCTAGACTACTAAGTAAAACAGAGAAACCCTCAAGATAATCAAATAGCTTCTGCTGCAATTCTATATTGTCTTTATCTTTTTTATCTCTCATCTTCTACACTATATTACTATAGATGTTGACACTTATAAATCATTCAGTCAAATTAGGGCATTAAACCCTAAAAATATTGAAAGAATTTGCTTTGTTAATGCAATTTATGGATTAATGGAAAAGATACATGAATCGTTCTATGAAGTAAAGAAAAATTTGATTATAATTTCCAGTGAAGTAAACATCTGACGCATGTCCAGCAAATGGCATTATGATGAGGGAACAGTTTGTATTTCCACTTTCTATATATCTATCATACAAATCGATTGACACTTCAGGGTGAACCAAACCATCTTGAGCGCCTTGGTATATTAAGCAAGCTGGGCTGTTTTCATCTACTAAGATACCTGGATTTGCAAAGGGATCATCTTCAACAGAAATTCTGTTAGCAGGATAATAGGGTATTAAACCTTTAATTGTTAGATCTGGACTAAAAATGTTTGAATAAGTTCCATTACTTGTCATCAAGGCAGCAGCAGATGCAAGATACCCTCCTGCTGAACCACCAGAGATAAAAACTGAATCAAGGTTGGCTCCATAATCGTCTGCATGATCTGCAAGGAAGTAAGTGAAATTCCCCACATGTCTTACAATGTCTTCCTTAGTGAAATTTCCTTTTCGATATTCAGGAGTAATGAAATCAGAACTTCCTGTATCAATAATACCGTATTGAATATCAAAAACAATGTATCCTTGTGCTGCAAAATATTTATTCATCTGCATCATGTTAGAAATCCCTTTGTCACCCATTGTCAATCCACCTCCATGAATACGAATCAAAGTTGAATTTTCACCAGGTAATCCCACTCCTGAATTAAGTGGAAGGTAAACATCAAAGAACAGGCTAATATTCTGATCCACTTCAAATGAGCTTTGCGAACCATAAAAAAATGGGACGTTTTTGATGATTATGCATTCCTTAGGAGGTACACCCAATAAATATTGCATAAAATAATAAGGATTTTCAAGAAAATATTCTTCAATTTCTGGAGTAATTCTGGCTTTCCAGTCCCCACCAAAAGCTGGATCAAAAGCTTCATCGAAACTGTTTTGTGCGTCTCTAACTACGAATGGTGTTGATGAAATAGGTAATAAACTAATTGTTGATACAATTAAACCTAGAATTAGAGCTGGATAAAATAGGTACGGATATGCCTTTCTACGAAATAGTTTGATTAGAATTACCGAGCAAGTTACGAATACTAAACTCCACGAAAATCCCACTTGAGAAATGGATACGCTAGCAAAACCCAATACTCGACCAGAATTGATACCTGCAATAATTAAGAAGGAGCTAAGCAAACCTTCAGCTATTCCAATAATACTAAAAATGATGAGCAAAACTCTTAATGTTTTTCTGAACAAGGTTCCTTCAAAGAAAGATCGTTTCTTAATGTCATACTCCTCAATCCATAGTTCTGGTTTGTTCTGGTTACGCAAAATAATTATGTTAAATATCAGACCGATGATGAACACACCGAAGAATCCATTGGCTACCAATATATACGAGTAAATGTTGTCAACAAAAAGATTTGAGTAAGTTACAGAGATAAACATATTTCCAATATTCATGTTAATTATGGAAAAAACTTGAAAAATGAGATAGAAGAATCCCAAAACATAGAGCCGACTACCAGTTTTACCCTTAAGTTGTATTCTTCGGTCTATAAAATAAATTTGATAGAAATTTAGAGCAATAGCGATAACATAAATATACCCAAAAATGTTCCAAATAACTGAATAAACAGGAAAGAAAAGATAAATTAATCCTAATATAATGGCAACAGAATTGAATATTAACGAAAAAATATTCGTTGTTTTAATAATGGCAATACATTTTTGTGGCAATGAAATCACTAGGTACTTGTTTTTTTATACTGTATTAAATCTACTATAACAATTTATTCCTAACAACCTTAAAACACTAATCCTAACCAAATAACTTTGAACTATTTTCCCAATATATCTTCTTTAGGATATTTAGAGGTAAGTCTAGACCATTAATTACTGTCTTATTATCGTTTTCAGGATCAGGAATTGGAAAAGGAATATCCTTTGCATTAGTTTCCAAGAGAGCTTGAAAACTTAGAAGTCTGTTGATGTAATAACCTGGAATAGGTTCTCTATCTTTTCTACCAGCAACAAAATCTGTTCCAAAAAGAATACGATTTGAATGTTTAGTGAAGAACTTAAGAACTTCCTCCTTCTTATAGGCAAACTCTCTTACCATCCATTTTGCGGAACCTGTGTCGACATAGAAATTAGGATATTTGTCTAACCATAAATCAAGTTGTTGGAGATCCTCAGGTTGTCCAGCCATATGAGCCCCAACTATTTTCAATTTGGGATAACGTTCTAAGATATTCTTTAAGGCTTCAAGGTGGTCAGATTTTATTCCATATTTGCTAGCGGGTTGGTAATTCTGTGCATAAAGTAAGTCTGGGTCACTAACATGTAGTAGTAGAGTAAAACGTAAGTCTTCCAATCTAGCGAATATGGGCTCCAAATTGGGATCATTAAGGTGAACGTCTTTAGTTCTAAATCTGTCTTTCAAATCTCCATCAAAATATCTTACCCATCTGGGAGAGAACCATAATTTACCTAATGAGAAACCTTGCTCATATGCTTTATCAAGTAGATTGAGAGAGATATCTATGTCCCCTTTTATAGCGTCTTGAATAGACAAAAAGATCGAATAAACGAAGAGGTCAGGGAAGGCTTCTTCAAGCTTAATTCTGCTTTCATAGTCTCGTACAATACCGTAGATTTTTTTGACATTGAATTTTTTAGAATACTCAACCATGGTTTTAACATCTTCAACAGAACCTAAATGAGTATGAGCATCAAAGACAGGACCAGTATATTTTCTAGTCATAGTAGCAAAGAAGGGATGCATGTTGTTAGTGACGTATTCTTGGTTCACAGAAAGGCCTCAAGCATTATGAATGTACATCTATTTATGTGAATTACTATTATACAATAAAAAAGTAAAAAAGAAATGAAAGTAGATTATCTCTTTCGTTTTCTGATGATTGCCATTGAGACAAAGGCTGCAGGAAGTAAGAAAATCAAAAGTGAGAATTGATTAAATTCTGATATAATAACACCTGGAGGAATATCTCCTAATGGATAGGAATCATTTGCAGCTGCTATACCATCTAAAGTGTAATTTCCACTTACCCAGTCATCCCAATAATTCCCTTCCATATTCAAAGGATCATCCCACATGTTGAGTAGTGAATCATCATAAGCTTGAGTATCACCTTGATTGTTGTTAATGAAAGCATTATGGTGAATCCAATTGAACATAGAATCACTATCTGAATATATAGCATAACCTAGGTTGTCTTCAAAGCTATTATATGAGATATTTGTGTAGTCACAATAATAGAGTAACATTCCATAATTACCACTGTTAGTAATTACATTGTATCTAATGTTTCCAGCGACACTTCCTGAGAAACGGGTATTGTACCATGAATTGGAGGTTATTGTAGAGTATGATATGTTAAATACAGTAGCTCCGCTTAGATAAATACCAAATTGATTGTGGTTAGCAGTGATATTATAGAGTGTTGTATTAGTTGCTCCAGAGATATAAACTCCTCCATACTCTTCATTATAACTGCATTTTGTGTTTTGAATTGTTGTCTCTATAGAATTATCAAGACGAATACTACCATAATTATTATTATCAAAGTTGCAATTGTCAACTGTAACATTTTCACAACCAACTATAATTAAAGCAATGCTAGTATCTTTGATAGTATCATCTTTTACTGTTGTTCCATTACAAAATACAAGAATAAGCTGTCCATAAACATTTGGAGCTAAAGTAGCTTCCCCTAACCCATTTATGTAACCTAATGGTTTACCGTTAACTGTATTGCCACCTACAGATAAAGCATCATAATCCCCTTGACTACCTACGAAGATTCCAAAGCCATCTTTGGTTGCGTTATTATCTAAAATTGATGTAGATGTAGCATACAGGTTATTTATACCATACCAATCATTATTATATAGAGTGTTGTTTGCAACTGTGTTAGAACTTGAACTCATAATTTTAATTCCGTCTCTGTTATTGTTATGTAAATAATTATTTTCAAAGGAGTTCAGGCTTCCTTGATTAATATAAATTCCATTATAGTTGTTTAGATAACATTCATTATGAGTAACTGAACTAAACATTGAATTAGAAAGGTAAATACCTTCTCTACCATTGCTATAACACTTATTGTAAGTTATGTTATTGTAATTGCTATCTTGAAATAGAAGCAAACCATGTTCTGAATTTGAGTATAATTTGTTGTCAACAAAGGTACAATGTGTGCTTGTCCAAGTGTAAATACCATGAACACCACCAAAACAAGTGTTATTCTCAAGGTAAGCATAGTCTGAAACTTGCAGATATATACCCTCTCCACTATTCTGACAAATATTATCAGTAATATTAGTATAATCAGCATAATCTACTCTTATCCCTATATTATTTCCACTTACTATGTTATTACTAATTTCGACAGAGTTTGATGGAGCAATCTCGATCCAGATACCTTTATTCGATCCTACGAGGTAACAATCTCTTATAGTGAAGTTAACTGTTGTCCCAGTAATATATATGGCATTAGCATCTCCTGTAATTATACTCAGTCCTTCAATAACATAAGGGGTGCTTGCTGACCCGTCTCCAGAAGTTGCATTTCCTGCAAGATCTGAATCATTAGTTATGTAAAGGGGATCACTAGTTGTATAATTTATATGATTAGCGGGAGGTGAAGATATCTCTAAACTAGAACCAACATTTTGTATAAAAAAAGTAGTTGATAATAATAGGGAAATTGTAATAAAAGCTATTTTTGTTTGCCTATGTATTTTTAAATGCATTTTTTTCACAAGAATATATTCTCGTTACATCATATATATCTCTTACTCACAGCATTACTCCTAAAAAAAATAGATGAAGAAAGAAAAATTATTTCTTTCTCTTTCTATATATGCTAACTGAAACTACAATAGCTGGAATAAGAAGCACAAAATAAATGGAGTATTGACTGAATTCACCAACTCCTGGAGGAATGCTACCATAAGGATAAGAATCATTAGCTTGACCTAATCCATCAATAGTATAATTTCCACTTACCCAGTCATTCCAGTAATTGCCTTCCATATTCCAAGGATCATCCCACATATTAAGATCAGCTGTATCATCAAATGCTTGAGATGTTCCTCCTAAGTTGTTAGAAATAAAGGCATTATGATGTATCCAGTTAAACATGGAATTACTATCTAGGTAGAGTGCATAATTTGCATTTCCTTCAAAGAGGTTATGAGAGATGTTTACATAATCTATATTTAATAATTGAAGACCAACAGAACCACAATTGGTGAAAGAATTATATCGGATATTTCCAACAGGCCCATCAAACAATCTAGCATTGCAATATGCGTTTTGATTCATTGTACTTTCAATTATTGAGAAGTTAGTGCTAGAAACAAATTGAATCCCATAGTCATTATTACTAGCTGTACAGTTTTTTATTACTGTGTCTATTGCTCCACCAGCGTATATCCCTGATTTTGATTGAGTGTGGCTACAAAGCGTGTTGCTAATTGTGCAGTTCATTGTTCCATCTAAGTACACACTACCTGCAAAATTGTAATTAAAATTGCAATTATCTACTATAACTGAATCGCACCCTATCAAAAATAAAGCGTTATCTGTATCTCTAATTGTAAAGTCTTTAACAAGAGTACCAGAACATCCAACTAAAATTAATTGGCCAAAGTTACCTGATGATAATACCATTTCACCCAATGCATAATAGAACCCTAAGGGTTTGCCATTTACAGTATTGTCTGTAATACTAAGTGCTGCATAATCTGGTATGCTTGACATAGATATACGAAAACCATCGTTTGTGAGTGTATTATTAGCTATTACGGTGTTTGAACTTCCATCATTATAAATCCCAACTCCTCCATTAGCGTAAACTGTATTGTTAATTACTTCATCATTAACTGCAGTTTGTATAACAATGCCGTTAAAGTTGTTATCATGTACTTGATTAAATGAAAGTGAAGTTCCAAATCCTAAATATATGTAAAGATCGGAAGAGCGTCGTGTAGGGAAAGAGTGTAGATCTCGGTGGTC
>BPTK01000163.1 GCA_023705905.1 Candidatus Heimdallarchaeota archaeon
AATATTCTGCTTTTGCAAGTAGATTTTCTATTGATTCAAAAAACGATTCTGGTTCAGTAATATTGACAAGTTCCTTGAAATTATCTATTTTGACATTATCATTGAAGAAGAATTTCTGAAGATCTAATAGGAAAGTTATGATATAATCTACTGCTGCAAAAGTTGCATAATATGGAGAATAATTGGGGTCTGCTACATTTCTGTGTGTCTTTTTATAATGTGCAATATTTTTCGGAACATCCCAAAAAACATCCATGTAATGAAGATACTGGGCACTAGCTTTGAATCCCTCTGAAACCCAGTGTTCTAAATCGTGTTTATAAATTGTATTTAAGGATGTACATAAGCTAAAAAAGAATAAATATGCTGAACTTAGATAATTAAGTATTAGTTTTCTTCTTTTATCGAATTCTGGATGATCCCAATCGACAATCAGTTCTTGAACATCCATTGTCTCGATACCAATAAGGACATTTGCTAGTGCATGAGCTGCTCCTGCAACTTGTAGAGACCCTCCTTGACCATATTGCAAGGCATACATTGAAGCGTATCGTAGTCTCCAAATCTCTAATTCATAAAACTGCAAAGGCATTTTATCTTGAGGTAGATTCCCAAGGATTCTTGTGATTTTATCTAGAATTTTTTCAAAAAAGGTTGATGCTTCTTCGGAATTAAATACATCAGTTTCTGGGAGTTCTCCTAGAACGTGTCTTAGCTCATTCATTTTACTGCTGACAAGAATTTTTACTCTAACTTCTGAATAATCACGCCAATTTGTATTGCTGACGGTTATATGAATATCATTCATCAAATCCAGAACATCATTAAATATTTTTCTTGTCGACATAAAGTAACCTCCTATCTCAATCGATTTCGTTTCTTAGAAATAAGAGAAGGTGAACTAATTTCAGATATTTTAGGTAAAAGTGTCTGTTTTTCAAGATTACCCTTGCGGTAACTGAACAATTATGGGTTATTCACCGCTTTCTTTGATATCAGAAATTTTTGCTGCAATTTTCCATTCATCTTTACATTTTAATAATGATAAATAATCAACATATTGCTTCTTTTCACCTTGAAATACTTGTACCCAATGTAGAATAACAATGGCTGCTGAACCGGTTACATCAATTAATTCTATATTCGCTTCTTGCTGCATGTCTAACTCTTTAATTTTATCAGGTGGTCTTGAATCAAGCATTTTGAGCGTCTCTAATTTATCCTCTTCAGGATTGTAAGCTATTTTTATGCCCTCTTTATACCAAGTGGATTCTGCCATAGCAAAATTAAATTCTTTTACTCCTTCTACATAAGTTGATATGGTTTGTTTAATTTCCTTAATATTATCCATTTGAATTCCTCCTTGTATTTTATGAATTAATTTTTTATTTCCTCCGAATGGCAGGTTTTGTTAACTATCAACCAATCTCCATCTATTTTCAGAAAAGTTAAATAATCAACTGTTACTGCCCTAAAATTCTCTTTTGTAGCTAACCAACGCATTCTTGCAACTGCTGAAGTTCCTAATTGGTCAATAAATTCGATTTGTGTTTTGAATTTTATATTATCTTTCTGGTGATCTTCAAAAACTTCTTTCCAAACACCAATTGAGCGAGCTTGACAATTGAATTCGTTAGTTTCAAAATCAACAGAATTTACTCTAACCTCAGGATGAAAAACCTCTCTGATTTTTTCAATATCCCATTCATCAAAAACTTCAGCGTAAGTTTTAAGCTTCAATGTAATTAGTTCTAATTCGTTTGGAACATTTCTATTTGTTTTAGTTTTTTCTTCCTTAATTGTAATAATTTCTTCAACTGTTTTGTCAATTGTAAAGCCTGATTTATTAACAATGTTCCAATCTTCACCAAACTTAAGGAGAGTAAGATAATCCGTTGTATCTCTGCTATACTCCCCGTCTTCAATTAAAAATCTGAACCTTGCATAAGCAGCTGTACCGGATTGATCAATATTTTCTGCAAATGTAGTATAACCAATTACAACTTTTTCTTTTTTATTAGCAATGAAACTTCTAACCCAACTATAGCACATACTAGAAATATATCCTCCTCTTTCAGGAACATACCAAACAGTTTTAGCTTCAGGATGGAAAGCTGCAACTAGTTTACTTATATCCCATTTTTGAAATGCCTTAGTATAATTTTGAAGAGTTTTATTGATGCTTTTGATCTCTTCCGGGTCGTTAATTTTCATGCTTCAGCCAACTTTTTATTATCTAGCTCTCTTGGACTCGCTCCAATTTAAAGATTACTGGACGGATTCCATCTGTACAACAGCTTACTGACATTCCTGGATCAAACCAGGGGAAATTTCCACCGAAATATAATACAGAGAGATCTTTGTATATGTCATTCTAGGCCCACCCACAGAATTTTTCAGGTTTTACTAATCCATCAAATAGGAATTCTTGACCTTCTTCAAATATATCACATATAGTAAATGCCTTCCCATCTGGTGTAGGTTACTCTTTTTCATGAATATCTTTTGGATCTAATTTCTTTATTACCGTAATTTTCATTTTTGTCATTTTCTACCACCCATTATTTCAATTTATTAGCTCGAATTAGTAATTACGTACTATTTTAGCAACTTATAAACATAATTAGTGGGGTGATAGCAGATTACATCCTTTGAATATGGAGAAGATTTTTAGACCCAAAAGGGGTAAAGAATACTTGGAGTTCAAATTGACTAAAAAAATATTGCGTATTTTTTCAGTTTTTGTGATAATTTCATTATTTGGTTCGTTTAAGGTTCCTACTTATGCTTACAATAATTTCACGAACAACATTAATGAAATTGATACAATTAATAAAGAAAATTGGTGGTGGACAGAAATTGAAATTGTTTCTGTTAATAGCAGTGACCACTCAGAAAGAGTAGTCTCTGCAATAGATAGTGAAAACAATTTACATGTTGTATGGAGAGATATTACAGACTTTGGTGGATCTGGCTCTGATCAAGATATCTTTTATAGAGAATATAATACAAATACAAATAGCTGGTCTCCTGTGGAAGTTGTCTCAACTGAAAGTGATGGAAATGGAGATTATCCAGGTATTGCAATTGATGAACAAGACAATGTACATGTGGTTTGGAGTGATACAAGTGACATCGATAGCTCAGGTACAGATGCAGATATATTCTACAAGATGAAAGATTCTTCAACAGATCAATGGCCTCCTGTGGAAGTTGTTTCAATAGGAAGTATACAAAGTTCCTATCAGCCAGAAATTGCTGTTGATAGTCAAGGTGATGTTCATACTGTGTGGCATGACCATCATCATTATGATGGCTCTGATGTTGATGTAATTTATAGAGAAAGAGATTCGTATTCGAACGATTGGTCTCCGTTAACTATCATTTCATCAGAGAGCACAGATGGTTCATATAGTGCTGACATAGCTGTTGATTCCTTAGATAATATCCATGTTGTGTGGTTTGATTCCACAAATGATCTGTATGGTTCGGGAATAGATACAGATGTCTTTTATAAAAAATGGGAACCAATTACTTTCTGGTCTTCAGGATTTGCTTTATCTTTTGAGAGTGATTCTCCATCTACTCGTCCACAAATTGTAATTGATATTGATGATAATATTCATGTTGCATGGACTGACCATTCTGATATTTATAACGCAGGAACTGATTCAGATATTTTCTATCGTTACTGGGGGTCCTCAACATTTACTTGGTCCCCAAATATTGTAATCTCACCTGAGAGCACTGCACTCTCAAATGGAATTAGTCTAGATATTGATACTAACTCTAACCTATATTTTACTTGGATTGATTATGCCGATATGAGCGGTTCTGGTACAGATCCAGATATTTTCTATCGTACATTGAATATTAATACAAACATCTTATCTGATTATACACTAATTTCCGATATTGCTACAGGAAATTCATATTTCCCATCAGTTAGTGTAGATTCAAGAGAGCATGTTCATGTAATCTGGTACGACGATTCCTCAAATTTATTAGGTTCTGGTACAGATGCAGATGAGTTTTACAAAAGACTTGTTGGTCCTCCAGAAGCACCAATCCTTGCTGATATCTTTCCTAGTACAAGAGCACTAGGTAATCTGACCCTTGATTGGACTCCTATTATAGGAGCTGATGAGTATAATATCTACAAATCTGACTCTTTTATCTGGGATGTTGATGGACTTGTTCCAATTGAAACAACCTCTGCTAGTAATTTTGCAGATGAAGTCGTTGAAGCTGGGATTTATTACTATACAATAACTGCAAATTCTATTTATGGGGAAAGTGAATCTTCTAACGTAGTTTCAGTTGAAATTCTGAGTGAAGACAGTCTTGAAAGTGTTCCGGGGTTGTTTGAAAATATTAATTGGGGAGAAATAATTATTATCGGTGGAGCTGTATTAGCTATGCAACTAATAGTTTCTGTGATTACTATATCTGTT
Source organism: Candidatus Heimdallarchaeota archaeon (assembly GCA_023705905.1). Taxonomy (GTDB): domain Archaea; phylum Asgardarchaeota; class Heimdallarchaeia; order Heimdallarchaeales; family Heimdallarchaeaceae; genus UBA460. The sequence continues at coordinate 4,455 of BPTK01000163.1, forward strand.
ACTGCAGCAAAAGTACCTGCTAAATCTAGTTCTAAGAAAGGAAAGAAATAATCTTTCACTTTTCTTTTTCTCACTCAGAATTTCTATTCTATTTCAAAATCTGCTTTAGAAAATTTAAGAACAACACTTTTAGATTAGAATCAACATTACTATGATTATGATGATTTCTAAAAAGAAAATAATAGTGTTACTCAATATGATTCTAATTCTAAGTTCTACTCTGTTTGTTAGGACTGGAAGTACTTTTGTTGAAGATGAAAATGTTCCAATTAGCATTCAATCTAAGGATTTAACTGAATGGTGGTGGTCAGATATTGAGCTTCTTTCTGATCTTAGTGATTTAGGTTCTTATTATTCAGATATAAAAATCGATAATGATGGAAACATTCATGTGATTTGGTTGGATACAACCAATAATTTACTTGGTTCAGGAGCTGATTCAGATCTATTTTACATTCAGAGATCAGTCACTACTCAATCTTGGTCTTCTTTAGAGTTAGTGTCAGAAGAGAGTACTAACGGATGTGACACACTAGCATTAGCTGTTGATACACACAATAGGGTACATGTTGTTTGGAAAGATGACACCGATTATCTTGGAAGCGGTAGTGATTCTGATATCTTCTATAAGAGAAGAGATTCATCGGGGGTATGGACTACTGCAGAGGTTGTATCAACAAATTCTAACGATGAGCCTTATTCGCCTACAATTGATGTTGATATTACTGGTAATCCATATATTTTTTGGAGTGATAGAACAGATCTTGGTTCAGGTGCAGATACTGATATTTGGTATAATACTTATGATTTTCAAAGTAGCACATGGTTAGGGATGACTCTTATCTCTCCTGAGAGTATAACTGCTGTCTACTCACCTTGTATAACAGTTGATTCTCAAAACAATATTCATCTTGCATGGGCAGATTCAACTAATTTATTAGGTGCAGGAACTGATCGGGATATAGTTTACAAAAAATATGATGCAGGTGAAGCTTCTTGGTCATCGATTTCTATTATATCCACATATAGTAATCAAGGTTGTGAATTTCCACAGTTAGATTTTGATTCTCAAGGTAAACTTCATGCTGTTTGGTCAGACCAAACAGATTTAGATGGGGCAGGAGTAGATTATGATCTCTGGTATTCCTATTTTGATGAGAGTCTAAGCACTTGGAAATATCCTGCCCTACTAACAATGGGTTTCAATGATAATGCATTATTACCTAGAATGAAAATAGATACTGAAGATTATATTCACGTAACCTGGTTCGATGCTTCAATGTACGCTGGATCAGGAGCAGATTATGATGTCTATTATGCATATTGTTCCGCAAATGGTGTTTGGTCTGACATATCAATGGTCACACCAGATTCTGATGGTCTATCAGAATTTCAGAATTTTGCTATTGATAATAATGGGTTCTTGCATTTTGTATGGTATGACTATACTTCTTATCTAAGTTCCGGTTCTGATGCAGACATATTTTATAGAAAATTCGTAGGCTCACCAGGAAAACCAATTCTTTTCCCAATCTCTCCTCCCATCTCTTCTGTAAGCAATATCTCCCTTACTTGGAGTTTAGAAATCGCAGCTGATAGTTATGATATTTATCGCTCTCCTAACTACTTTACTGATGAATCAGATCTTGCTGTATTAGATACAACTTCTGATCTGCAGTATTTTGATGCACTTAATGAATCAGGTACGTATTTTTATGCAGTTGTAGCAATTAATGAATATGGAGACAGTGATTTATCAAATGTTGTTTCTATTGAAGTTCCCGAATCAACAAATACAGGTTTATTTGCTTCTATTGATTGGGGTGAAATACTTATCTTAGGTGGATTCTTAGGGGTTTTACAGATGATATTTGCTATCGTAATCATTGCTACTAAATCAGCTAGTAAACCTTCTAGTTCAGCTAAAAAAGGTAAAAATAAGTAATTTTTTTCTCCCTTTTTTTTCTCATGTAATCCATTTAATATTCTCAATAAGATAGAATTAAAGAAAATCTATTGCTGGAAGAAGTTCTCCTTTCATTACAGCAAGAGATGCTCCTCCTCCAGTTGATACAAAAGAGATATCCTTCTCGAAATCGAATTTTTCAAATGCTGCAGCAGAGTCTCCTCCACCTACAAAGGTTGTTATATTTTGTTCAACAAGAAATTGTGCAAGTTCTCTAGTACCCTTCTCAAATTCCTTTGTTTCAAAGATTCCAAGTGGACCAGTCCATAGAACTTCTTTTGTATTCATCAAGACTTCCTTATACTCTTGGATTGTTTGAGGACCAATATCCGCACCAATTTGATTCTTAAGAATATTTGCAGCTGGTACTGTATCTACTGGAACAATTCTTCTAAGATCTTCTGTTACAACAACATCATTTGGTATGTATATTTTTGTTCCAACAGCTTTAGCTTCTTCTAGATATTGCTTTACTGTTTCTACTTTGTTAAGATCTTTGACTGACTTTCCAACATCATACCCTAAGGCTAGAAGGAATGTATAGGTCAACCCTCCTCCAATTAGAATGTTATCAGCTAAACCAATAAGATTCTTAATTGCTGGAAGCTTATCTTCTATCTTTACTCCCCCTATGATTGCGGTCAAAGGACGTTGAGGTTCTGCTATAGTTGTCGAGAGAAACTTCAACTCTTTAGCCATTAAGAATCCATAACCCTTCTCCTCCACATATTTTGCAACTCCACAAGTGCTTGCATGTTCCCTATGAGCTGTTGCAAAAGCGTCGTTAATAAAAACATCAGCATGAAGAGCTAAATTACGAGAAAATTCTTCGTCATTCTTAACTTCTTCGGGATAAAAACGCGTATTTTCTAATAATAATATTTGTTGTTGATTGAGCTTGTTTGAGAGTTCTTTTACTTCCTTACCTATACAGCTATCAGCTTTATAGATCCTATAGAGAGGAAGTAATTCTCTTAATCTTCTAGCAATAGCATCCAATTTCAACGAAGGGACAATTTTTCCTTTAGGACGACCCCAGTGAGACATAAGAATTATTTTACAGTTCTCATTAAGAAGATAGTAAATAGTAGGAAGTGTATATCTTATTCTTCGATCATCAGTTATATTGCCATTTTCGTCCATTGGTACATTGAAATCAACTCTAACTAGGACACGTTTGTTGCGAACGTTAATGTCTGTTATTTCCTTCTTTTCTTTAAATTTCAAGATATTAGTCATATCTCTTGGCTGAACTTCTAAGGGTTTTTGTGCTGTTATTAACAATATACCGCTTCCAGTGAGAACATTTATCTTAACGAAATAAAAATGTTTAGAACAGTTCTAATCTCTGATAATGTGTTTGAATCTAATCTGGAAATCTAAGATAGTTTGTTCAACTTTTTTCTCGAATTCTTCAGTTTGAAAATGAATTGCTTTATTGAGATAAGTGTCTATCTCTTCCCAATTGATTTCTTTTTCTACTAATCTAAGAAAACGTTTAGCGCTAGGGGAACGGACACGAGGCTACATACCTACAACAAAGAAAAAAACTCCTCTAGTATTAAAATAATAATCTACACCTTCAATTTTAATGAAATAGAGTCGAGTACCTAATTCTCTGGAGAATGCGATCATGGCAGCACTGAAACCTGAAAACA
>BPTK01000164.1 GCA_023705905.1 Candidatus Heimdallarchaeota archaeon
TAGTAAGTTATTATAAAACAAAAGGAGAACTCAATCGAATTCACAAACGAAAAAAAGACATAGTAAAAGAGATAAGAAACCTTATCCCCCATTTTCTTGCTGCTGTTATGATTAAGAGTCAATGTAAAATATTCTTCATGGAAGATATGGAAATTGATTCTAGAGGTAAAAGGGGTGCACTCGCAAAAGCAATTCGAAGTATGCCTAAAAGTGCAAACATCTTTGAAAAAGCAGTAAAAATGGCATCAATAGCACTGGGGTATGATGTCAAGCTTGAAAGGGTCCATTCAAGGGGAACAAGTAGATATCATTATAATTGTGGAGGAACAATTGACAGAGATCCCAGAAATCATTATGACATTGCACCTTGTAAAAAATGTGGTAAAAAGGTAAATTCACATACGAATGCAGCAAAAAATATAGTAGAAAAAGGTCTAATAAAATTAAAATTACAAAATCGCTCCTCTCCGCATACGAGGAGTATGGGGACACCCAATAAGCAGAACTAACATAATATATGTTAGAAAGCTTCATAGTATGCGACGCATGGCCGCTTTGCTAATTTAAATGTTTGTAAGAATATAACATAGGATGAAATAAGATGGAGCGGAGACGGAGATTTGAACTCCGGTAAACGGTTTTGCAGACCGTGGCATAACGACTTTGCTATCTCCGCTTGTGTTGTTTTTGTTACTTTTTCTTTCCTTCTTTTAATAAAAAACCTTTCTATCTTTTAGATGTTAATTTTTCTTAGCTTCTCTTCTTTTTTTGTTCTTCTTCTCTTGATTCAATTTATAGTAATAATATATCGTAAAAATCGAAAGAGATATTTGCTTTCCTTTTCTTTGTAATTTATGCCTTCGGATATTAAGGTTAAATGGGATTGGGAAGGTCAGCATTTCCGTGTTAAAGTACTCTGTTCTTTAGCTGGTGTTGCGACACAAATTTTAGTGAATGATATTGATACAGGCTCCAACATTTTAATGGATGTGGGAGACGGTATCCTTAGAGATCTAATCTCTCTTCCTCGAACTCATTATGATAACATTGACACTGTACTAATCTCTCATGGTCATTTCGATCACGTTGGGAGCATCTTTTCTCTTCTTGCTTTCTTTAGGATGCTTAATCGAAAGAAAAAACTGTGTATAATCTCTCCACCTAAAGTCACAGAACTTCAAGGGTTGGTCAAAACCTTTCATGAAAGTTATAAGGATAGCACACCTTTCGAGTATGAGCTTATGGAGATTGATTCAGAACAAATGGTTCTAGATATAATTATCAAGCCGTTTCCAGTTCAACATCGAGGTTCTCTTATTGGTGGTGATGAACTCCCTGAAATTCCTGCTATAGGTTTCATTATCAGTAAGAAAGAAGAAACTATTGTTTATACAGGTGATACTGGTTATTTTGAATTACTCAAATCTCACATCACTGGAGCAGATTTAGCTATTATAGAAGGTACACATGAAGTGGAACCATCCAATTATCATCTCTCAGTTCCCCAAGCAAAAGAGTTAGGAAAATTAGCTAAAAACCACTTGATCATACATAAAATCCCAAAAATACATGATTAGAGAAGTGCTATAAGGTATTCCTAACATGTGATAAGAGAGGATATATCTGTATAATCCTTCAGATGTTTACTACAAATATTCATCATGCCACAAGAATCTTTGCTTTAAAAAAAATCTCGTTGAGATGCTTACCAATATGATATAAAACAATATTTGAGAAAATAAGGCACATGTTTTTATATTAATAAAAATCATTGTAGGCTGATAATATGTCTGATAAAAAGCAATCTCCAAAGAAGTCTGATGGAGAGGCCGATAAAGGGGTAGTTCTCTTTAAAGACAATATTAAGAAACATGCAAGAGAAGAGAAAGACACCACCGAAGTTGAAAATCAAAGCACTGAATCACAACAAACTAGCGCATATATGGTAAAACTAGTTTTAATTGGTGATTCTGCTGTAGGAAAAACTTCAATTCGAAATAATTATTTGGGCCTAGGGTTTGAAAAAGAACACATGACAACACTAGGAGCTGATTTTGCTGTAACCACAAAAACCGTAGATGATTTCGAAATCAAATATCAGATTTGGGATCTAGCAGGACAACCTATGTTCAAAAACGTTCGTCCTCGATTTTTTAAAGGATGTTTTGGAGCCTTAGCTGTATTTGACATTACACGAAAAGAAACTTTTCATAACCTCACCAATTGGATTCAAGAACTGTATCAATTTAGTGGAAGAAGTGTAGTTCCAGTTATTGTTCTTTCAAATAAGATGGATCTCGGAGAGCATGCCGTAACAGTAGAAGAGGTTCAAGAATTTATTGAAGAGCTCAACAAGAAAACTGCAGAGCACAAAATAGAAAACTTCTTTCTTGAGACATCTGCAAAAACTGGTCAAAACATTGATGAAGCATTTCGAATTATGGGTGAGTATATCGTTGAACGATATTCTTCAGATAAAGATTAAGAACAAATAATTTCCTTAAATCATTTTCATAATATATGCTACAATCAAGGCTATTTCACATGCAATGAGTATTAATCCTGCAATTAGATGGCCTTCGATTAAACTCACAATTACACTTGCTCCATTAAGTAGTATCCCAAAAATAATGAATAAATCATCAACTGAGGAGAATGTTTTTTTCCATTTCTTTCTATTATTTCCATTAGTGGTATTCAAAAGATGTACTTCCGCTTATCTCCTACTTATCGTTATAGTCTCCATCAGCTTTATATCTATTTTCATAACCATTACTCAGTTTTAAAAAACTTTGATGAAAGTGTAAGCAGTAAAAATATATGGCCGATTCACTAAGTATATTCCTTTTTTACTTATTATAAAAAGTGTAAACTTATACTTGAAAATACGTGATTTTTTGTATTACAGACAATGTCATTTAACTAGCAAAGTAATCTTTTTAAACAAGGATTGTTCCCGAGACACTGAAAAAGCACTATAGAGCTCTCTCTAGCGTTAAAACGAAAATGAGTGAATAATATGCCGACAGCTTATGATGTACCAGCTGATATGTTAATTTCAAGAATTGTAGAAGAATTAAAGAAAGAAACAGAAATAAAACCACCAGAATGGGCTAGATTTGCAAAAACCGGAGTTCATAAAGAAAGCGCTCCTACTCAACCCGATTGGTGGTATATTAGAGCTGCCTCTATCTTGAGAAAAATATATTTCAATGGTCCAATTGGCGTTTCGAAGCTTCGAATTGCTTATGGTGGACGTAATAGAAGAGGGGTCAGACCTGAACACTTTGCTAGAGGAAGTGGTGCAGTTATTCGCAAGGTGCTACAACAACTTGAAAAATCAGGTTATATCCAAAAGCAAAGCGGTCTTGGAAGTAAAAGTAGAGTCACAATAGGACGCGTTATTACTTCTAAAGGTCATTCTTTCATTGATAAACTCTCTTCAGAGATCAAAAGAAAGATTCCTGAATTAGAGAGATATTAGAATTGCAATTAATAATACAATAAAAAATAAAACATTAGTAGCTGACCAATAGGAGATATTAAGCAGATGTATAATGATGAAGAGTTGGAAGCTATAAGACAAAGAAAACTTGCTCAAATGCAGGAACAACAAATAGCATCACAAGCTCAAGAAGAGCAACAAGCAACTCTTGAAGCTCAGAAACAATCAGTACTAAGTCAAATTCTTACTGAAAAAGCTAGACAAAGGCTTGCTAATGTTAAACTTGTCCGTCCTCAAGTCGCTGAAGCTGTAGAATTAAGATTAATTCAAATTGCACAGCAAGGAGGAGTAAAGGAAAAAATCAATGACGAGCAACTAAAAGAGATCCTTCGTAAAATCCAAGGACAAAAACGAGAGACAAAGGTAGATATAAGGCGATTATAATGGCAAGATATAGAAATTTAGCAAGAAAATTGAGATATGCGAAGGAAATGAAAACCAATAACCCCGTACCCAGTTGGTGTGTTATTAGAACAAATCGTCGCTTTCGTAATCACCCCAAACGCAGAAAGTGGCGTTCAACTAGAATAAAAAGATAAGGAGTTATAGAATATGTCTCAAGAAGCTATTGAAAGTATTTTTACTATTCCATTTTACCCAAAATTGAATAAAACAGCACCGTATAAAAGAACACCAAAAGCCGTTAGAATGCTAAAGGCTTTTATCATTAAACACACTAAAGCTGATTTTGTTGTGATTACTAACGAATTAAATGAATTTCTTTGGGAAAGAGGTATTAGAAAACCTCCAAGAAAGGTCAAAGTTCGTGCTATTGTTGAAACTATCGAGGAAGAAAAAATAGCAACTATTGAACTAATTCATGAAAAAGTCGACATTTCTGCTCGTCCTGATCTAGACGGAATTTCATTACCAGGAGAACTTGAAGAAGAAGATGAAGAAGATGAAGAAGAAGATGATTCCTCTATTTCTGAAGAACTTTTGGAAGAAACCGTAACAGAAGAGCAAGAAGAAGAAAAGGAGAAAGAAGAATAAAACTCCTTCCTCTATTTTTTGAGGGTGAAAAATTTGGACATAACAAAAACAACCATTCTAGGGAATTCCAGTTTAGGTATTTTTGCCTTATCCACAGAGAAGTTTTCAATTGTCCCACAAGGAACAAAAGAAAATAGAATTGAGCTTATTCAGAACACATTAGGAACAAAAATAGTTCAAACAACTATAGCTAGTTCTGTTCTTGTAGGTACTTTAGCCGTAGGTAATTCAAAATCATTACTTATCCCTCAAAGTGTTACCCAGAAAGAAAAACAACAAATCGTTGAGGTGCTAGGTGACGAAATTGAGATTATAGAAGTAAAAAGCAAATATACTGCGTTGGGAAACCTTATTGTTATGAATGATAAGGGCGCAATCATCAGTGAGATGTTTGAGAAAGAAATACGAGATCAGATACAAGATAGTCTTGGTATAGAAACTACTGTTGGTTCTATGCTTGGATCACCTCTTGTTGGCAGTATTGCAATGAGTACAAATAGAGGAGCTCTGGTGCATCCTCTCCTTTCTGAAGAAGAAATAAGTGAAATATCCTCAATCCTAAAAGTACGAACAGATGTTTGTACCATTAACAGAGGCATACCGTATCCTAGAGTAGGTATGCTTTCTAATACACAAGGGGCTGTCATTGGATCTGATAGTACGGGTCCAGAAAGCATGAGAATCTTTGAAGTTTTACTTGCTCCCTGACAACTATCAATTCAAAAAGTTGAAAAAGCCATTTAACAAACACCAAATGTTAATGCGTGGTGAACATAGATGAGTTCTGTAAAAACATTCCACATTCGTGGAGAATTTAAGAAGAAAAAAGACAAAATTCCTTTCGGTAAATATGTAAGAGCGTTGAATGTAGAAGATGCCTTAGAAGTAGTTTATTCAGTTGTTGGAAGTAAACATAGAGTAAAAAGAAATATGATTTACATTAATGCAAAAGACATTAAAGAAATAACAAATCCTGAAGAAATCAAAGATGTCGTTGTAAAAACTTTTGCAGCTGAAGATGATTTAGCATTACCAAAAAGAAAGTGAGATAATTGACGGAAAAATTACCTTCAGACAAAATTTCTAGTGAAGAGGTCAACAATTTACTCTTAGCTGCCCAACAGCTGGAACAACAGGCAACAAGATATAACCAGCAAATTGAGATATTGAATAGCTATTATAGTGAAATTCAAACTTCAGAACAAACTTTGGTGGAGTTAAAAGATGCTAAAAATGATCAGCAAATGTTGTTACCAATTGGTGCAGGTAATTTTATTTATACAACTATTAAGGACGCTGAAAAGGTAATTGTTACCATTGGAGCAGGGATTCATAGTGAAAAATCACTTGACGAAGCTATTGATGGAGTTAAGAAAAAGAAATCTGAAGTTGAGAATCAGTTATCTCAGATAAAAGCTAGTTATAATGAAGTGCTTGAACGTCTGAGGGAAATTGACCGAATCGTAAAGTCTGTTACGTAATTCTAAAGGACAGGATTTGTTTGTTTGATCAGCTAAGAAAAAACGTTTCGAAGTTAATTAAAAAAATCACAATTACAGATGTTTCTCCTAAATCTGTTGCTAAAATTACAAAAGAACTGAATGACATTTTAATAAAAAATGAAGTTGCAGTAGTAACAGCTGATGCAATATGTGAAAATCTTACTTCAATTCTTCTAAAAACTGAACACGCACGCTTTTCTAATCCAAAACCTTTAGTCTTGAGCTCTTTAAGAGAAGTGCTTCTTGATATCCTATCTCCAAAAAAGAAAGTTGATTTACTAGAAAAGGTAGAAGAGTCAAAGAAGAAAAATACCCCTTTAACAATCGCTTTTTTCGGTGTAAATGGTGTTGGGAAAACACTCTCAATTGCAAAACTAGGAAAGATGTTACAAGATAAAGGATACTCCTGTGTATTTGCAGCGGGTGATACATTTAGGGCAGGAAGTATTCAACAACTTCAAAAACATGGTGAGAAGCTAGGCATACGAGTTATTGCTCAAACATATGGCTCTGATGCAGCTGCAGTTGCCTTTGATGCAGTAAACCACGCAATCTCAAAAAATATTGACGTAGTATTAATTGACACAGCCGGACGAATTGAAACAAGTTCAAACTTAATGGCTGAATTGCAAAAGATTTGTAAAGTTGTAGAACCTGATCTAAGAATATTTGTGGGAGACGCATTAACTGGAAATGCACTTGTTTCACAAGTTACATTATTCAATGAAAAAATAGGTATTGACGCTTCAATTTTAAATAAAATAGACGCTGATGTAAAGGGAGGGGCATCTGTTTCAGTGACACATATTAGCAACAGTCCAATAATTTTCTTAGGGAAGGGGCAAGAATATAAAGACATAGAGCCATTTTCTCCTGAATTTATTGTAAATAATATAATACCTGCAAAATAGTCTGCAGATTTATTCTTTTCCCACGAATTATCAAGAGTATAGGAATTTGCATCGTTATCATTGCCCTGCAAAATAGTCTGCAGATTTATTCTTTTCCCACCATGTATGCCATTTGCATGTTCATAACATTGTATTTGAAAGCAGATAAAATAAAAATAAAAATAAAAAAGAAAAGAAGCTATTACTTTGGTGTTACTTTGGTAACGATGCCGACAGCTACGGTTTGACCCATATCTCTGACAGCAAATCTGCCTAATGCTGGAAATTCACTATATTGTTCAATAACCATGTCACGAGTTGGAATAAGAACTACTTTTGCAGTATCTCCATTCTTAAGGAAGTCTGGATTTTTTATAGCATCTCCATCCTTAGGTTTTTTCTCCTTTAATTCAGCAAATCGTATTGCTACTTGTGCAGTTCCACAGTGAACTACAGGAGTATAACCAACGGCAATTACTGAAGGATGTCTAATAACATTAACTGTAGCAACTATTTCTTTTGCGATAGTAGGTGGTTTTGAAGCGTGTCCTACAACATCACCTCTATGTGCATCTTGCTTTGATAATCCTTTACAGCTAAATCCTATGTTATCACCAGGAATAGCTTCTGGAATTTCTTCATGATGCATTTCAATTGACATAACCGCTGCTTTCTTTCCAGTTGGTTGGAAGATCACTTCTTCTTTTGGTTTTAGTATACCAGACTCTACACGTCCTACAGGAACTGTTCCAATACCAGTAATGGTATAAACATCTTGGACAGGTAATCTTAGAGGTTTATCGGTGGGCTTATGAGGTACTTCAAATGTATCAAGTGCTTCCAAGAGAGTTGGTCCTTTATACCAGGCCATCTTATCAGATTTCTCACTAAGATTGTCTCCGAGCATACCACTAACTGGAACAAAATTGATTTTTTCAATATCAAAACCAAATAGTTTTAGGTTTCTACCCATTTCCTCAGAAATTTCGTTGTAACGTTCTTCCTTATAGTCAGCTAAATCCATTTTGTTAACGGCAACTATAATTTGGTTAACACCTAATGTCCTAGCGAGTAAAGCATGTTCTCTTGTTTGTCCAGTGGTACTAATACCGGCTTCAAATTCTCCAGTACCAGCACTTATTACTAAGATTGCTG
>BPTK01000165.1 GCA_023705905.1 Candidatus Heimdallarchaeota archaeon
TCCAGAAAGCATCATGTCCTAACCAGTGAATTATGATTCCTTCATATTCATACATAGTTATCAAGAAAAAAATAAAATCTTCATATAAAAAGATTCTATCTTAGTAGACTCGATCTTCACCAACAAAAACAAAAATCTCTGCTGGATTGATGTAAACTGTAAGATTTGTTCCAACTTTCATTTCGGCATATTCATGAGCATCTTCAACAACATCAAGAAGTAGGATATTACCATCTTTTAGTTTTCCTGTCATCTTAACTTCTGTTCCAAGATATTCAATAGTATGAATTTCGATTTCTATGGGGCTGTTAGATTGAGTGTTTAGACTTACATTTTCCGGACGGATGACTAGAGCAACTTCTTCACCAACAGGAATATCGGTCTTTACTTGGAGTTTAACTATTTCTCCACCTCCTAACTCGACAGTATTTGGTTTGACAACTTTACCATTAAGCGTACTTGAAATACCGATAAATTGACCTACAAAAAGAGTGTGAGGATCAGTGAAAACTTCAGTGGGAGTACCATATTGTTCTATGTTACCGATGTTGAAAACAGCAATACGGTCACTAATAGCTAGAGCTTCTGTTTGGTCGTGAGTGACATAAACAGTAGTCATGCCGAGACTCTTGATAATGGAACGAATCTCGGTTCGTAGCTCTTTGCGGAGTTTAGCATCGAGATTTGACAATGGTTCATCACATAATAACACATCTGGTTCGACTACTATCGACCTACACAAAGCTATACGTTGCTGCTGTCCACCTGAGAGTTGAGTTGGATTTTTGAATGCTTGATCTTCTAGATGTACTAATTTCAAGACGTCTAACACTTTCTTTCTTCTATAATTCCATTTTGGATCAATTTGTTCTTTTTTCTCACGAACAAAGTGATCAATTCCCTTCAATACTGCCTTAAACCATCTGAATCCTATCCAAAGATACCATTTAAAACCAGTGAGTGCTCCTTGATTCTTACTATAGTATTCTTCTTTAGTTTCTTTTAGATAATCCATTGCCTGATTATGAGTTTTTGTTAAGAAGAAATAACATGGTTTTGTTACCCACAAAAATCTACTAAACCAGGGGCTATTCAACGCTGCTAATTCTGCATTTTCTCTAAGCTTTAGACCATACTCAACATTCTTGAAAATTGACAGATGTGGCCATAAAGCATAGTTTTGGAAGATCATTGCTGTGTTTCGCTTCTGAGGAGGTAAAAGAGTAACATCATTATCACCAATGAATACTTTACCATCAAAGGGTTCCACAAACCCTGCTAAAGCTCGCAAAACAGTGGTTTTTCCACATCCAGATGGACCAAGTAGAGTTGTTATTGTTCCATGTGGAATTTCAAGATTGAAATTCTCTACAACTATAAAATCACCGTAAGCTACGCCAATATTTTCATACTTAATAGAAACCATTATTCTCAACACTTCAAGACTTGAATCTCGATTACGGACTCAAATATAAAAGTTTTTGCTGAAACACCATTATATTTCCAATTATAACACTTTATAGTTAGATAAACTAAGTCTAGGGCATGAGAGAATTAGGAACAAATCTTTATCTTATTGAAAGCAATAACCCTTACAAATTACGCAGAGGTTTGGGTGCTCCTAATTCTTTAATTGTTAAAGATAATCGAGAATTTATTGTAATTGACCCCGGCGTAACTACACACCAACTTAAGGAATTTAAGAAGTTAAAAAGAGCAGGTGTTCTTTCATTAGATAAAATCAGCAAAATTTTTCTTTCTCATCATCACTGGAATCATTCACTTCTTGCAAGCTATTTTCAACAACGATTTAACTCAAAGATATATTGCCATCCATTAGAAAAGGAAGGAGTAGAAGATGGCAAAGTAATTTACAATCTCTATTGGGAGAGTTTTGAAATTTTAGAGAGAGAAATCAAACCATTCCCTGATTGGAGTATAAAACTATTCCTCTGGTTCATGTGGGAAAATTATAACATGCTTTTTGTACATTTTTGGTGTTTAAATAGGGTAGTGTAGGTTATGAGTTGAAGGATTGTAGCTATGCACCAATTCCCTGGTGATCCTCGGGGTTACATCCGACAACCATCCAAAAGCGAACCGTAAGCATTTTTGAAAAAGATGTGGGCGGTGTAGGAGGGGATGTGGCGTCCCCATGATGTGCTCTAAGCACTTCTAAAGAATTTGTACAAAATTCATGTCATAAACCAATGAAAGTGAATGAAATTTTTATGGAAGGTGATCTACTTTCAGCTAATGAAACTATTCAAATTGTTGAATTACCAGGCCATACACCAGGAATGGTTGGATTTTATCTTCCTGAGTCAATGGTATTTTATATTAGCGATTTGTTTGATTCTGAATTTGGGATAGCGATGGATATGAATAATCCTTTTTCAAATTATGATTGCGCTTTAAAGATTCTCAATTTTGATGTTGATGTCCTAATTCCTGGACATGGAGAGGCTATTTATGGAAGAGATCACTGTATGGTTTATACAAATAATAAAATAAAAGAAGCAATTGAGATTAGACAAAAATTGCTTGATTTGTTAGAGGAGAAGAAATGGAAATTCACGGATTTAGTTAAAGCAACAATTCCCAAGCCATTTGATCTCACTCAGATTTATCTTTCTAGACACTTCATCTATGTTCTACTAGTAGATATTTGGAAAAAAGAGGGTTTGAAAATCGAAAAGCGAGGAAGAAGAAATTTAGTCTATAGATAATTTGTCTATTTAGAGTAAGAATTAAAAAGCTTAAGATTTTTTATGTGTTTAAAAGGTGTCTTAATGGTAAAAAGAAATCCCACACAATTTTTAAAAGATGAATATCAAAAAATTCAAGCTGAAGGTAGAGAATGGGTTCACAGAAGTTTAGAAACACCATCTGAAACCCAAGTTATCGTTGATGGTAAAGAACTTCTCATGCTTTGTTCTAACAACTACTTGAATTTAAGCAACCACCCCCACCTGAAGAAGAAAGCAATAGAAGCAGCGGAGAAACTCGGTGCTGGTTCTGGATCCGTTCGAGCTATAGCAGGAAATATGGCTATACACGAAGAATGGGAAAGAAGACATGCCGCATTCAAAGTACAAGAAGCTGCAATGGTTTGGATGAGTGGTTTCATAGCTAATGAAGGTGCAATACCAACTTTAGTTAGAAAGGATGACTACATTCTAAGTGATACGTTAAATCACGGATCAATAATCGATGGTGTAAGATTAACAAAAACGCAGAGAAGACTTTACGAACACTGTGATATGGGTAGTTTAGAAGAACAACTCAAAAAAATTGATTCTGAAGATCCAAATGGTGAGAAAAGAATTCTGCTCATCACTGATGGAGTATTTTCAATGGATGGAGATATGGCTCCGCTAGATGAGATAGAGAAACTAGGTTCCGAATATGGAGCTATGATGTATGTAGATGATGCTCATGGTGATGGTGTTCTAGGTCGAGACAAAAAGGGTAAAGGTATTGTGGATCACTTTAACTTGCAAGGCAAAGTTCAAGTCGAAATGAACACTTACAGCAAAGCAATGGGTGTAGTTGGAGGTTCAATAACTGGTTCTCAAGATTTAGTTAATTACCTTCGGAATACTGGCAGATCTTATCTTCTCAGCGGTTCTCAACCCCCAGCTGTTGCAGGTGCTGCTATTGGTGCTTTAGAAGTATTAGATCCAAAATCGCAATATTTTGAACCTGTTGTTGAAAAACTTCTCTACAATTGTAATTATTTCAAGAGTAAAATTGTCGACCTAGGCTATGGACATGAAATAACCGCAGCATCTGCAAAGTGTCCAACGGCTATTGTCCCAATTATCTGTGGAGAAAATGAAGCTGCTAAAAATCTAAGCGATCGTCTTATGGAAGAAGGTATCTTTGCATTACCAATTGTCTTTCCAATGGTTCCTAGAGGAACAGCTAGAATCAGAGTTATGATGAATGCTGGACTCACACAAGAGAACTTAGATTTTGCTTTAATGAAATTCGAAGATCTTGGAAGAGAATTAAAAATCTTCTAATTTCCCCTTTTTCTGTTTTATTTTATTTTTGATCAATTAGCCTTTACACTTTGATTTTTTCACGAAAGAAACTTGATTTTTCAATAGCAATTTCTCATACATTTAATGGGATGTAAGAATTTGAATAAAGAGGTTTTAGTTTAACTAATGGTCTTCTTGGTGTAAAAGTTAGTAGAGGAAATTCCTTTGAGGGAAAATACGACCAAAGAAATCTAATTTCCTCTTGACTTAATTCTCTACCTGTTAGCCTTACAAGAGTTCTAACATCTCCCTCAATTTTCATTGAATCAAGATTAGATGAAATCATTTTTGTCTCTTCTATATCCATCTCTTTAACCTCCATCTTTTCACTAGATAATTCGATAAATTCGGTTTTTTCGAAGTTTTTCTCAATATCAATAATTATACACCCTTTGGGTTCTATCGCTTCCATAAAACTTGTTCTTTCTGTTGAACCTGTATAAATTACTCTATCATTCTGTAATTTCTGCGATCTGTGAATATGTCCAGAAATAAACAACCTTGCGTTATTTGGTAACAATTGTATAAGTAAAGTATCCTTGCGATTTTTGAATGTATACAGATGAGGACCAAACCTTGCACCTTCGAACAGTTGATGACTCAACATGATAAAGGATTTCTGCGGATATTTCTCAATTTCCCCTCGAATTTTCATCAATACTCCATTAGGGTCTTCTAGTTCAAACGGAAAAGCTAATATCGATATCTCATCAAAATCCAAGCGCGTTAGCTTGTTTACAAGATGCAAATCTTCATTGAAGTGACTCAGAAGAGTTTCAGGTAGTTTTGACTTATCGTGGTTACCTGGAATTGCTACAAATTTTATGTCAGCTTCTAAAAATTTCTCGATAATTCTATAAGCTTTTGCAATAATATACTTGGGAGGTTTTGATCTGTTGAACATATCACCCCCATGAAGAACTAATTCTACGTCATTCTTCTTAGCAATCTCTAATGTTCTTTCAAAAGCTGTAAACATATTCTCAACAGACTGTTTTCTAGCTCTAGCAGTATTCCCATACATATAACCAAAATGTGTATCAGACAAGGCTAAAATACGCATAGAAGCAGCTCTGTTAACAATCAATCAACGGTTATTTTTTCACTATTTAAACTTAAAACTCAAATTATCGCTCATATTAGACGGAAAATAATTATTCGATTTTTCTCAAATTCGTCTTATTCTAGTTTCCTCAAACACATATTATATATAATAAAATAGCTGTGGTAATATAACCTTAAACGGGGGTTTAAACATGAAAAAGAAAATAATTACATTAAGCATGTCCCAAAACTAGTCTGCGTGGACTAGAGATTCTCTAAGGGAAAATGAGCTTTTTAACGGAGAAGAGGGGGAAAAAACAAAGACCGAAGAGTCTAAGTAGTGAGGGTCTAATCTTTTAAATATGCTAATACTACAAAAGTTAGACCCTCAAGTAGTTAAACAGTTTATTGAAATAAATAAAGATTTGGTTAGAAGGAGATTTCCAGAAAGGAGAAGAAAAGAGAAAAGGAAGGGAGGGGCACCAAGAATAGGAGAAAAGTGGGTAATAGTCTTACTATGTGTGATAGGGAGGATAGAAGGGGTACCGTGGAGACTATTGCCACTAAAACTGTCCTTGTGTGACTTTCTAGTAAGAGAAGGGTACCTTAGGGTCATACCTTCGAAGACGACTTTTCACAGAGCATGGCAGAACACAAAAGTAGGATCATTAGAGAGCTGGATTAGAGGCATGGGATACATCCGTGCAACACAATGGGAAGACTTGGAGTGTGCGGTAGACAGCTCAGGGTTTAAGATTGCCACGGGGTCGCTTTGGCGTTACCTTAAGTGGGCAAAAAAGCAGCTGAAGAAGACCTCCAAGATTTTCCGCAAAGTGCATATCATCGTCTCTCTCCCCTCCCGGGCAGTAGTGTCGATAACTACTTCTACCTCAATAACGCACGACAGTAAAGTTTGTGGCAAACTCTTCCAAACTCTATCTAAAAGACTAATTAAACGTTTCAAAATCATGCATATGGATAAAGCTTACTGGGATGAGGACATCCTGGAGTGGATAGAACAAGAAGGTATGCGACCAGATGTCCCACCCAAGGAAAATGCTATAGATCATGGAACAACCAGTGCCCATGATAGAATTGTAAGAGCATATACTGATTATCCAGGTCTCATTCGTCATAACAATCATTCAGAACAACGTGCAAGCGTTGAACATGTCTTCGGTCTGATCAAACTCCGTCCCCTCACCATTAATGATAGAAAGTTGAACAACAAGCTCAAGACCTTACTCTGTCCTTTCCTCTGGTACAACTTTCTTTTATACGCTCAAAGTCTGTGGAGGTGAATAGGAGGTTTTGGGACATGCTTTACATTAGGACTTTTTATTTTGTTATGTTATAGTTTAATCGGTATTGGTTTACAACATGTAACTGCGGATGAGTATCCCCCTGCTTTATCACTTATAGCTCCATACGAAGCAAGTATCGTTCTTGATGCTTCTGATAGCGAATGGGATAATTATTATCAAGGCTATATTGATATAACAGAATTTTCAGACGGAACTACTTCAACAGAATCTGTTGATATCATATCTGTAACTATTGGCTTTGCACATAACTCAACTCACCTTCATGTGTATGCGTTTGTTCCTGAAGTATATGGAATTGTTAACGGACTCCTCTTACATTTCTTTGGGAAACCAGGGATGCAAGATGGAATACAGATGGATGCAATATTTGATACTGTATTAGATGTAGCATGGCCAGATGAAGGTGTTTACGAACCTCCCCAATCTGATGATTTCTTTGGCGGAACTCAAGATGCTAAAGCAAAAACTTTCAAACACATTGGTGTTGGAACATATTTTGAGGGAACAAAGTTGATCGATTCTGGAGACACTTTCGGCAAAGATATTGTTTTGGGATGGGGAGATGCGATTGCTGTTGAAATCTTAGCTTGGGTTGGAACTCAACCAAACACAGAAGGACCAAACTGGGGTTCTATCAATCAAGATGGTTTCAGATATATTAGACTGGACATAGGTGCTAATCAAGGAGATATTCTGGATATTTATGTTCCAGAACCTATGGAAATGCATTATGTAGTTGGGGAAGAATATGAAGCTGAATATATATCAACTTCTATAACAATTGATGGTCAAGATTCAGACCCTGTATGGGCAGACGTCATTGAATACAACTTCTCCATTACAGGATATAACTACAATACAGGAGAATGGTTCCCTGGAGACAGTTTAGATGGATCACTCAAGGTATTCCATGATGGTACTAACTTCTATATGCTCTTCAAGATTTACGATTTAACCACAGATGAAAAAGATAGTACAATGTTCATGATTGGAAAAACTGAAGAAATGCTAAACTCAACAGATGGTATAGATTTCCTTTCAATTAATTCATATGATTATTACGATCAGATGATTATTCCTTCTGATGGTTCTGGTCCAAAGGACGATATTCTCGTTGGGGGCAGTAATGATGGTGATGGAAATATAACCTATCTAGGAAACTACAGATACACAGAATTTTCTAAGCCAATGGCTTCAGGTGATCCAAATGGCAAGGATTTTGATTTTGCTATTGGAGATACAATGTTCATATCATATCTTGTAGCTCAAGATAGTGAAACCGGACCAAACTACTTCCATATGAAGGACGATAATGGTACAGTGGCATTTATTGTAAATCCAGTTAAGTTTCTCGCTGAAGGTGAAGAACCTACAGGAGGAAATGACCCAAATACTTTTTCTATTGGATTTAGCGCTATAGATCTTTTCCTAATCTTAGCAGCATTATCTCCAGTAGTGCTTTTAGTATATAGAAGAAAGAAGAAGTAAAATTCTTCTCTTTTTATTTTTATTCATTATCCGTATCAATTAGATTGCATATCCAAAGAGGTTTTCTTTCAATAAAAGTGTACAAGTTCTCAGCAAATGTAG
>BPTK01000166.1 GCA_023705905.1 Candidatus Heimdallarchaeota archaeon
ATCAATATTTTTTCTAGACTGGCAGTTTCCAAGTTGACTTGGTAGTATTTTACACAACCGGGGGCATAAAAGACAATGAACAATCCCCCCGTCAAGTTTTTCATAAAACTCTGCTTCGTGTAGATTCACTATAATCACAGATCTCTCTATGTTTATGTAATATAATGAAAGTTTCACTAAATTTACTTTAAATCTGTCGATTATAACTAGAATAGCAAAAAAAGTAAATTAATCCAAAAATTAAAAAACCTACGATGAGAATTCCTCTTGGTTATAGATAAATGAGTTCAAAAAAACAAACTACCAAGCCATCTCATAAAGATTTGAACATAATAAAACTGAAAAAAGGCGAAACTGTCAATATGAGCAAAGCTTTAGGGTCAAATATTCGACTTGCAATTTTGCGATTAACTTCTGAGGAAGAACTCAATCTTTCTGAAATCGCTGAAAAGATTGTTTATGAGGGAAAGGATAAAGATGGCAATATTCACCAAAAAACAGGTAGTACTCCTCAAGCAATTTATCACCATCTACAAATTCTAGAAAAGTCTAAATTGATTCAAGTTGTGAGAGAAGAGAAAATCAAAAACATGAAAAAAACAATAAAATACTATCGTGCTAGTTATGAACCGGATGGAATAAATATCCTATTGTGGGCACCTTTAGAGGTGATTGAGCACACTTATTTGGAATCAATGACACCTATCCAAGAAAAACCTGTGGAAAGAATAGTCAAAAAAATGGCAGGTAAAGTTTTTGAGGACATAACTGATGCAAAAATAGAAGTTCTAACCGCTGTTATTAAGAGCATGATAGATAACACTCACGATTCTATGAACTCTCTACGAGAAGAATATGAACTCGATATCGATGATAAATTATGGAGTTTAATACTACTGTTTTCTAATCTCTCGGTAATGAGTTCAACGAAGAAGCTAATTGAGGAAGAGAAGTGCAGACAACAACTTGACGATCTTTTTTCATTAATAATTGAAGAAAAGCAAGATTATTATGCAATTGATACAAGTGAAACGGATTCATTCAAATTGTGAAAATCGTAGACTATTCTTTCTTTTTCAATCCATTTGAAAATTGTAATGCATGATCTAATGTTTTTTGACTAGAAGTTCTAATATCTTTCATCTCTACTTTGACGCCTATACGATGAACATCCCGTAAAGCTTCACGCAAGTAGTGTTCTTTATCTATTTTTGAAGGTATAACCACTGAAGGATGTTTTGATCTCTTATACAGTGAAACTTTTCCTTCTTGAATAATAAATGGAAATCGATCAAAATCCTTCCAGATCTCATTAATGTTTAAATGGTTGGTTTGTGCATAATCTTCCAATGCACCAATTGCAGGAGTCTTGCTTTTGTACTCATTGGGATTTCTTCGGATAGGTCCAAGAATAGTTGTTTTTTCTATTAATTCTTTATCTTCTAAAGTTTCGAAATCTAAACACAATTCAATTACTTTATCTCTAGCTTTTGAAATGCTACCTTCTTCCAAAACTAGCTTTAATGCTTCTTTCTGGACTTCTGCTGCAAATGGTGATGTATCACTGCGAATAGCTTCAAATCCTACAATGGTTAATTTTTGAGAAACTGCACTGACGTAACTGTAACGTTTTTTGGTTTCTGGTGCAAAAACTATTCTTAGAGCTAAATCAACAAATTCTAATTCCATCTCTTTTGGAAGTTTTGATCTAAAATATTGTAGAAGATTCTTAACTTCAGGTACATCATTAATGGAAAAAGCCTCTCCTTTTTTTGAATTAGTATATACATCAAATACTGCTTGTTTTTCAGATAATTTGACAAAAATACTATCTGTATCACCATAAATGACCTGACACTTACCGTTTGTAAATTCTAGAGTCCACTTATCTAGGTTTTTGATGTATTCTTTGGAAATACTTGTTATAGCATTTGAAATATCTGTATTAAAGAATCTGCTTCCAACATAATTGTGACTGCCATATAATGAATTTGCAATGATTTTCAGAGCACTTGATTTCGTTTTTGCCTTCTTAAGCTTCTTTTCTAAGCTAGTTCTTCCACTACTTTTTGTGAAAGTTCTAAGATATGTTTCCAGCTCATAGATATTCTTTTTGAGTCCCTTTCTTTCATTTAGAATTTGTTTTTCCATGATTTTTAAGGCAGTATCAGGTTCGGAGAGAAATTTCTTTGTTGGTTCAGCAACTGAAGAATCATAGCTTTCCCCACCAATATTGTATGCAACCATTATACTTGGAAACATAGAACGAAAATCTGCGATTAAGACTGCTTCATGCAACGTTCCTTTTGGAACTAGAACAAATCCACCGACGGCCATCGCTCTATTACTCTTTCGAAGAACAAGTTCCTCCTTACTAGGTTCAGCGGGTATAATTGTGTCCTTTCCATGCAGTATTCTGAAGAGTTGAAACTCTCCAATGTGCCTTGGAGTTGAATAGACAGCTTCAGAGGGTCTTAATCCTACAAGTTTCATGACTTCTAACCATTCAGTCATCCCCATAGCATCGAATAGTGCATAAGTGATATTAGAATCTTGAGAATTCAAACTTTGAATTTTGCGTTTATTCATACCTTTCTTCAGTATAATCCAATCAAACCATAACTTGTTGATAGTTTCATAATCGCCTTTACGTTCAATTTTTAGATACTCCCTGGCTAAATCAGTGAGGCCTTTTTTGCCAGATCGAGTTCTTAACCACCTGGTACTTTTAAGTAAATCATAAGAAATTAATCCAGGAATTCTGTATCCAAGGTATCCAATGGGTGACTTGATCTTAGCTTTACTCATAGGACTCAAGGAATTTAAATCTAAACCTAAAGCTTCCATTCGTTTTAGTAAGTAAGGTAAAGTAATTCTATTACCATTAAATGTGATTAAAATTTCAGGACTTATTGAATGAATTTCCTTGATAGCATTTTCGATTAATTGTTTCTCAGATTCATCTGAATCTTGTTCTAGAATGAAATTACTGTTTTTAGGCTTTGAGCTACTTGCCTCGGTTCCCCAGCAAGTATTTATTGAGATTATTCTCTGCTTACCTTCGTCCATTATGCTGGAAAAATTATGTATCTTCTTTCCTTGAGGAGTGAAAGAATTAATAATTAAATTTAAACTTAATAATGTTAGAGGAAATGATTCACCCTCTACTGGGATAATATCTTCATACTTGACTTCTATAACTTTAGAGTTGTTTTCAATACCCTTTTCTTTGTAATTCTTTATTTCAACCCAATTTAATCCTTTAATTTTTGTATCAATTAAAAATCGGGCTGTATACGAAATATCGTTCTCATAGCTTTTGATTCCTTTTGTTTGAAGGATTCGACTATATCTTAATACTCTCCATGGATTTCTTCCCAAAACTTTTCGTAAGAATATAGGTTTGCTTTGATAATA
Source organism: Candidatus Heimdallarchaeota archaeon (assembly GCA_023705905.1). Classification (GTDB taxonomy): domain Archaea; phylum Asgardarchaeota; class Heimdallarchaeia; order Heimdallarchaeales; family Heimdallarchaeaceae; genus UBA460. The sequence goes on from BPTK01000166.1 coordinate 3,418, forward strand.
CCTGAACTTGGATACGGGATAAGAATCTTTAATCCATGCACCAAATTCCTTCTCGGTATATAACAGATTTTGAATAGCTTTTGTAGTTTCTCGTAGATCCTCTATGTAAAAATATGGATAAAAGCCAGTAATGTGTAAGATAAGTGGTTCTTTGTTTTGATCTTTTGCTCGAATGCGAATAATTGGTTCTTCAATTCCTTTCTCTTTTTCTTCAATAAAAAAATCTAGATCAACTGTAAAACATCTCAAAGGAGAAGAACTGGTTTTCATCCCTATCTACTCTTATTTTCCATCTGTATATACAGATTAAAGACATCCATATTATTTAAACCCTTTTTAAACTATCAAACGTAAAAATATGTTTCACTATAAAAAATAGGCCATTTTTATGGGTTAAATTTTTATTTAATGAATCTCATTACAAATTTGAATTTAACATGTCTTCTCGAAAATTACCATCTGATATATATAAAAATCTCAAAAAATTAGAGTTATCTGCACGGACAAAGAGTGGAATAATGGAAGAAACAATAACTCTGGAGAAACCATCAGATGATGATGATACCAGACCACATTATTGGTTTGTTATTATGCTGTCTTTTGGGCAAAGAACAGGCTACGTATATGATAGGTCGGGTTTGCATATTCCTGAACCTGATTCATACTTTTACAGTGTTGAACTATGGAAATTTAAAGGCTCAGCTCTAAAAGGCGTTGAAACCTTCTCCAGCAAAGTAGACTTTGATACCGCTGTGAAAACTTTCCAAGAGTTACAAACTGATTTAACAAAGAATCAAGGTTTCAAAATTCTTCAATGAAATGACATTTACATAAAAACAAGAAGAATTGTTGAAATTGCAACAGTTAGAACACATATTATTATCATTATGATAAGATTTGGTTGGAAGAAAGATTCCTTAAGTTCAGCCAATTTTATTTCTTTTCTATAGAACAGTGAGATCACATAGAACATCTCTACTGCAAAATACACAATAAAAACTCCCATTACAATTAGAATTTTCCAGAAATCCAAAGATCCTGAGCTAATAGAAAAAACTAGAGTTAAACCATATATTGGAATGAATCCTATGTAAAAGTACATTATTTGCAGTGCTGTTTGTATAGATTTCTTGTGCTTCCCTTCCAGTTTAACCATGAAACTAACATACTTACCTGCTAATGATAGAGTAGCAAGGAGAATAGTTGCAGCTAGTAATGTTAGAAATATGCCTAATGCTGAAAATCCAACATTGATTGAAGTATCAATAAAAGAATTATAAATTAGTGCCTGTCCACCACCCATAGATAAGCCAATTAGAACCGCTCCCATAGGATTAAGTGTTTTAGGTTTTTTTACGACAGGTTTTTTTGTTGCAAAATCCTTATCTGTTAAGACCAATTATAAGTCCCCTTTTGGTTGTTTAGCTAATTCGTTTTCTTTGAGGTACCTTTCTGCGGCCCTTATTACTTTTCTTGTATTTTCAAAAGTTAACATTTCAAGAGCTTTTTCATAAGTTGCCCATTGGAATCCTATGTGTTCTTTAGAAATTTGAACATCAGTTGTATTTGCTATACCAACAAGATAAATAACCGTTTTCTTGATTTTGTGAGAACCTCTAGCGAAATAATATGTGATTTTATGTTGAAATTCCTCTAAGATAGAGATGTCTTCTATGCTTGTCTCCTCAGAAGCCTCTCTCAACGCAGCTTGAATAACAGTTTCCTTACCTTCAATTCTCCCTTTTGTTAACCCCCATCTGTTATTTGTTACTCTACTACGCCCATAATTGAGTAATAAATAATAACCAGAATTGTATAGAACTATTCCAGCAGAAGTTTCAGTTTCCATAATATCAGCGTTCGTGGGTGCTATGATGCAATAAACTTATGATTTTTTGTTAATTGCACACTTATACAACAGATATTTTTATGTAGAATAAAAAGTTATTTACATTAATGATTCATCAAATCGCGTTTATGGATATAGAAACTGGATTGGGGCGTACGATTTATTCAGACAATACAGTGAAAATGAGTGAGGAACTTATTTGGCCAATGATTTGTGCATTAAACAATTTTGTGATAGAATGCACTGATAGTTCAAGAGGATTGGTAAATGCAGCTCTTGAAGATATCAAAATATATCTTTATTCACCTTTGGGAGAAGGTAATTCATTGAGATTCGTATTCTTTGCGGATTTGTATGAAAATACAGAATATATAGAGAAAAGAGGTCAAGCCATTTTCAATATTCTTTCACCACACATCTCCTTTGCGGTGTATTCACCTCCAGAGGCAATATTAGAAAAAGTGTTAGAGATAGCAAAGTTTACTCAAACTTTTCCAGAAGAGAGTATACATTCCAATTTCTTAGAAACAGTGAACCATAAATTAACTAAATTAGAAGAAGAAGGAAAACTGTATGTTGCTGATTTTTTTGTAGGCGATATAGATCAAGGAAAAGTTTACAATATAACTTCTAAAGAGAATCTTGTTGAAAAAGATAGTATACTTCTTTTCTCTGAATTATTAACAGCTTTTTCCATAGATAGTGAGATTCTTGTAAGATCAACTCTTTCTGTCAAAGAGAAACAACGGCTTGAAAACAGAAATATAGATGTGACAGAACTGAAGGAAGGTTGGTATCTGAAGCAAATAAGCAAAAGTGAGAGTGACTTTTGGTTGGTAGGTTACTTTTACTACGATGATAGATATGAACAAGAGATTTTTGATTTGCTTGATTGGGTTCATAAACAACTTTTTGAAGAGATTATGGAAGAATTGGCTGAAAGACCATTCTAATTAAGTTGAACCTTTTCATCAGCCTTTTCGATACTCAAGTCATCGTCTTTGTTTTTACTTCTATCTGTTTCAGGAAATTTCATTGATAGGAATAGCGTTATAGGAAATAGAACAATGCTAATCAAGAAGGGGACTAACAGACCCATTGTATCAACCGTTCTTTCAATGATAAATCCCGCAATAATGCCAGTAGGCAACCAACCAAGACTTTTGATGCCTGATACCATACCATAGATTTCAGCTCTTCTCTTCTTATCAAAATCAGAAAGAATAGATAATACACTTGGTACCCAAAAGGCTATACTCGCACCTAAACCTGCCCAACCTATAAGAATTACATACAATCTATATTCAGGTAGAGTAAAGTGTGCTATGATATTTGTTGTAAAAAATAATGAACCTGCAAACTGGCTCATTACTAGCATCTCCTTTCTTTTGAATTTATCAGAAATCTTAGTTAAGGGTAAGAAGAAGATTAGTGTACTAAGACTCAGAACCAATTGCATGGTTGCTATTTGACTTTCTGTATATGCATAGACGTATTTTACTGCCCCATTGTAGATGTTCAAGCTCAAACCATATACGAAAGAATCAAATATGAAGTAAATTATAGCATATTTTACACCTTTAGTAGTAAAAATGTCTCCAAAGAGTTTCATGTCTTTTTCAACATTTCTAAGAAATTGATTGGTTAGTTTTTCTTCACTAGATTTTCGGAAAAATGATAGGAAAGGCATAACTATAAAATGGATGATGGACATGAAAAACTGTATTATAACTTGCACTAAAGCTTTTGATGATTGAATAAATTGCTTTCCGAAATTAGATGTGAAATCTGGTAAAGAAAGTGATTCTTTTAGTTGAAATAATTGATATAGGAAATAGATTGAATATCCTCCAATTAAACCATAAAAATAGTAATATAACGGTATGTTTCCAGCGAGAAGTCTAATAACAATAGGACCAACCAAAGCGCTTGCATATACTCCTAACCCGAATATTGAGAATGCTGATGATCTTTTCTTCTCTTGACTACTTTCAGCTACTAGCGCCACTAGAGCTGGATCCATAGCACCGAACCCAAGATTCACAAGAAGTAGAGCAGATATTACTAAGAATAAAGGATTACTAATAATATTTTGCCCTGCTATAGCAAACAGAATCATAGCTGGAACGTAAAGAAAGAATCCTACCATATGCACTCTTTTTCTACCGATACGATCACTGACTTTTCCAACTAAAATCATTGGTAAGATTAGTGCAAGATTTGCAACTGTCATGATAACTCCAAAAACAAATTCAGAAGCGACAAAGTCTACAAGAAAAGGTTGCAAAATTACATTATAAAAACCACCACAGAGACCCCAAATTAGGGATAGAACGAACACAGTCCGGATATTAGATTCCCGTCCAGGTTGCAAAGCTATTTCTGCAGTAGTCATGACTTTCTTCCATTTTTAGTGATTAAAAAGTAATTGATTCAGTTGACTCAGAGTAACTTAGTATTGTCAGATAATAGCTTTTATAAATTAATTAAAATGGTTTAGCCTATGAGCGAATATATGGATACACCTATTTCGTGGGGTTTAGAATATATTACTGAATTTATCCCTAAGAAATATGCGAATCAAACAAAGTTTCTCAATCCTCCTGATTTCTCAAAAAAACCAATGTTTGAAGG
>BPTK01000167.1 GCA_023705905.1 Candidatus Heimdallarchaeota archaeon
CTCCACTATGGCGTAAACAGAGTATGAGATATAATTTTCACATGATCATGCATGAACACTTATACATCTTTAGAAAACCTAAAATCAATGAGAATATTACAAAATTCAAGTATAGTTCGAAAAACAGTGAAATTCTCTAAATTTCATTCCTCACCATTTATTTTATAATTTCGTATGAAAGTTTCCTTTACTCCTCCTCGACCGTTTGGATCACAGCTTATATACCTCTTAGCATGAACTGTTTGAATATCAAATCCTTCGTAAAGTTCCCAAATAATTGAAGCAGATGAGTTACTTCCCATAACTAAACATCCTCTTTTATCTAATTCCCTGAAAACTTTAGCTAATCTTTCTTGTTCCTTAATTCCAAAACCCTCAGAAGTATAATCAGTGAAGTAAGCTGTATCAGTCAATGGGACATAGGGGGGATCAAAATAAACAAAATCTCCTTTCTTTGCATCTTTAACTGCTTCTTCAAAATCATCGGTTGTTAGAACTACATTCTGAAAACTTTCACTTACATTTCTCATATTTTTTTCATCAAATATGCGGACATTCTTTGGATATTTTCCATATGGAACATTGAATTTTCCTTGCTTGTTGACTCTATAGAGACCATTGTAACAAGTTCGATTAAGATAAATAAGCCTGGCAGCTCTCAAAATTGGGTCTGATAGTTCTTCTGCGCGAATATTGTAGAAAACTTCCTTGTCATTAATGTATTTACCAGATTTTAGCTCTTGAATAAGAGCCTCTACTGAAGTCTTAATTATAATGTAAACATTTAGCAATTCCTCATTTATATCTGATAATTTTGCTTTCTGAATTCTTCCCTTTGTTAGAAGATGAAAAAAAACTGCTCCTCCACCGAAAAAAGGTTCATAATATCTTTTAAAACTAACTGGAAAGAATTTATCGTAATGAGGTATTAGACCTCTTTTTCCACCAACCCATTTCAATATAGGTTTTAGTTCTAGATAATAAGGAGATTTCTCTGTATCTTTTAATTCAGGTACAAATTGAGTAATTCGTGGTTGCTTGTGTTTTTTCGACTTCTCACTATCTACCTTCTTACTCACGATTTACTCACCTGTTTGAGGTTATTTTATTTTCATAGATGATTTGACTATAAAAGTTATGAGTTTTATTATAGAGTAGAGGAAAATGCTTTATATAGTGAGACATCAACTTAGGGCACACAATAAGGGATGTATAGGATGAAATATAACTTCAAGGAGATGTTAACAACTTCTAAAATTGATGAGCAAAGACAGTTCTTATCAGAACTAAATGCTTTTCTCTACACTACTCATGAGAATATTGGTCATACAACTGCAATAGGAATTAACTTTGACTATTTTTCCGAGTTCCATAAATATTGGGAGAAAAATCATAAGAAGATCTTGAACCCGCAAATAAATGATGAGAAGTGTTTGCAGGTTGCTGAAGTTTTCCATAATATCTATAAAGAACATGGTGATAATCCATTTACAGAACTATACGATACATTTAATTTATCACCACATGAAATTTGCATGATCAGATTTTTTACAGCAAATCAAGATTTTAGAGGATCTAGAGATTTTAAAACCTATGCTGAGATTTATACTGATGATCCATCTTTATTTGATACAGAATTTATCTTGACAAAACCAGAAAAATTCTTATCAAGTTTGGGTTTAAGTGGTTTATCACAAACAGATAAAAGGGCAAAGTATGCACAATATGCAGCAAAAATACTTAATAACAATGGCATTGAACCTTATGATTTATTTGCATTTTATGACCAAGATTACTTGAAAATACGCCAAAAACTCACGAGTACCCAAGGATTAGGATATGGAAAGAAAAAAACAGACATGTTTCTAAGAGATATGAGACAACTAAATGTCTGGTCAAAAGGTAAGAATTATGAGATAATTGATGTTGCAAGCGATATTAACACCATAAAAGTTGCTTTAAGAACAGGCATTTTGAAAACTGACATAGTATTATTAAGTAGTTTCTTAGATATCTTTTGTTATCAATACGAACTGATGGATGAAATGAACGCAAAAGCTTGGAGAAGAGTATGGGAATTGTGGAAAGAAAAATATCCTAATGAAATAGTTGAAGGACCTAGCTTAATGGACTATTTGGTATACAAGCTAATAGGAAAAGAGTTCTGTAAAGAAAGACTGTACTTTTATGAGTGTTCAGAGAAAAAACACAGGTTTACTTGGCATTCAGGAAGAAACAAAACTTGTCAAATATGTTACAAAGAAGAAAAAGTGAAAATTCCTGCAGTGGCTATCAATAAAGATCTTCCATGTAAGTATCCAAGTGGAAAAATCATTCTTAAAAGTAACAGACTGAAAGAAATTATTGGAAAAACACTTCCAGGCATTGAAGAATGTCCATTTGTTGAAGTGTGTAACCCTAGGTCTCAAAGTTTCAGAAAGTTAAATCCTCCCAAATCAATCAGCATTCTTGGTAGAACAGGATGGGAAACAGCAAGAATAAATAAAGGAGAGGGGGGAGGAGGTTTAATGGCATAAGAAGATCTTAAACTTCTCGTAAGTCAGTTATGAGATTTTCATAATCATCATATGTTTCTTTCAAAGCATCAATTACATAACCTGTTGATAATAATAAACCACCATCACCATAATTCTGCATAATTTCATCAAATATATCTTGATTCATGATGTTTTTTAAATCTTGTATAAATCTTTCAATACTAATAGGAATGTTACCTTTGAGTATATTCCGTTTAACAACTTGTAAAAGTCTAAAGAACAGTCTTATACCTCTATTATCTGTTATTAATCTAACACATATTGAGTTCTGATGCACAAGAAGAATAAGAAAGTCTCTGATTATTGTAAATAATTCATCAACTGTTGCATTATCTTCAGTAAAAATGGGTTTTTTATGTATTATTTTATTGTTTTTCAATGCTGTTACCAGTGTCTTCAAATATACTGTTTGTTGCCTTCTTATCTCTGGATCTACAATTTCTCCAAAAAAGATTTTGTTCGCCAAAGTTGAATTCTCATCTAATTTTCTAGCTACTTCTACAGCTTTCTTATCAAAATAAAATGGATGATTTTCATTATAATCGAAATCAGCTTTTAAATTCAATAAGAGATTAGGGTCCATTCTCTTCTGTGTCGAGTTAATCTGAATAAATGTTGTTACTTCTGTCTCAGATTCAATATCCAATAATGCAACGACAACCAAATGATGATTCCTTATTTCATGAGGTTCTAATTTGGAAAAACCAAGTAATCTATGTTGTCCATCTATAACTCTTAAGCTACAAAAACTTGCAGGTAATATAATATTTCTAACAATCTGATATTCATCCTCTACATCATCAATGATTCTAATAGGTACATCACTAGGGGTTACTATTATAGAATTTGGAAAAGTAATTGTAGTGCCTTCCTTTATGACTTTCCTAATTTTTCCTATTTTTGTATTATTAAGTATTCTTTGGTATCCTTTTTCATCTTTTCTTCGTTTTACATAACAAATCTCTAAGAGCTGTTCTACTGGAAGAGAAAAAATCAATGCGGTTGTATTTTTTAAAAGAACTTTAATTACTGGTATCTCTATTCTTTGTACAGATTTTTCAATGTTGAGTAAATTTAAAATGTCAAATTTGACAAGATCTCCAATGATTTTTTCTTGATTAGAGAAATGTGTGAAATCGGTTCGGTTGAGAAGATTATTAGCAGGATTTCTTAAAATATGTTGTCTGGATGGTAAATTAATATCAGAAGTATGAGCTAAATCGAAAAAGATTCTAATAATTCTAGCATTTCTTCTATCAAACTCATTTTTAATTGAATTCAAATTCTGATTATCTGCCCAAACACCAAAGAATCTCTCAATTTTATTAGTTATATTATTACTTTGTAGTGTTGCTTCAATTAGCAATATTGTGTTTTCAAATGCCCAGATACCATCAATTTCCCCAATTATGCCATCATAAGTATTATATTCTTTATTACAGGCCAAAAATTCAAAACCAGAATTGAAGAAGAGTTCATTTATCATAACAGCTGATTCTTCACCTTCTCTGATTAATTCAAGAATATTCGTTACTTCTCTTGACACAGATTTTCACCTATTTGTAATTTATTGTTAAGTAAGATAACATCTAGTAATAAATATATTCAACTTCCCATGTAGTACATATTATAACAAAATTACTTGTTTATTTATTTTACTCTATTTCGGTCTATTTATGCATAATAATATTGAAAGAATCACGAAATACTGAAATATTCTACGATTATAATAAATTTAGTTCTGTAAGATAGTGAGTTATCTGAAAATATCAGATTAAAAAAAATCTTTCACTAACAGTTATAAGAGCGCATCATAGTCGGTTTATCATTTGTGATACGCTGAATTTGCAGCTTACTACTCTTAGATGTCACACATTAATTACTTTCACGTAACATTTATTAGAGCAACATGATATTTTACCAATTGTAGTAAATTTTGCTATAAAGTGATAAATATGAAGAAACTAAAAACGACAATTCTTACCTTAATTTTATTGTCTTCATTCTTAATGATTTTCCCCGCCACGACCTCGTCAGACATACGAGTTAAACCTCCAGCACCACCAGGAAAAAACAAAGCTCCTAAAGTAGCCATAACATCTCCTTCAGATGGTTCGACTGTTTCTGAAATAGTACTAATTACTGTTACTGCTACTGATAAAGAAGATGGTAATATAATTGCTGATATTTACATTGATGGTTCTTTTGTTATACACGCAAATGAATACGAGTGGGATACAGCCACTTATGCTGATGGATTGCACATTATTAAAGCAATTGCTTACGATTCTACCGAGAAGCAAGGTTCTGATACAATTACTGTAACTGTGGATAATGGCAGTCCACCTCCTCCACCAACTGATAATTATTATGCCCTTATAGTGGGTATAAGCGATTACGGGTATATTAATGACCTTAGCTACTGTGACGAAGATGCTACTGATTGGTATAACTATCTTTCTGGGATAGGTTATTATTCTATAACTGTTCTTGGAGATGGTCACCCAGCAGATTATCCAAAATATGATGGATTAGCCACTAAAGCTAACATCTTAGGAGAGCTCTCCATATTAGCGGCAAATAAGGGACCAGAAGACACAATAGCGTTTATCTTCTCTGGTCATGGTGCAGCCTATGATAGGACACAACATGTTATTTGCTCTTGGGACACTAGTGCAACAGTCTGGGATTATGATATATTTGACTATGAACTTGCACCCATAATAGGTAATACTAATGCCGGAAATATCTTCTTATTCTTTGATAGTTGTAATTCAGGAGGATTCCTTCCTGAACTGCAAGCAAATAATCCAGTTGGAACAGTTTATGTAACTACCACTTGTACAGCGAAAGGTTATGGATACGACGAACCAGCCTATGAAAATGGTGCATGGACTTATTGGTTCCTTGACGCAGGTTTACTTCAAGGCGGAAGTGGTCACTTAGATATGGAAGGTAACTTTGATTGGGCGTATTCTTACTATACTCATAGGGGTAGAAACGACAGACCTCAAGAATGGGATGAAGACGGAAGTAATCTATTTTATTTAATATAGAATACTTTTTTCTCATTTTCCTTTTTTCTAAATTTGATTTTTACTATCGATACTCACTCTCAGAAACTAAAAAAGATTAAATACATGTAAGTTAGTATGTTATGATTAAGAAAGAGAGAGAAGTAATATGGACCCATCAGATTTAGAGATTAAATTTCCATTTGTTTTTCGTAGAACACGTTCTTATGTGAGAAAAAACAAAAATATTCGCAAATACAAAATTCTGATGAACAGCATCATCATATTTGCATGCGTAATTCCTGCTGGAGCTTGGTCTTATTTCAATTATTACTTTTACATGCTAATAATCTTGAAGTTTTTAGTAGTAGCTAGCATTCCACTGCATGCTATTTCCCTAGTAGCTGATTCAGAGGAAATTATCGAATACTGGAAAGATGGGACATATAGAAAGAAAATAATCAGAGAAAAATTATTCTATACTGCTTATCAACTGATAGTACTTTTTCTAGTCAGTCTAGCTATTTTCTCTATTTTCCACTTAACAGGGATGGTAGATCGTTGGGAAACACAAGGTATTCTTACTCCCAGTTATTATAATCCTTCAGCAATTGAAGGGGTTTTAATAGCCATAGTATGTTTACTTTCCGTTGTAACAATGTGGTTAGCAGCTTATTGGCACTCAGGTTCTTTTGCTAAAATTAAGAGGTTCTCAAAAGAAAAAGAATCAGTAGTTTTTGATAATCTAGCTTATTTGGCACTTGCTACAGGTATAGTTTTTCTTCTATTTTACATTGGTTTGTACCTTTTTCTAGATGACCCATTTATAACTTTGAAAGCTGGAGGTTCTTTTGAAGGAGAGCTTTTTCTCAAGACCATTGCGGAAACTTTGGGTTACTGGACTTTTGTTATAGAAATTGGGGTTCTAGTTTTGATTAATCTTGTCTTCTACTTGATGGGTAGAAGAGGACTAAATACTAGAACAAACTTCGTTAGTGAACCTACTGAAATAATTAAAGTAGAGAAAATAATCGATTAGACGGAAACGATTACTAAGCTTCTGAAGCTGGTTTTCCATTCATTCCCCAATGAGTTTTTGGATAATCTTGAACAAGAACTCTAACCGATTCAGGCTTTGAACCCATTTTCACAAAAACGTTAGTTATCCCCGCTATTATTTCCTTAATTTGCTCCTCTGTTCGACCTTCCCATAGATGTACTTGAACTACTGGCATTTTATCACCGAAACTATCTATTATTTCTCTGTTGAAATAGTTTGCTACAAAGAGAATGATAGAACATTACAATGTATTAATTTCCCCCAGTTTTATAAGTGCCTCAACTCTTGTGAAAATATTATGAAATTCACTAAAAGAACTAAAATAATCTTCATAGTTGGGAGTGTTCTTTTGGCTAGCGCGGCTATAGCTACTCCTACAACACTGATATTGCTCAATAAAAACAAAGATGTCACAGTTAATTTGTTATATAATGCAGGTGTAATGATAGAAGCAAATGGCCTTAGAATCTATATAGACCCAATAGACTTAGCTTATAGCTATAACGAACTCCCTGCAGATGCTGTTCTCATAACACACGATCATGGAGATCATTTTCAAGAAAGTACGATTGATAGAATTGCAACAGATGAAACAATCATAGCTATGCCCGAAATAGTAGCAGTAACTACTACTTTAGAAGGCGTGATAAGTGTAGCTCCAGAGGACAGTTTTCTTATAGGTTCAATTAACGTTACATGTTTCTACATGTATACTTTTGCACCATTGGGTTATGAATCAAGTCACCCAATCGAATCTAATTATGTTAGCTATCTCATTGATATTGATGGCTTTGTATTGTTCCATTCAGGAGATTCATCTAACATCCCTGAATATTCTCAATTACAGAATAAGGTTGATGTTGCATTTTTACCACTTGGTCCAGGATGTCAAACAATGACTGGTATTGATGTAGTTTATGCAATCGATATGATAAAACCAACCTATTTCATTCCAATTCATTATGCCCCCGATGCTAATACTGATTTTATTCTAATCTATGGTACTTCAATTGAAAATTGTGGATGCGAAATAATTGACTTAGAATACTACGAAACATATGTGTTCGCTGTTTAGTAAATTAAATATAACATGCTTTTTGTACATATTTTGGTGTTTAAATAAGGCAGTGTAGATTGTT
>BPTK01000168.1 GCA_023705905.1 Candidatus Heimdallarchaeota archaeon
TTTTTGCTTCGTTATTTCTAAATAATTTCTCTGCTTGTTCTGTTCTTGTTTGATGTTTTCTTTCAATCATATTTATCACTAATATATACTATAACTGGTCACATGATTTTAACATGACGAGAAAAAGTGACCAATAAATGACCAGATGGAAGACAAAAATAGTAAAGGTGAATGGTGAGGTTTTGGAAGGTTAGAATAAATTCCCAGCAAGATCAATGGACGGACTAATCTTTGTATTCCTTCCTTAACCTCAATAATCAACGCCCCACTCACACACTTATATAGAATTCTTTCCAATTATTAGAATGAAATATTTTCAAGAATGAAATTTTGTTGTTTGCTATGATATTTAAACCAAATTGCGTTAATGTAATTGAGGTTTAAGCATGGTTTCTAAAACCACAGAAATGTTAGACAAAATATTGAACAATCAAAAGTACATTAGCTTGATATCCTACAAGAAAAATGGCGAAGAAGTTTCTACACCTATTTGGTTTGCAAGAGACAATAACGATGTTTACATAATGACTGAGAATCAATCCTGGAAAGTTAAAAGGATGCGGAACAATCCTAAGGTTGTCTTTGTTCCTTGCAATTTCATAGGAAAAATAAGACGAAATTTCACTGATTTACAAATTCATGGTGATGTCGAGTTCCTTGAACCAGAAGAATCTTCCAAGGCTGAACAAAGAATTTCAAGAAAATACCGTTTCTTGTATCGTTTTAGCAAAAGAGAGAAAAATATTTTTTTGAAAATTACACCAACAGCAATACTAAAGGAACCAGAAGATCAAGGAGCTTGTGAGTAATCATTGTCACATAGTTCAAAATCTTAATCTCCCTTACGAGAAGGTATCTTTTTAGAAGTGTCTCCTTGTTAGAATAGGCCTTTAAGGGTGAATAGGCAATAAGAAGAGAAGATTTTGTTTCTCTTTAAAAAATTGCAGTTTCATGTAGATGCGTGAAAAAACCAAGAGATGAGGAGATATTTACCACTCACATATAACTATATTTCAAGTTTTTAAAAACAGATTTAAGAAAGGAATGATAATTACTATTCACCGATAGGATCTGGATCATTTGAAGGTACTCCAACCCTCATCACTTTAATCACTTTCGGAGGTTTGTTTGCTGTTCTAGGTATTGTTCTAACAATTTTACTAGTAAGAAAGAAAGTTCTATCAAAAGAAAAAACAACAACGGAATCAACTTCTTCTTATGAGATATTCGCTTCAAAGCAGTCTGTGCAGGATTCGTCAACAAAAAAGGGTTGTTTCTATCCCAATTGTAAAAGCAAGGTGGTTGATGTTGAAGAGTATTGCTCATACTGTGGCTATAGAATCTAGAGTAATCCATAAAAGAGATTAAACATAAAACCGGTAGGTTTATTTTTGACCTAATTTTAGCTCAACTATGCAATTCAATTCTTACAGGTCTCCAGTTTACTCTAGAAATGGAATGGTAGCCTCAAGTCAACCCCTTGCTTCCGAAATAGGATTAAGGATTTTACAAAAAGGAGGGAATGCAGCTGATGCTGCTGTCGCTGTAGCTGCAACATTGAATCTCACAGAACCAACCTCAACAGGAATCGGTGGAGATTGTTTCTGTCTTTTTTATGATAATCAGAAAAAGAAAGTGTTCGGTCTAAATGCTAGTGGAAGAGCTCCTGCAGACTTAAACTTAGATAAACTCAACAATCTCAACATACAAGATAAGCTCCCACCGCTCAGTGTTCACACAATTACTGTTCCTGGTGCAGCTGCCGGGTGGGTAGATACAGTCGAGAAATTCGGCAGGATGTCTTTGAAGGAGATACTATCTCCAGCAATAGAATTAGCGAGAGAAGGTTTTCCGGTTGCACCTCTAACCGCAAGATCTTGGCAAAGAGGTGTAAAACAGTTACGACTAGGTCCAAATGCGGATGAGATGTTACTTGATGGGAAAGCCCCTAAAGAGGGAGAAATAATGAAAAATCCTACATTAGCTAATACCTTTCAAGAGCTAACAGAACAGGGAAAAAGCGGGTTTTATGAAGGTCGAATTGCAGCTGCTATTATAGAACTAATTAGATCATTTGAAGGCTATATGACCTTAGATGATTTGAAAAATCACAAAAATACTTTCGATGACCCTATTTCCATCAACTATAGAGGTGTTGACATCTATGAAATACCACCTAATGGCCAAGGAATTACTGCTCTGATGGCACTTAATGTACTCGAAGGGTTTGATATTGGGGACATGAAGCATTCATCTGTTGAACATTTGCATACAATGATTGAATCGATGCGTATTGCATTTGCAGATACTAGATGGTATGTTGCGGATCCTGATGTTGTTCAGGTACCCATTCAAGAATTATTATCAAAACAATATGCCAATTCAAGAAGAGAGTTAATTGATCCATCCAAAGCAACAATAGATGTTAAAAAAGGATCACCTGTTTCAAGTTCCGATACAGTATATTTCTCAGTTGTAGATGGAGAAGGAAATGCTTGTAGTTTTATTAATTCTAATTATATGGGATTTGGCACCGGATTAATTCCAAAAGGTTGTGGTTTTACACTACAAAACAGGGGGGCAAATTTTTCACTACAACCTGATCATCCAAATGTATTAGCACCAAACAAGAGACCATATCATACAATTATACCGGGCATGGCCACAAAAGAGGGTGAGCTCTATTCTAGTTTTGGAGTGATGGGGGGATTTAATCAACCTCAAGCACATGCACAAGTGATGATAAACATGATTGATTTTGATATGAATCCTCAACAAGCTCTTGATGCACCTAGGTTTACTATAAGAGATGGCACTAGTAAAGGAGACGTAGCTCTAGAAGAAGGGATTGATATTGCAATTATGAGCAGATTAAGTCAGATGGGACACCTAGTTGTTCCCACTACTGGATATGCAAGAACGATTTTTGGTCGAGGTCAAATAATAAACAGAAATCCAAAGAACGGTGTTCTTTGTGGTGGAACGAGTCCTCGAGCTGATGGAATAGTTATTGGGTGGTAAAGAAACCCAGTTTATTCTAATCTGAAAAAACGAGGGATTTCACTACAACAGGGACAACTTGTCCTCCTGCTTTAGGTTGATCGATATCAATAAAGTCTCCTTCTTGGATTATTATTTCGTCTATCGAAATAATGTTCTTTTTTGCAGGTGTTTCTCTTTTCATCACATTACCAACAGAATTTCCTATGTCCCTATCAAACACTAGGATGATAGGATTTTCTTTTCGAACTGTATTTGTTAAAGCGCTAACAACTCCTTTTGCAAATGTTGTTAAACCTGCATAAGACCCTCCAATTGCCCCCTTAAAAGAAAGTGCAACAGGTTCTTCACCTTCTTTAACATCAAACATATTGAGACTTTTCTGAATAGCTACTTTTACAGTTTCTTCAGTAATTTGCTTATTATCAATTTTAGGTTCAAGAACTGGGATGTTATGAATGGGTAAGATATCCGTATCAGAGATATGAGTTGTGACCCCTGATACTTGAAGAGTATATTGACCAGCTCCTATAACTGTAGCACGAATTAATTCAGTTGGTTGGACAGTACTAATGTTCCTTTCTTTGATTATCTTTCGAATTTCTTCTCCTAGATATTTACCTAAATCACTAAAGTACTCTTCAGTTTGACCATAAATATATTCTGCCACACCACCTGAAAACATTAGTTCATCAATTTGCCCCTCATATTCCAAAGGATTAGTCATAAGTAGAGTTTTTGCTATTTTAGTTTGAAGATTTCTATCCAATGTTTCGAAAAGACTCTTGGCAAGTATTCTGGCCATTTCTTGTTTTTGTTCTAATGTAATGTGCATGCCAAAATCGAATTTGATTCCGATTGAATCTTCCAAATTTCTAATGGGTTCTTCAATTCGTACTATTTTATCCTCTGTATCAAAAGCTATCAATCTTCCACCAACGTTGACACAAGCAGCGTCAACAATTTCACCATCTTTTACGATGGCAATATTGCTAGTGCCACCGCCAATATCTATATTCATCACAGTTTTCTTGGTTTCTTTAGAATATTGTGCTGCGCCAGATCCCATCGCTGCAATAACTGATTCAAAATTGGGGCCTGCAGCTGCACAAACAAATTTACCTGCTTTGTATGCAAGAGCCTTCACAAGATCTTCTGCATTTTCTTTCTTAGCGCTTTCTCCTGTAATTATGACTGCACCAGTATCAATATCATCAATTGACATATTTGCATGTTCATATTCAGATTTGATAAATTCAACGAGTTTGAGATAATCAATATTTTGCCCATCTATTATTGGAGTGAGTAAAATGTTACCTTTGTACAGTATCTCTCTCTTGGTCACCTCAAATTTTACTCCTCTTGGAGTATATATTTTTTCTAGTTTAAGCTTAGAAAATATCAAGTGTGATGTTGTTGTTCCTACATCTATACCAGCACTAACTAAGTTTAATGTCTCATCCGAATTCATTTTAATCCTCAAGCGTTAAAAAAAATTAAAATTAACGCACTTAAATTATTTTGGTTGAAGCATTTTTTTTAACGTAAACCTAATTGTAAGAGAAAAGGTTTAAAATGTCTAAGAAAATATGCAACGTGGCTATTAGTATGCAAGCAGATAAAACTGAGACAGCAGAAAGCAATATTGGCACGACAGAAATGGGTCCAAGAACCTTTGTTGGAGTATTGGGAGATTGGTTTGTTGCGTTAGGAAAATGGCTTTGGAAGAAGTTTCATTCACCAATGGGCATCTATCTTTTCTCTACCTGGCTTATTAGTGTATTAATTATGGGAATCACAAATTCATTAAGAGGTCACTCTTTTTGGGAAGGACCTAGTTACTGGATGAATGTCTTTCTTACATACGGATTAAATGGAGGTCAGGAAGCAACTTTAAGGATCATTGCAAAACCTGTACTGGTTTGGTTCTTTGCACCAATGGTGGCTTTAATACTAGGTTTCGCACTATATATGTTTGCAGACAGTGGTTTTTTCAGAAATGGAGCTTTTCCAGTTGATGAGTTAGATTTTGCTCAATCACACAAATTTTACAATGTAGAAAATATTTGGGGGTCTGAGCTAATTAATCAAGCAAATCCAAAATGGACAAATACATATATTTGGATAGTCCTAATACCGATAATACTTGGTGTACTTGTTTCTGCAACATATAGCTTCATTATGTTCAAACTTGTTCAAAAAAGAAAGAAATACATGCCCAGCGTTAAATCTTTTCTACTTATAGTCTTTATTGCTAGCATCATCATTGGAACAGCTATGGCTTTAATGACTGGTGACATCACGTTGAGTTTTAGAAACATATTATTCTCTCTCTTTGTGGATAGAAAAACCAATAATTTCCTAATATATGCAGAACAAGGGCAGTATCATTCAATAGGGGTTGCATTTTCGTTATGGTTACTCTATTTGATACCATTCTTAATAATCTATGGAATATTTTTAATTGTAGGGAACCTTGACAAAATATGGATGAATAGAGATTACCTCATTCGCAAGATTGTCAATAGCATAAAGGCTAGAAAAACTCCAGTGCTAGACTTTCAAGGACAACTTGACAATGAGGAAGCTGAAGAGCAAGTAGGAGAATCACTTACTTAAACAAAAATATTTTCCACATTTTTTCTTTATTCTTTTCGATTTTAGACTGATTATTATCAATGAACAATTTTATTAGTGTATAAGAGAGGAGAGTTATACCAATGGCAACTAAAATTAGTTCTCCGTCGCATGTAACGAAAGCTATCAACGATATCAATCCACTATTAGTTGCTGAAGATATTATCAAAATTTACCAAACTGGAAAAATAGAAACACAGGCATTGAGAGGTGTTTCTTTCAAAGTAAACCCCAAAGAAAAATTATTTCTAATTGGACCAAGCGGATCTGGAAAAACTACACTAGTAAATGTAGTAGCAGGTATTACTAAACCCACCTCGGGTAAAGTATTTTGGAAAGAGCTTTCAAAAGATATCACTAGGTCTTCTTATGAAGAAATAATTAAGGCAAGAAGAACATTTGCGGGAGTTATTTTTCAAGACAGTAAACTATTGTCTCATTTAACAGTAAAAGAGAATATAGAGTTAGCTGGATATTATGCTAAAGTACATCCAAAGGTTGTGAAACAAAGAGCTGAATTTCTACTAAAATTTCTTGGTATTTGGGATAAAAGAATGAAAAGAGAAGACACTCTCTCAGGAGGGGAAAAGAAGAGAGCGGCTATAGCTACAACCCTTATAACCAACCCTAAAATATTGATTGGGGATGAGCCTACAGGAGATTTAGATGTTGAAACTGCAGAAAGTATTTTAGATTTATTTGATAGAATTAATGAAGAACTAGGAATTGCTATCTGTATTGTAACTCATTCACAACAGGTTGCAGCTAGAGCTGATAGAATTCTTGAACTGAGAGACGGTGTAATAATTGGTCAGCATGGAAGTAAAATAAGTCTCAGAAAATTAGAAGATAGCAGATTATTAGAAATTGATCGACAAAATCGCATTGTTCTCCCCAAAACTGTTTTACATGATATGGATAACCCTAAACATTTTTCAATAGAAATGGAAAATGGTAAAATAATCCTGCACCCCATATACAAAACTGATTTCGCGCCTAACAATATTAAAAGCGTAATAACATGTACAATGTGTGGGAATCAAGTTAAGAACGGAGTAAAATTCTGTTCTAATTGTGCAGCACCAATAACCGATAAAGGGGACAATAATGGGGCTATCAAGTAAGAAAGTGAGAAAGAAAAGAAAGAAAACCACTAGTATAAATAACAATGAGATAAAAGCCGAGGGAGAAGAAGAAAGAGCTAAAATAAACTGGACTCGCATCACATTTTTAGGATTTATTACTTCAATTATCTTTCTTACAATTAATATCATAATCTTAATAATTATTATTTATGGAATGGATTTTTCTCCCGTTTTAGCATTACAAGACATTACGCAATATGTGTTCTTTGGTGAGGTTGGTTTTATAATTCTTCTTGGAGCTTGCATAGGTAATTTCGGTCAATCAACTTCTATTACAAATTTAAAATCTAAACTTTTCAAAACTGCACCGATGAGCAAAGATAGTTTCCGAGAAGCAACATTCAGTTCTTTCACTTATTTCATTGCTGCAATTTTACTCCTAGTTTACCTTATGGCGATGGTACAGATTTTGAAACTTATTGAGCACTTTGGAGCCCCTTAGATGGGCGCAAGAAGCAATTACAGGCACATTACGCATATGGTTGCTTCGTTTCAATTTTTCTATAATTTATATTTGATTCCAACTATTGAAATGAAAACACAAAACCTTTATTAAGCTGTAATAACACTTTGGAAATGCTTCCACTGTAATATATACTTCTTAGTGGAAACTTATAGGTGAAATAAAAATGAATAAAAAAGCATTATTGGGTATAACCCTAATAGTCTTGTTTAGCATGAGCACATTTCTTGCTCGAGCACAAGAAACAGAAATACAAATCGCTTTTTCAATTAACTTACTTTCACCCAATACAAGCTCAGCCCGTAATCAATGGTCATTGTTGATGGAACAACAATTACCAAAAATTGGTATTGGTATAACCTTCCATGAATCTACTGGATGGGGTAATATTGGCCCCCGTACATGGGACTATCCATTACTTGATTATGATTACATTCCAACCTATGAAGAGGGTGGTTACGACCTATTCTTTGTTGGTTGGTCATGGGGACTTGATTGGGATCCAA
>BPTK01000169.1 GCA_023705905.1 Candidatus Heimdallarchaeota archaeon
ATTGAGAAGAAACCAATATACCATTATAAACCAGGAACTTCTACAATGAGTTTTGGTACAGCAGGATGCAACTTGCATTGTGATATGTGTCAGAATTGGTCTATTAGTCAGATATCAGCTGAAAGCAATAATATGGTAAATATTACTTCAGAACAAGCAATAGAAAAAGTTAGAAAAAATAATTGTGATACAATAGCCTACACATATAACGAACCATTAATCAATTTTGAATGGATAAAAGATACTGGAAAATTAGCTCACGATAATAACATAGGAAACGTATTAGTTTCCAATGGTTTAATCAATAAGGAACCACTTTCTGAACTATTTGGTATCATAGATGCTGCCAATATAGATATTAAAGCTTTTAACAAAGATTTCTATGGAAAAGTAGCTCATTTTCCTGGTTTAGAACAAATTAAAGATAATGTTCTTCTCCTGTTTTCAGAAGGTATCCATATCGAACTCACAATGCTTTTAATTCCAGGTTATAACGATAATAGAGAGGAAATAAAACAGTTTGCTGAGTGGGTTCTTAATTCTATGAATGATAAAATACCAATTCACTTTAGCAGGTTCTATCCTCATTACAAAATGCAAGATGTTCCTCCTACACCAGTTGAAACTGTTCTAGAAGCTAGCAGAATTGCAGAAAATGTTGGGCTGAAATACGTCTATACCGGAAATCTCCCCTATTCTGAAATTAACTCTACTCTTTGCCAAAACTGCGGTGTTACTCTTGTTGAAAGAGCTGGTTATTCAATAAAGAAGAAAAATCTTGGTAATGATGCATCTTGCAAAAAATGTGGAGAACCTTCCGATTTTGTTATTTGAGATTCTCTTTACTCTTATACAGAACAATTAGATTTATATTATTTCAAGTAACGGAGGGATTGAATGTTAGATACGTTAGAGAAAGTAATCAACAAAATTAGTATATCCTCAAAAGATTTCGTAGACATCCGCTATGCTTACGCTATGGGAGAATCTTTTACCGTTAGAAATGGAAGATTTGATAGTGTAAGTAATCAGACAACTGGCGGTGTTGCAATCAGAGCTCTAATTGACAATGCTTGGGGATTTACAACTATTGTTAATATAGATGAAGAATCTATACTAAAATCAGCTGAAAAAGCTATTCGAATTGCTAAAATAGGATCGAAGTTTGCCAAACAAGATAGAATGATTAAGGATGATTGGGTTTTCGAGGGAAAAGGTGGGACAAAACTTGAAATTGATCCACGAGAGATTGATAAAGAGACTAAATTTGAAAAGATTGCTCAAACTGAAAAAGCAGCACGTGAATTTTCTGATCGAATTGCAGAAACATCTTCAACTTACAGAGAATCACACAGTAAAGAGTTTATAGTAAACAATAAGGGAACAACAGTGGAAAATGAGAACCATGTTGTTCGTATAATGAAAAATGTTGTTGCGAGAGAAGGTACTGAGATGCAGTCTGTTTTTGATTCCATAGGTGGTGCAGGTGGATGGGAGTTAATTCAGAAATGGGAACCTGAGAAAGAGGGTCTTAAAGCAGCTGAATTGGGTCTCAAACTCCTATCTGCTAGAAAGCCCCCGTCTGGTCTGATGAATGTCATTATGGATCCTTCATTGACTGGTGTTTTTGTTCATGAGGCATTTGGACATGCTTGCGAAGCTGACGCTGTGATTGCTAAACAATCGGTGCTTGAAGGCAAAATCGATAATAGAGTTGGAGTGGAGGAAATAAATGTTTATGATGACCCAACCTTACCAAGTTTGAGAGGTTCTTTTGATTATGATTCAGAAGGTACTAAAGCACGTAAAAGAACTCTTGTAGAAAAAGGTATTTTGAAAGAATATTTCCATACGCTTGAAACAGCTTCCGCTTTAAACATGGAACCGAATGGTTCAGGTAGAGCTATGAATTTCAATTTTACTCCATTAGCTAGAATGGGAAATACATATGTCGACTCAGGTGATAAATCACTTGAAGAAATTGCAGAACTCACCAAAGAAGGTGTTTATCTAAAGAATTCCTATGGTGGATATGTTATGCCAGCTAAAGGGCAATTTTACTTCTCATGCCAGTTGGGTTACATCATTGAAAATGGTGAGATAACAGACATGATAGGTAATGTTGGAATGAGTGGGATGACACTAGAAGTCTTTGAAAACACCTACGCTGTAGGAAAGAAATGGGAACCTGAATTTTTAGGTACGTGTGGGAAACAAGGACAGGGTATTCCAGTAACTGCTGGTGGTCCGGACCTTGGGGTTTCAAATATTGTTATAGGAGGAAGTCAATAAAATGTCAACTGAAATAAATTTACATGAATTAGCTGAAAAAGTTATAAAACTTGGTTTATCGTTAGGAGCTGATCAAGTTGAAGCTTATACTATTTATGGAGCTGCTAGAAATGTTCAATTAGAGAGAGGATCCATAAGAAGGTTTACAGATATTGCTAATTCTGGTTTAGGAGTTAGAATTATAAAAGATCGAGCAATAGGTATGGCTTCTACAACTATATTTTCTCTTGAATCAATTGAAAACACTGTAAAGAATGCCTACTCGTTAGCAAAAGTCAGCCCACCAGATGAAAATTTCAATTCACTCCCTGAAGATAAACGCTCTACACCTGATATTGATGGTTGTTTTGATCAAAACATAATAGACTTATCAGTTGAAGATTTCACAGAAATGATTCTCGAAGGAGTTCAAGAAGCACAAGTAAGAGATGATAGCATAATTGGAGGAAGTTTTACTACTGGTAATGGGGAACGTTTCATCATTAATTCTCAAGGCATAGATAGGTTTTCCAAACAAACATCGATTTCTGGATATCTAAGTGTTAAGCTACAGGATGGAGATGATATTGGAAATGCCTATTACTTCGATTCTTCAGAAGTGCTGGGTAATTTCGATCATTTGAAAGTAGGGAAAGAAGCTGGAAAACGAGCATTAAATATGCTAGGTTCGCAAAAAATTGAATCTGCAACTTTACCAATTTTACTGGATCCTGATAGCTGTATGGGAACAATCTCACCTATCATTTCATCTGGAATCAATGCTTTTAATGTATTTAATCGAACAGCTTACTTTGTTGACAAAATAGGTGATGCAATTGCTTCAGAAAAGCTAACAATTACAGACGACCCATTTTATCCTGGAGGTGTCGATTCTTCTGCTTTCGATGATGAAGGAGTTATTCCCCAAAAATTAAACCTAGTTAAAGATGGTATTCTAACTACTTATATCACAGATTCTTACACTGCGCCTCTTGTAGGACTTGAAAATACTGGACACGCATCCCGTGGTTCATTTGCAGCAAGACCCAAACCTTCAACTTACTCGTTAGATATTAATGCTGGAGAAACAGCTAAAGATACACTTCTTGAGGATCTAAAAGAAGGTATACTCTTGATAGGTTCATCTATTACTGATATGTCTGGTAACCCTCAGATTTCAGCTCAAATAAATCAAGGATTCTATGTTAAAGATGGAGAAGTTCAATATCCTGTTAAGAATGCTATGATCGGTACTACTGTCTTTGAGGTTCTCGAAAGAATAGAAGATTTCAGTAAAGAACAACAAAATCGACACGGGCATAAATCTCCATGGATGCTACTTTCACCTCTTCAAGTAAGTGGTGGTAAGTAATTTCTCTTTTTTTTTAAAATTAGCCAGATTAATTATAATTTCTCTTTTTTTCTTCAGTTTTAATCTTTCCATCACGTGAAACTATCAATATTGTTTCTTTGAATTCTTGGTTGAATTCAACTTCCTTAATCCTCATAGCAAGTTTAACAAATTCTTCCTTGAGATTACCAAATTTGTATTCCAAGTATTTGAGCAATCTTGTTTTCCTATCTTTTCTTGATATTAGGATCAATGGAGTGCTAATTTCAATAGTATGATTTTCTGATTTTGACAAAGCTTTTACTTTTTCAATAATCGAAATTACTAGATTTACAAGAGATAGAAATTTCACTCTTCCCATCAAACCTTGCCAATACTTTGGTGGTTTTCGTTTTCTGGTAAAATCAAGAATAATTCCTTTTGTTTCTACCTGAGTTGAGAGAGATAATGCCATTTGACTTCCATCTGTTTCAGTCAAAATGAATATTCTTTCATTCTCCAATAATCCAATTTTTAGTTGAAAATAGCTATAACAATCAATAAGTTTCTGTAACTCTAACAACTCGGATTGCGATTTTGAATTACCACGTAAAGGTTTGTTATAGACAAAAACATCACATCCTAAGTCTTTTACAACTGATGAATAACGTAGAAGTGCAATTTCCGCTCTCTCACCTTTTCTAGGAATTATGAATAAGCCAAAATTATTCAAAGTAACATCTTGTTGATAGGAAAATCTTGAGAGGAAAAGGCCATCAAAACTGTTTTGTCTCCTATTTTTTTCCTGCTTAATGCTAATTTTTAAAATCTCTGACATCTGATTGTCCTTCAATAAATTACTAATTTTGATTTCTCTCCGCCACTTGAAAATGAAAAAAAACAATGCTACCCCGCCTATTTTAGCGATCCAGTATCCAAATAAATATACAATATGCCTAACAAAAGCCCAGAAAGTGTACATGTTTAAATGGAAATCTAAATTCACGTTTTTTCCATATAGCTTCATAAGTAACACTTTCTTTGGATAAATTACATACTTGAATAATGATATATTATTGGATGCAACGGAAAATTCCACTACACTAGAATGTATCTCAAGCCCCTAAAATCACATATCATAAACTTTATTGCCATAAAAGAAGTTGATTGGTTAATGTTATCCTTTAGCTCAGCAACTATTGCAAATATTCTTTCAGTGGGAGTAAACAGCCTTCTAGTAGCATTGAAATTAATCATAGGTTTTGTTACAGGTTCTATAAGCTTGATTGCAGATGGATTTGATTCTATATTGGATCTGGTAACTGCAACATTCGCAGGAGTTGGTGAAAAAGTAAGCAAGAGACCAGCTGATTCTTCCCATCCTTTTGGGCACCAAAAATACCAATTAGTCTTTAGTATAGCTATTGCTCTTACCTTATTCATTTCATCTTATTTCATAGCAAATGAATCGATAGATAGGTTAGTTAACCAATCTCTTCTCCCATTTGATTTTCTTTATCTAATACTTATAGCAGCATCCATTTCATTTGTGGGAAAGATAGTAATGTCATTTTTCTTATTTAGAATAGGGAAAAAGATAAATTCAGTTGTTATAATTGCTAATGCTAAGAATTATAGGACAGACGCTTTTTCATCAATTTTCGTAATTATTGCGGTTATAGGTTCTTATTATGGTGTTTGGTGGTTGGATCCTGTTTGTGCTTTTATAATTGTAGGGTTAATTCTTTTTACTGGATTTGAGATTGCCAAAGTATCTATTCCAGACTTACTTGATAGAGGAGCCCCAAAAGAAGTTTTAGATAAATTAAAAGAGATTGCACTCTCTCATCCTGAGGTAAAGGAAGTTCACATCGTTAGATTAAGAACAATTCTTGGTTACTATACTGGAGATTTTCACATATTGGTTGACCCACAAATGACTGTTTTTGAAGCTCATGAAGTTTCAGAAAAAGTCAAGTATGAACTAGAAAATGAGGGGATGTTCAGGGATATAATTATTCATTTAGAACCTTTTACGCCTGAAGAATTGTTAGAAGGGAAATCTAATAGCACCTAAGTTGTTACTGATCTTTCCTTTCTTTTCCAAGCGACATGAGCAAAATTTATCTCTCCGCAATGCTTATGCAAATGATGAATGTACTCATATAACCAATCTTCTACATTTAGAGGATATTCTTTATAATTTCTTTCATCCTCTAGATTCAAATCTTTCACTTTGCAGAGCTTTTCTGTCACATCTACTACAAAATTATCGTAAACAGATATAATTTCTTCTAAAAGAAATTCTGATGTGTTTTCTGGAATTACGTATTTCTCTTCCCTTTTTTCTAACATATAGTTAACTATCCACATCTGGTTCTGGATAATATGTACTATTAGTTCTCTAACAGTTGGAGTAAACTCATGTACCTTCCAATCGAGAATATTTTCCGATAAATGAGATAAGAATTCTCGAAAAGTATCGTGAGATTTGTTAATCATTTCTAAATATAAATCAATTTTCAAAATTGTCATCGTCACCGATTATGAAAAAAGACTATATTTAAAGATAGAGTATTTCTTTATCAGTGAAAACCTTATTACTTTGTTCATGTTTTGATGACTCGTAATGTTAAATCTTGATTTGGCAACAGATGTACTGATTGTTGGTGCAGGTCCTGCAGGTATAAGTTTAGCTATAAATCTTGGGAAAAGAAATATTCCTTGTATTTTGTTAGATCAGAAAAATCGTTCAGATGTTGGTTACAAACCTTGTGGGGATGCTTTGAGTCCTAATAGTACAAGAAAACTATATGAGTTATCAGGAATTCAACAACCAAAAGGAGATGAAATAGGAGAAGATTTGGAATCAGCGCATTTCAAACCTGTTCCTGATTTTGAATTATGGATTCCTTTTGTTTCCCAAACTATTGACAGATTGAAATACGGACAACGTCTTTTAGATAGTCTAGTAGATTTCCCTTGGATTGAATTTAAACCAAAACACAAAGTTGTTGAAACTATAATCAAGAGTAATAAAATAGTTGGGTGCAAAGTAAGAACAGAAAACGGAGATAAGATTAACATTTTTGCAAAAATTGTTGCAGACTGTTCAGGTGTAACAGGGATTGTTAGGAGAAACATTCCAGATGAAGTATGTGATAAATTCCAAAAGAAACTACCAAAAAAAGAAATTATAGTTTCCTTTAGAGAGATTATCGAAACACCTAAACCCCATGAATTTCAGAAGCAAATGAGAATTGAGACCCATGATGAGCTTCCACCTCCAGGATATTTCTGGATCTTCTCAAGAGGTGAAAGACTATTGAATATTGGTGTTGGATGGCTAATTAACGATTCAAACAGAGACTACAGCCCTAAAAAAGTGCTTGAAGAATTGAGAAACAAATTCTTCCCTGATGTTAAGGTAATAAATGCAGATGGTGACACTCTCCCAGGAAGATTACCTCTTTACTCCATGGTAGCAGATGGTTTCATCACCTGTGGTGATGCTGCTGCGTTAGTTAACCCTATTAGCGGAGAGGGGCACGGGCCGGCATTACTTAGTGGATTTTATGCAGCAGAAAGAATAGAACTAGCTCTAAGACATGAAAATTATAGCGAAGAAGAATTATGGGACTACAACGTAAAAATTTGGAACATATACGGTTATGATGGCGGACTAGGAATTGCAGTTCATAAATTGCTAAATGCTGTTCCTTTTAGCGATTTCTCCTATCTGTTTGAAAAAGAAATTATTTCCCAAAGTGATGTTGATGCAATTATGGGGTCAACTTCCGTCAAGTTACCAATTTTCCAAAAAATATTAAAAGGAATGCGAAAACCAAAACTATTGTTCAAGGTAGCAAGAGGTTTACTAATAGCTGAAAAAATTAAGAAGGTTTCAAACAAATATCCAGGAACACCGGAGAAGTTTGAGAGATGGGTAAAGAAAATAAAGAGGATTGAGAGGATACATCTCTAATCTGAAATAACTTTTCCATCACCTATTTGGATCATTCTATCACATGTTTTAGCCATAGCAATGTCATGTGTAACTAGTATGACAGCAGTGTTTTTCTCTTTTGAAAATCTTCTGATAAGATCAATAACAACTTTTCCTGTTTGAGAATCAAG
>BPTK01000170.1 GCA_023705905.1 Candidatus Heimdallarchaeota archaeon
TTTCTCTCAAACTTCACATTTTTGGGCTTAGACCTATATTAGACTCGATATAATAGTATTGATTACGATGGATGAAATAACAGATACATTTGGAATGGCAGCAGCATCTGCCCTATTAGAAATACCCCGTGAGCAATTGGTATGGTTGTTGGAGGAGGAGGAACTGGGTGTGCTGCCCCACTTACCTCATAATGGACAGAGTATCAACCTTACAAAATTTTCATATCACCATCTCAAACTAATTAAAAGGAGAATGAGACGCTATGAACAAACGAGAAAAAATCAAAGAGTTAAAAGTCCAACTTAAAGCAATCCACACCGAAGGAGCTCGTTCGAACGCTGAACATCGTATTCGACAGCAACTGCGAAAACTGGGTTTTTATAAACGACCAGAGAGTGAGCGAGAACATATTAGGCAAGGGAGATTACGCTGCTCATCTGAAGTAAATGCTAAACGGATTAAAGCTATTAGAAAAACCTATAAGAAGAAACGAGCAGCAAAACGAAAGAAACAACAGGGAGGTACTAATGCTAAAGAAAAGTAAGAAGAAGAAACGAAGTACCAAACTACCTAAACACATAGCTAAGGTTTTGAGTCGCCTCAAAGAACCTAAACAAACTTTCAAAAGTTCAGAAAGAACCCAGTGGAGAGCTTTATGTCCTGCTCATAAGGATACTGCACCAAGCCTAAGTATAAGCCTTGAAAAGGATGGTCGAATTTTACTCTATTGTCACGGTGGTTGTGAAATTGAAGAAATACTTGAGGCGATGGGATTGCATTACAGACACCTACTTACGGAAAAGCTGTGGATTAAGAGGTATGGTTTTAATCATACTGATGCGGGGAACGCTCGAAGATTTGCAATGCAGCATAAAGGTAAAATCCTGTATTGTTGGGATTGGAAGAGGTGGTTGGTGTATGATGGTAAGAAATGGAATTTAGAAACAGGAGAAGCTCGTGCTATTCAGTTTGCTGTGGAGACAGCTCGAAGTATTTTAGATGAAATACGAAAAGACCAAGAGCCCAAGATAAAAGAAAAAATAATGAGGTGGGCTTTCAAGTCTGAAAGTGATTACGAGATAAAAGCAATGTTGCGTATGGCTAGAGCTCAGTCAGATATTTGTGTTTACTCTAAAGAGTTCGACCAAGAGGATTACTTGCTTAACTGTCGTAATGGTACAGTGGATTTAACAACAGGCATATTAAAACGTCATGATTCAGAGGACTATATTACCCAGATAGTTAGTACAACTTATCCTGCTGAATTTGGGGAAGTAGCAAAAGTAACACCAAGAAATTTAGAGTTATGGTATGAACTTCTTCAGCAGTGGATGTTGAATAATAAAAGTCAAGTTAACTATTTGAAGCGATTAGCGGGTTATTGTCTTAGTGGCAGTATATCTTATCGAGTGTTTCCTGTATTTTATGGTACAGGTAAGAACGGTAAGAACACTTTTCTTGATACCTTAGCACAAATAATGGGCGATTACGCAGGTAAAGCACCAGAGACTCTATTGAAACATACTAAATTTACTCAGCACCCGACCGAAATAGCAGACCTTGAGGGAAAGCGATTAGTAGTGGCTTCGGAAACACACGCACACATGAAGCTAAGAATACCCTTAGTTAAAGAAATAACGGGAGATAGAACAATAAAGGGTCGAGGTATGCGCCAGGATTTTCATGATATAAGGCAAACAGCTAAAGTTATATTGATGACACAGAACTTACCAAGGATTGATGAGCAGACAAATGCTATCTGGGATCGTGTTCATTTAGTTGAATGGAAATATAGAGTACCTGAAAAGAAAGAAGACACCGAACTGCTGAAAGAACTTCAAACAGAATGGCCGTGGATACTTGCTTGGGCTATACGCGGTTATATGGAATGCTCAGAAAAGAGCAAGCTTATACCTACAGAGACGATTAGAAAAGCAGTACAAAGATATCGCAAACAAGAAAACCCTGGTAAAGAATTTGCTGATGAGAATTTTAAGAGAAGGATTGATAAATTTGTTACGAATACCAGAATGACAGAAGTATATCAATTTTGGGTTGAGGATTGCAGAAGGCACGGACGCTACTTTGTATCACTATCCAAAGATGCGCTGAGTAAGAGCTTAAAACAACTTGGCTACAAGCAGGAAGTGAGGACTATAAAGGGAAAAACACAGCGATGTTGGCTGAATATTGTTATAAAAAATGAATAATAACACATTACACCATTACACCTATTACAGCGTTTGTATTATAAGAGCTAACAAAATATTCCTATATAGTACTAATATAAGAACGCCATAAAAGGTGTAAGGTGTAATGTGGTGTAATATAACACTATAGGAGCATAGAGTATATAAAACAGCGTTTGACTGATTTTGGAAGGATGGCAACAAAGATAAAAAGTGACGGAATTGATTTTTTCGACTTCCGTGAAAGCGATAAAAAAAATAGCAAAATGAGCTTGTTTTGTTGTAATGAATATATGAACGCAGCTGCGTGGTTGACTATGACTATGACACTTTTTGAAACGATGAACGATAATGGCTACGAAGACGAAAAAGAAGCGCAGGAAAGAACCAATAGTTGATAAGCAATTAGATAAGTTATTTGATGAGCTTATTGACAACAAATGCCACTTTCTTCTGATTGATAAGAAACACAGGGTCTTCTGGTGGCTGGGAAATAAAAATATTATTAAGTATAATGAGTTAAAAAGTGAAGAGCATAAAAAAGTTCTGGAGCTGATAGAAAATACCTTTGACCCAAAGGAAGAACAGGAACCGAAAATGAAAGAAAAACTTGATAAGGTGGAAGGAAAGAAGGCGAAAAGATACTGGTTAAACGTAACTATTCGATAAAAAAGAGGAGTAACAACGGTAACAACAGTAACAGCATTTGCTATATAGGAGCTAAAGGAAAATCAACCAATACATCTTATATACAAAAGCCTGTTACGGTTGTTAGGGTTGTTACCATTGAATAATAGGACTATAGGAGCATAGAGTATATAAAACAGCGTTTGATTTATTTTGAGTGTAACGAGAGAGAAAAAGAGAAGAGTGAAAAGAGCTACTTCTGACTGTTTCTGATGATAATGAAAAAATGACGTTTTTTAACGAATGTAGCTACGTTGACTATGGCAATGACAACAATGACGCTAAGTTGAAAGGAGACGATGATGGCTAAGAAAAGAAGTACCATAATACAAAACCTGCTAATTTTTTATAAGGAAGATTTGTTGCGAACAGAAGGCTTTTCATTTTACAAGGGGGTTTTAATTCAGTGGGATGGAGATTACGACACGAGGATTATACAGTTCATTGACGCTCTACCTGAAGATGAACGACATTGTCTTTTGAGTGCTGGTGAACATGAAGGTGGTTTGTATTTACTCTGGGATGGAACTCTTCCAGATGGAGATGATATTCGAGACAAAACAGGAGCAATGGAACGTCGTATGGTTCTTATAGAGTTTCCTAA
>BPTK01000171.1 GCA_023705905.1 Candidatus Heimdallarchaeota archaeon
TTCGAGACAAAACAGGAGCAATGGAACGTCGTATGGTTCTTATAGAGTTTCCTAACAAATTTCCTATAAGCAGAAAAAGAGAAATGGAGAAACGATTAGAAGAAGGACGAGCGGGACATTTATGTTTAATTCTTACGGAAGGTATGAAAGCGTTGCATGAGAAGGGAATTATAATACCACCCAAATCAAAGAAGCTTACAGAACGGCACTGGCAAGATACTGACCCAAGAAGAGGTTATTTGCGAAGAGATTATATTCAAGATGTTGATACAAATCAGCGTGTTAGAGTGGAGGACGCTTATGGTGGCTACGTTCAGTATTGTGATGAAGGTGGATTCAAAGTTGTTGATGTTGCACTCTTCGGAAAGGGTGTGAAAGCTACGTTCCCAAAAGTGGAAAAAAAGAGGCTACATGGTGGTCTGGGGTATTATAAAAATCTGGCGAAAAAGTGATAAATTGCTATGTATTTGCTATGTATTTGCTATGTATTTGCTATGTAACGTTACAGGGTAAATTTTCACTTTGCTGGTAACGACTATGACTTTTTATCATAGGGCAACGAATTTGAAAAACGTAGGGTCTCAGAAGAAAATTGGAAACGTTACAGGGCAAAGCAATTTTCGTTACAGGGTAAGTTACACAGCAAAAATACTCTTGCTATGATACGTTAACTCGTTTATATGCAGCCCTAAGGTGCTTTAGAACAATATCGTTACATAGTACATAGCATTATAAGGAAAGAAGTAAAAAAAATGAATATATTATATATTTCATATCAACAACATTGGAATAAATTCATATTATTATATAACTTGCGCTGTTTACCCTGTAACGGTGTAACGAAACGTGAAAAACGACTATGACTATGACGTTGATACGCGGCTACGTTGACGTTGACGTTGATACGTTGACAACGTACAATGATGATGACTATGACTATGATAATATAATATGATATGACGCTTTTTGAAAGGAATGAATGATGGTGGCTAAAAAGAAGAAAAAGAAGAAACGCAAGAAAGTAAGTCAAAGGCCATTCAACGAAATACTGTTGTGGATGAAAGAGCAATTCGACACAGAGAAGCTGCCAAAGCTTACGATGCTGAGTGGTAAAGAGCTAATGAACACTCCTTCTTATGAGTTTATAGCTGAAGATTTAGTTGCAGCTGGTTATGCACTACGCTTTAGTGAAGACAAAGAAACAAGAGCTCGTGTTGCAGATATGCTAGCTCACCTTCATTATCGCATGCAAAGTAAGTACCCTCATAAGCAATGGAAGAAGGCGAATGGCAGTCGAGTGATTAAGCAGTTTAACTCTTGGGCTGTTACCACTTACGGGCTTGAGTCTCTTACTTGGGAATACTCGATAGAGAAAAGTAGGATATCGGGTTCAGGATGTTGCGCTCACATGGCAGAAAAGAACTGGGTTAACGTTTTCGATTTTGAGCAAGCTCTAAAGTTTGCAAGAGTGTTGTGGTCGTTACCTGAACCGAAATATGGTGATTGGCGCTACAGTAATAAGTTTTATGAAAAACAAAAGTCAACAAAACTGAAAGGATGAACAATGAAGAAATCAGTTAACAAGCAATTGGATGAGATATTTGATGCAGAGGCAGAGGCTTGAGTAGCCAGCCCCTACTCTGGGTATAGTGGAGCTTTTGGGCTCTTTAGCGTATCCGAACAGGAGCTGTAAGAACTGAGAATCAGAGTAGCCCGTACATAAATAGGTACGAATACCATACAATAAGCTGAAGAATAAGCTGAAGGAAAAGAATTATGGATGAATGTAATATAATAAAGTTCGAAGTGCCTACAGCAGAAGCTTCTGATGAGCTTGCTGACCTCGGATTTATCGTTTGTGGTACCGGCCAGATTGAGGGGTGGGTGTCAGCTGTCGCTCAGCACTTCAACAAAGGTATTACAATAATAGGGAATGAAAGAAATCTTGGAGAAATTCAAAAGGCACTTGAAGGTAAGAGTATGGAGGAGGTCGTGTATGTCTCAGCGCTTCTCGTCGGCCCAGGTGCTCTTAAAGCTTTGGGAGCTTGTGCTATCGAGGAGGATGGCAATATCGAGGACACTATCAGCAGGGTACTTGAAGCAGGGATAAAAATACTAAGTGATAATCGCCCAAGTGCATAAAATAAGTATAATTTTGTTGTAAGGTATAGTCGGTTATGGTAAGATAAAGAGAAATAGCGTACACCTCAAATCGGCAGAAGTTTTATCCGTGAACGCTAATTTGTGATGCTTTGTAGGCGTCATTTGAGTGTTCATGGATAGGTGCCGAAACCCTGAGGTGTTCACAATATAGTGACGCCTTATTTTTTTAGGCTGAGGAAGGAAGTGTAAAATGAGAAGAGTAATGTGTACAATTTGTTTGATGGCAATCTTGTTGACTGTAGGGTGTGATTCTGACAAGCCAAAAACACATCATATCAATGATGTTCAGGCAGCAAAGGTACCAAAGAAGAAAGAGCTTGTACCACCGAAATTACAAGTTGAAGTTGAAGTGACTCAGAGGAAAGCATTGGTTGAAATGAGAACAAGATGGACGGATGTGTATGACACAATTGACAAGGTCATTGAAGTTAGGAAACCGGCAGAGCATGCTTTAGAGAACTTCGTTATGGGCAGAGTTCAATACAAAGGGATAAATGAAAAATACATAAGAGCAGGGCCAGGGATGGAGTATCAAAATGATGATACCGGAGAGTTACTTGAAGCAGACCCGCTATACGTCCTTGAGGAAAAAGATGGCTGGATACGTTTTAGGGTTACAGAGAAAGACCTTGGCTGGTCTGCTTGGATACGAAAGGATTTGACTGTAAAGACAATCTCTGATAAACAAGCCAAGCTTCAAAGATTACACCAGTGGGTGCAGGAGGGATTAGCAGAAGGGGTATTTCACACAGTCAATATTGAATACAATGAAGTTAGGATGGACCCAGAACCCTGGTCTTTTTTACTGATGGAAGACAAACAAAATATTGTGACTTGCTTCAGACAGTACTTTGACTTAAAGGGCAGCACTGGTCGTGTGACTATTCGCAGTAAATACTCTGATGAAAAATTAGCATCCTATAGTGTGTGGACTGGGATAAAAATTTATAAATAGAAAGGAAGGAAAGGTGATGACAAAGAAAAAAGAGATTAAGAAATTACTGAAAGAACTCAAAACACTTCAAGCAAAGGCTGAAGGTGGTCGTTCTTCTAAGCAGGAGAAGGTTAGGAAAAGATTGCGAAAGCTTGGGTATTACATAGGTAAGCATTTCTTACTTGAGCGAGGTAAATATACAGGTGAAAATAATCCTATGTTTGGTAAGCCATCTCCTTGGAAAGGTAAGCATCCTTCAAAAAAGACCAGAGAAAAAATAAGTGAAGCAGCTAAGAGAAATTGGCAAGACCCTGAGTATGTCAAAAAAGTTTTTGCTCGTATTTCACCAAATAGGTCAGAGCTTGAACTTCTTGCTATTCTCAATGAGTTATTTCCTGGAGAGTATAAATTTGTTGGTGATGGTCAGTTAGTAATTGGAGGCTGTTGTCCAGATTTCACCAATGTCAATGGTCAGAAAAAGTTAGTGGAGTATAATGGCGAACGTTGGCATAAGAAGCGTAGGCAAGAAAGAGGCATACCTTCAGAGCGTGCTGAGGATGATAAGCGCAAACGTCTTTTTGCCAAATATGGTTATCAAGTTTGTATTGTTCATACACGAGAACTTAAGCGAAGAAAGCGCAATTACCTAAAAGTGAAACTGATAAAATTCCATAGTCAGTAGCCTGCTCGACACTTATAATCCCGTGGGTGTCCAGATACGCCAAACCCCACTCTCGGTCGTATCCACCCGTATATACGCTTAAAGTGTCTTAGGGACGTGCTGGGACGCCCATTTGAGCTGCCTATGAATCGATTAACGTATTGATTGGTATTTATAATTTTTTATGGGGGTTGACAAGAGCTACCTTTGTTTGGTATAATTTCATTACATAAGCCAATCCTTTTGTAAAAAGACTTATTTTTGGCGATATTTTTAGTTTACGTAAGTAATCCCATAAGGTATATTGTAATAAATTGTTATGAGGTAATTAAGGACGATAATGAAGAAGAAGAAACGAAGTACCAAACTACCTAAACACATAGCTAAGGTTTTGAGTC
>BPTK01000172.1 GCA_023705905.1 Candidatus Heimdallarchaeota archaeon
CTAAAAGGCATCATTATTTCAGCAAAATATCTTTTAGCAGCTTCATAGACTAATCCTTCATCTCTAACATAGAGATCAGTTGTTGCAACATGTGAACCAAAGAAGTCACAAGAAAAGAGTACTTTATCTTCTACAAGGTAAGAAACCATTGTTTCTGGCCAATGAACCCAAGGTGTATGGATGAATTTTAATGTTTTATCCCCTAAAGAAATTTCTTCTTCGTCTTCTACAATCTGTATTTGTTCTGAAGAAATTAATAAATGATCTGTCAACATTTCCTTTCCTTTCTTAGTTGCGAGAACTATAGCTGATGGATATTTCTTAAGAACAGCAGGTATTGCTCCTGAATGATCTTGTTCTGTATGGTGAGAAACAATGTAATCAATTTTTTCAACATTTTTCAATTGAGAGAAGAGCGTATCTGTCATGCTTGGTTCAATAGTATCAAGTAAAACAGTTTTTTCACTTCCTTGAATTAAATAGGAATTATAACTAGTTCCATCAGGAAGAGGTATAAGAGAATCAAATAACCGTCTATCCCAATCAATTCCACCTAACCAATAAACATTATCGATTATTTTTCGTTTATTCATGTGAAATAATAGGAATAGGAGTATATAACTTATTCTTAAGGACATTTTATCTCAGAGTATTAAACTGGAGAAAGTTAAACAGAATTTGATAAACCTTCATCTATATTATACATATTTTTCTAAGAGTTATCAAGAAAGTTCTTACTTCTTCTAGAGTATTATACTGCACTAAGCTTATTCTAACGACCTTCTGTTTATCATGCAAATCTTGAGCAAGAGAATAGAAATGCCCTGAGCGAGCAGCAATAGCTCCCTCTTCCCACAATCTTTTTGCAACTTCTTCACCTGAAATACCCTCAACTTCGAAGGAGAATGTTGGAGCTCTTTCACTTAATCTCTCTAAATCTGTCAAACCGTATACGGTTACACCAGGTATCTTCAACAATCCTGGGACGTCTTCAAATCCCATTAGAACCGCTTTTGATAATCCTACTTCATTTTGCTGAACCGCATCCATAGCTATTTTCAGTAAACGTTTTCTTCCTTTATATTCTGTAAACTTCCCTTCGTAATTGGATTGTACTTCTTCCCCAATCCACTCTAGATGATCAATAACTGCACTAAACGCAGCAAAGAAAGCTTGATTCCTTGTACCCCACTCATATTTGCCGGGTGCTGAAGTTGGAGCAGTTTTTACTTTAAAAGGTTTAAGACTCTCAAGGTGTTCTTTCTTCCCATATAGAAAACTTCCATGAGAACTGAAAATTTTGTATGTAGAAAATACTAGGAAATCACAATCTATTTTCTGTACATCAACTGTCCCATGCATTATTTGGTGAACAGCGTCAATGAAATAGTATGCACCAGCTCTTTTCGCCATTTTGCCTATTTCTTCTAACGGGCTTCTAGTGCCTAAGAAATTTGAAGCTGCAGTAATGGTGACAACTTTGGTATTTTCATCTATCAATTCATTCAGGTGACTTAAATCAATTGTTCCATCTTCCATGTTCACTCTAGCATAACGAACTTCCTTTATTTTCCCTTGTTCCCTCAGTTCTTCCCAAGGACTAACATTAGTATAATGCTCGTAGTCAGTTGCAACTACATTCTCTTTTCCTGTGAACTCTTTTCCTAAAGCATAACTAATATTGAAAACTAGTGAAGTAGCTGATTCTCCAGAGATGATGGTTTCAGGAGATGGAGCATTAAGTAAGTCTGCAACAGATTGTCTCCCCTCGAGGATAATTTTCATTGCTTGTTTGGACTCATCAAATATACCACCAATATTTGCGCTACAGTTAATTCTTGCATCGTGTTCAGCTTCTGCAGCTTGTTTCAATACTAATGTCCCTGTACCATTATCAAAAAAAACTCTTTTTCTTCCATTGAAATCTTTCTCTGCTCTTGGAAATGCCGCTCGGATTTTTTCAACTAATTCTTTGTCAAACATGGTTAAAACCTGTACATTTTATCAGAACACGACCCTCTAATAAGTGTTTTTTGACATACGTCTGAATAAGTTCAGGTACATTTTTAGTTACATAAAATCGACGAAATCTTTTATGTTGCAGTTAAACTCTTATTAATAAGTAATAACTAATTTATTCTGGGTCTGCAGAATGATAGGCATAAGTATTTTCAAATGGTTTAAAATTCTTGCTCAAATACGTTTCAATATTCGATTAAAACAAGTGCCAAAAATCCTATTTATTACATTTCTAAATACAATTCTATACCCATTTGTTCTCCTTGAACAATTGGTTTTCAGGAAGAAAATAAAAGAAACAAATATAGAAAAGGATCCTATTTTCATAATTGGTCATTGGAGAAGTGGAACAACTCATCTTCATAAAATACTAGCTCTTGATCAGCAGTTTGGATATATAACCTTAACTGAGACAAGTTTTCCTCATCTATTCTTAGGCAGCTCAAAACTTCTTCACACTCTTATGCGTCCATTTACACCTAAAAAGCGAGCTACAGACAAAGTACCTATGTTTCCTGAGATGCCTCATGAGCACGAATTCGCTTTGCTATTCCTCTCTCTTTATTCCCCTCTTCTGGCTATCTCCTTTTCAGCAAGATATGAACATTATAGTAGATATATTACTTTTGAAGGAGTCCCGCAGAAGGAAATTGATATCTGGAAAAAGTGGTTTCTTTATATAGTTAAGAAACTTACTTACAAAGAGAAAGGTAAACAACTTATTCTAAAAAATCCCTTGGATACTTGCAGAATTAAACTTCTCTTAGATCTCTTCCCAAATGCTAAATTTGTTCATTTGATGAGAAACCCCTATGATTTATACTATTCTACTGTAAAATTGCACAAGCACAATTCTGAGATTTATGCTATGCAGAAACAAACATACAATCTTGAAAAACTCATCTTAAACAATTATAACATCATGTATGAAAAATTCTATGCTGAAGTGGATCTTATACCTGAAGGAAATTTAGTAGAAATCCGTTTTGAGGATCTTAGAGATAATCCACTGGAACAATTAGAAAAAATCTATTCTACCTTGAACCTTGGAGATTTTGAAAATGCAAAACAACAGGTTTTACCTTACTTGTTATCGGTTGCTAACTATAAACCTAGCAGCTATAGAATTACAAAGAAGGATAAACAGAGAATAGATTCCCAATGGCATGATGTAATGGTTAAGTGGGGATACAAAGAATCTTGAGAAAATTTAAATTGATAGATTTTACATCTACTAAAAATGATTTTTTATTTACATCATTATTCCTTATTATTTATTACAGATTGAAAGCACAAAACAAATAAACTATTAGGAGAAAAAAAAGTAGGAAGTCTCTGTGCAAATTGTGTTTCAAGAGACAAAGGAATTTCGTCTCGAAATTTCACAATCTCCAAGAGATTAGGAGAGGATTAATCCTCTCCCTCTCCTTCTTTTTATGGTGGCCAGAATTCTGGCTCATCAGGGTCTCCACCTGGACTAAACATCTATCCATACACCTCCTTGTGTTACTATTGTATGGAAGATAACAAGGAGAAATCTTCTATGTCAAAAAGAGTGAAAATTGGCGTTTTACACCTCTTCAGATTGTAAGATACTGGTTAAACTGTCGGGTATTTTTACCCGATACTCCAATATATGGAGGAAAATCGTTAAATAAACCAAAAAACTCTACAAATTGCCATGTCTGGCATTACAAATCAGAATCTTGTAATTAGATTGGAGGAAGCGGAAAAAGTCTTGGAAAATGATTACGTTCACTTCCTTAGTGTTATAGTTGACAATGATATCCAGTATGATTCTCCATTGTGGGATATAGCTTGTTTTCTGACCTACTCTGAGCTTTCACCTAAATCAGTAATAAAACAAAAATGGGTAGAATATTGGTTCAAATTCAGTAAAACAAGAAAATACAAGAATCTAATTTATATGGTTCCAGCAAGCTACGTTGCATTATCTGATTTACGTAAAGCCAAAAACTTTTTCGTCAATCTTCTAGAACAAAGTAAAAGATCAGTGAAAAAATTAACGTGGGAAACTTTCCTATCTATCTTCTATCAATTCAGGGCATCTGTTAAGCCCTCTTTTAACAAAAGAGAATTTGCTGTGTTCAAGACAATTCTAGATAGACAAACAATGGTTTCTAGCGAACTTAAAGAATACTTATATATTGATCTCTCAAATATTTCAAAATATAAGAACATAGTAGAAAATAAGAAAGTTTTACATCAAGGAATATCATTAAACTATCATAGACTTGATCTTTCGGTATACGGTTTGATGTTTGAATACCCTCTGACCAATGATTTTAATCTTTATTCTGAATTGTCACATAGTGTGTTCTTCCACTCTTTGTATACTGGAAATATTGGATGCAGATCATCTCTCTCCTACTTCGTTACACCTAGATTTGAGAAAGTTGAAGAAGATTTCAATAAATTATCAGAGAGAATATGCGAAAACCATAATGTTCCTTACTCTCGTGTTCTTCTATTTCTAACGGAAACTAGATTGAAGTCATTTAATTATAGTGTATACGATTTTAAAGATGGAAAATGGCAAATAAATCCTCAAAATCTTCAGTTTACACTTCAAGATTATGATTCAAGATTAATAGAATCAGTCCCAATTATAGTGCGTGATTTTGAGAAATGTGATTATGAAAAATTAAGACTAAATAAAACAGGCCATGATATCTTAAATCACATTCTAGCAAATAAACATCTATCGATAAGAGATATTGTTAGAGACCTTAATCTAGCAGAGAAAGAAGTGAAGAAGCAAGTTGAGAAACTAAAAAAAAGTGAATTATATAAATTAAGATATAATCCCTTATTCGTGTTTGGTTTAAAACACATCATCTTATTTCTGCGTGATTACCATAAGGATCAATATGAGATCCATAAAACGTTATCCTTTTTCCCAGAAGTATATAGTGAACAATACGTATCCCAAGGAAAAAAGGGGCTGTATATCGTCCTCAGGGTTCCTTATGAACTCGTTGTTGATGCAATTGAGTGTCTTACTGACTTTTTCAAAGGAGAAATAGAGAATCTTTTCATCGTTGATCAAATGGTATCAACAAGATATCAATTACCAATGGAAAAATATGAAACAGTTTTTCAGGAGTGGACATATTCTTCTGAAGATATTCTGGGAGTTGGTGAAAAGTGAAAGAGATTTATCTGTCATTTTATCAATTTATACCTTTAATTGAAATAACTCACTCACCAAAACTTCGAGATCACTTGAAATTCTTAGCTAAAGGTATCACTGTTTCTAAAGCTATTGAAACTTGTTTCAAAAACAAGAAGACATGTGAAACATCAGTTGCGTTTAAAACTGCTTTCTTTCCAACTTACAGTGATTTGAGATGGTCTTGGTATGAGGATGGTTTCAACTATTACAGAAATTTTCGCGGCTTTGTTTTTCAAAAGCAGCCAATAAGACCGTTAGTACCAATAATTTCTAGAACAATAAAATGGAAGGGAACTCCAGTTATAGATTCTAAAATTGTTTCAACAAAGAAAGCAGAATTGTCTACAATATTAATTGGTAGATCAATTAAAAAAGTAATACTCAAGAAAACAGAAAAGAGTATTAGTGAGTTGGAATCAAATCTAAAGATTTTACTCCGTTTCTGCAATGCTAGCAAAAACAAAGAAAAGATGAGTTTTCTGAATGGTGTTTTCAAAGAAACAAGTGGTATAAGCATACAGGATTCAGATATAATAACAATAATTGAAACAGATCCAGAAACATATAAGAATCTTAATTTTTCTAATCAGAAAATAAATCGAATATACTATGGTGGGATTGAACTCTTAGTACATGATATGAAACAGGTTTATGTTATTTATAAAGAAAAACCCCCCAAGATACTAAGACGAAGAGTCGAAAAGGTAATTTCTTTAGTTTTCAGTTTAAAATTCCTTATTCAACGGGCAACATATTTGTTGAGTACTGATTTATTAGAAAATATGGGCATTAGAGATGTCTCAAATGTTCTGGAATACATTTTGTCCTCTTTAAACCCATCAATTTATTCTTCTCAGAATATTCCAAATTTACTGCCTAAACATTACCAAAGAATGTTATTCAAATCACTTTGTAGAAAGGTGAATGTTCTAATAAATTTCTCTAATCTAATAGAAAAAATCAAGAAAAAAATACTCGATATGCCTGTTTATGAATCAAGTTTCTTTTTCAGAAAGAAAAACATATTTACAAACGAATTAAGAGACAAAATAATTCTTACTCTGGCTGAAGAACCAGAACCAGAATTAACGGAAAAAGAAAGAATGATGCTAAGTTTCTTTGTTCATAAATATAAAAAAGATCTTGAAAATGATGCACTTTTTGATCTAATAGTTAAACGAGAGACGCCTTTAGGGACTATGACTCGGAATATTGTCAGACAGGACATCAAAAATTGGTTAGAAATTAGTGGCTTTCCAACTAATAGTTTTACAGATAATGAGTTGAAGAAAACCCCTGTAGCTGATGTAATAAATCGATTAAATATGAAGGACTTGATTAACATCACCCAAATCTCCAAAGGGAGAACAGATTTTCTTCTGAGCTTGAATGAAGAGAACAAATTTATAGCAAAATTAGTGCTAAGAACATCTTAATTCTCATCAGTTCCCACTATCTATCGTTAAGCATTTATGGTAATTTCTAGGTGTTTTTTTATAATTTTGAGACCAAAAAATCTCATTTATAATACCGCTCATTATCTGTAAATTAAGTGAGTGATCTCATGCTTTGTTTAACCCCCAGCTATTTACAGTTACAATTTTGTAATAGGGAGGGAGTCATGTTGACTTGGGGTAATGCTGAAATTGCTATACTAAGGGAGTTTCATTTTATTAAAAATGCGGAGAGATGTAGGTAGGCTGAGTTGATTGATTTAGAATGGAGAATGAAAATGGGCAAAAGTTATCAATTTTACTGTAAGGAATGCGAATTAAGTATGATTTTATATGAAGGTATCAAGTACAATCCTGATGACACTTCAATAAACTATTACTGCTTTAACTGTAGCAAAATCTCTTATCACGATAACTGCTTAGATTGTGGAGATAAACTGTATTACTCTATTGAGATACCGAAGAAAAAGCGAAAGATGGCCTCCTCTTCTGATCAACCTATTGAAATCAAACTAGCCTGCCCAAAATGTCGTTCCAAAGAAACTATTCTTGCGAAAATAGGTGAATGGACAAGCTAAAAGAGTGTAATAAGGCTAGAAACTAACTCTGTAATGCTAGCAAACAGATTTATTAACCAGCTGAAACCATTCTCGCTATATAGATAAATTACTCGCGAATATTGACGATTTTTTAAATTTATTTTGCTATCCTGAAGGCAAAATTGCTCCGAGTGAGGCTTTTCTAGCTCTTCTTTTTAGGATATTCCAGATATAAAACAACTGTAGGGATTATGTATCAACATTTTAAAGGAACTTTTAAGGGATTTTTCAAATTGTGGTTTTTTAAGAATCTGGCTTTGTTTGATTTGTTAAACACTTTTTGTAAAATCTTCTCTTTTGAGTATACTTCCTATATTCAATACAAAAGTGTATGCAACTAGAAAATATGTTCTGAAATAACTGCTTATTTATTTAGTTTGTAGTCTTGTTAACTCAACTAAGATCGGTTACACTTTTGGGCAAGATATCTTTGGGAGCT
>BPTK01000173.1 GCA_023705905.1 Candidatus Heimdallarchaeota archaeon
TATAAGTTTTATAAAATTGAGTTGTATCAATTGGACATCATTCTGATCTAGATCTGATTTGTTCAGATATTTTTTCAGTGTATTATAAATGGGCTTTACTATGTCTAGACGCTGAAAACGTATAGACAAGACTATTATCTGTTCTACTAATTTTATGATATCAGAATCAAATTCTTTTCCCTTCTCAATAATTATTTCTATTAATGCAGGTAACTCACCGTTTGTTATTCTTGTTGTTTCCAAGAGTGAAACAGACGATTCTAAGAAGGTTCCCAAAAAAGGTTGTTCAGAAGAGAAGACTACTTTGTTGAACTCTTTCAAAGCAACTTCATACTTCTTTTCATCAAGAGCTATAGATCCAAGCCAGTAAGAGCTTTCAAGAATATATGAATTAGCTTTGAGTTGGGAAGCGATAGAAATCATTTCTTTTGTATAAGATTTGCATTTACTGATTTCAACATTTTTGAAATATAACTCACAGAGCTTGTTTAATACTTGCAAAGTTCCAAGAGAGTTACCGTCCTTTTTAGATTTTAAGAGCTGAGCATGTAAAGATTTTTCCAATAGTATAGGATCTGATTTTCCTCTTAAATAGGCAATTAATGGTTCTTTAGCATCTAAAGGAATGTTAGGTTCGGTTAAAATTTCTTCAGTTATCTGTTGCTTGTTTTCTTCAGATGGATCATCGAGAAGTAGATAAACCCAAGTAAAGATATTTTTTACCCAGTCTGCAAGATTTTTATTGTTCGCTATTTTTTTCAAAGATTTAAGGATTTGTGGAAGCTTCTCAGAAGACATTGGAAATGCAGAAATAGGAGTTAGTGTGACAAATAATTGAACCCAGTCTTCAGAGGTTAAATAATTCAATTCTCTTTCACTCAAAGATTCAATGATTCTAACAAGTTCCATAATTTCCTTTGCGATAGCTTCATAATTATTCTCTCGAATCAGTGTTAAAATTAAGTAGTATGCAATATGTAAATCAATATATGTAGGTGGAGATTTTAAACTTCTAATATGCTTGATTTCAGTTTTACAATCTATTCCGCTTTCATCTTTTATCTTTATCACCAAAAAATAAAATACTTTAGCTATAACTGGGTTAAGTATTTCAAAGAATTGGGCAAAATCAACGCAATATTTTAGAGACTTCTCAATCATATTCTTTTTACGAAAAGAGGATGCAATTGCTAACATAACATCATAAGGATTTGAATAGTAAAGTAAGTCGTCATTATTGTAATGTTCTAAGAAGAAGTTCACTATTGTTTC
Organism: Candidatus Heimdallarchaeota archaeon; assembly: GCA_023705905.1. Classification (GTDB taxonomy): domain Archaea; phylum Asgardarchaeota; class Heimdallarchaeia; order Heimdallarchaeales; family Heimdallarchaeaceae; genus UBA460. The sequence goes on from BPTK01000173.1 coordinate 1,273, forward strand.
ATCATCAAGTATTGTTTTAGTTCTCTTTGTTAGATATTCAACTACAGTAACAAGAAATCGAGTTTCATCTATCACATAACGATCATCGTTGGTGTAGTTTAGTACTTGTATTATGTTTTCTTTTGCGGCGATTAAATCATTATTTACTATATACAACCGTATCGTTGATATCTTAAGAAGGAGTGTGTTTGATTGATTTAGAACGTAGTTGTTCATGAGCTTAATTATACCTGATATTTTCTTCAGATTCGACAAATTGAAATGAAATTCTATTAGCTCAAAAAGGATTTTTGCTTCTTCATCAGGAGAAAATTCTTCTTTTAACAGTGTATAAACTCTTTCAATATCATCTAAACCACTTCGAACTTTATCATTTTTGAAATAAAGTTTTGACAGTATAGATAATGAATCAATATACTGTTCAGTTATCTTAAAATCATCCATTTCATGTAATTTAAGTATCTTGAACGCAACATCAAGTGCAGTTTCATAATCCTGCATTACAATGAATGATCCTATCTCAGTTACTAACATAGGCAATTGCATTTCACGCGACAGATTATTTTTCATTTGTAGTGTATCCTTTTGTGTATGAAGAAGTAACCCAGTTAATACAGGATTTTTATCTTCTGCTGAAAGTCTAAGAAGTAAGTTGGAAATGATTGGCGATTTAATACTAGCAAAAAGCTTCCTCATAGCTGTGGGAGTATATCCACTATAAGTTTCATGGCTTTTCTCTAGAAAGAAGGAACAAGCCAAGTGGAATTCGTTTTCCTTTGGCAATTTTTTCATTGACTGTTCGAGTGAGAGAATTACTAACTGATTTTTTCGGTAGAAATTTATGTGTTCCATGTTCCCTATAACAATTTTTACAAAAACCATTTCCAGAAATTTTGTAATCAAACCTTGATTGTTAAGTTGCTTAATAATGTGTTTAACAAATGAGAGGATTTCAGGTCTTGGTGTATGAAAAATCATTATTGCATCTACAATTAACAGTAAAAATTCATCTCTTATGAGAGCTGTCGCATATTTCTTCTTATAATCTGTTATTGAACGTTTAATCTGTGTAATATTTGCATTAGTTGCATCTCTTGCAAAAATAAGACCTAGTTGTAAATACGCCTTTTCATCATCTTTCAAGTGAATATCTTTATCCAATCCTATTGCTAACAAAAGTTTTCTTTCAAAAAGATCAAAATCCCTGTTTCTTAGAGCCAATAATACCTCATTAACATAACAAGAATAAACTAGGTTCATATTTCCCCAATTTCTAGCAACAGCGATAGCTTCATCTAAATATAATTTCGCTTTATCCATATCATTGTTTTGCATTTTTATTCGTGACAAAGAAATAAAAGCCTCAATTAACTCACGAGGACTATTTTCTATTCTTGCAAACCTAGCAACATCTAGATAAGCTCTTTCAGCAGTATCAAAGTCAGAATTCATAATGCTCAGATCAGCTATTTTTTTTGCAGTCAATGTATTTCCAGATGCGGTCATTATATCTTGAGATACTTCAATTGCCTTCCGAAAATTTTCTGTTGAAGTATCGTAGTTTCCCTTTTGAAGAGCTAAGACACCTAGATCTTCATATAGTGCTGCCAAAACATCAGTGTAGTTATTATTAATCGCAATTTCTAGCATTTCGGTTATTTTGTCTTTTCTAATTCTATAATCATTGATTTTTCTTGATAAATTTGCCTCTACACCACAATACATCTTAAGATAATAATTACTTTGTTTAGCTTTTCTTCTTAAGGCTTCAAAATGTTCTTCTTCTTTTTTCTTTTCTTTTTCTTGAGGTTCAACATACATTAAAATGCCAGAGATTGACACAAGAGCTTGATAAGTGGAAGAATCTTCATCATGAGGCGTTGAGTGTGGTAGAATAGAAAATAATATGTCGTAGCTCTTATCATATTTTTCTATAGACACTAGATATTGAGCATACTTAATTTTTATTCCGTTCATTTTTCTAGATAATAACGACCCTTTCTTTGTGAAATCTTTTATGATGCGTTCGACAAATTCTGAGTCAAGACTTGTATGTACAAGTAAGATTATGAAAACACCTAGAAAATCTTCAATTACATCTTCATCATATTTTTCTTCCAACAATTCTCTGTTTAACATTGCAAATCCTCTTACTAATAATTCATGCTCAATTAACATGAAAACTGAAACCACATGTGATAGATATCGTATTCTATTTGGTACGTCTAGTAATATTTCGTCAATACTTGTCCTAAAAAATTGATTACTGTAATCAAGAATTAATGAATAATTATTTGTAAAATTAGATGTAAGAAGTAATAATTTACTGATTGTGATAGATTTTTGTTCAAATTTGACATTAGTTTGATAATTTTCCTCGAATAGTAAATCAACAAACCATTTTTTGAATTCGAACCCGCTTTCCAAAATGAGTTCAATCACCTGATTATACACATTATCGTAAAATGTATATATTTTTCTTAAATCCCTTTGAAGTTGTACTTCAGTTCTAACCTTATACCATTTATTTACTAAAATCCAGTTTGTGAAAATTGTGCTCTCAATCTCTAAAGAACTGTTTTTGATTTTCACAATCCCAAGTTTCAGTAATTTTGCTGAAAGGTCTTTCTTAATTTCTGATTTTTTTCTTGACTTCCTAAAAATTAACATTATAAGAATCGTCCTAATTTTCGATTTCTTACCTCCATATTCTTCCATAGATGCAGATATTAACTGTCCCCACAATTCTTCGAAGATCTCATTTAGAAGAAGATTATCAATCTTTGAGCAATCAAACTGTTCTGCTAATATCAGATCTGCTGAATTAATTATAAAATCTAATTCCCCAATATTTTTTTCTGCAAGTGCAATTAAGCTTTCGATGTTCTCAAGGCTATGACAGTTAACTAAGGAATGTACATCAAAATCCTCTGCACTAATATCGTTTAGATCTATAAGATGTTCCTCATAAAAATTAAACAGATTACTATATCGTACATCTTTCATTATATTATAAATTTCAAAATATACAGGTTCTCTAGCGACTAATATTATCTTAAACTGTGGATTCTTGAAATCAAGTTTGTCTAGAACTGCAATAAGCGCTTTCCTTGATTTTTTAATGTTATCATCAAAGTCATCTAGAATTAGAACCATGTTTCGCCCATCTAAGATTTCAGTATCAGTACTTTGGTCTTTATTGTACCAATAAGCACTAAATCCTAGGTTTAAATCAAAATATTTTTTTACAAAAACAGTCTTTCCACTACTTTTTTTTCCAGTGATAATGCACAAAGGATTAACAGAATTGAGAAAAATATCTATTTGATTTGTGACTTTTTTTCTCTTAATTAATCCAAATTTTGCGAGTTCAATTTGTTTCTTTTTATTAGGTATCCAAGTCATGTTTTCCCCATTTTATGAGATAATAGGCAATCATTTCCAAAGCTTAAGAAAGCATATTTAACAGCCCAACCACAATAAATTACATAATCCAACTTAAATAGTTTTTGCGAATCAACAAGGTTTATTTCAGCATATTGGTAGGGTTTTCTAATCATAAAGTATATATCTCTCTTGTTAATATTTAAGATGTGTACCTCATCTATGTCGACGAATCTGGAACTTTAAATGTAAAGGATAGTTCAAAATTCTATGTCCTTTCATCAATTATTGTTCACGAATACAACTGGGTAGACATTAATGAAAAGATTGACCAACTTAAAGTCAAACATTTTCCCAAATGCAACCCAGTAGACTTTGAGTTTCACATGAGTGACATCACCCATAAAAAGGGAGTTTTCAAACAAAAATCTAAAAGCGACCTGTTTATAATAATCAGAGACATCTTCACATTGATTTCTACAATCGATTGCACTATAATTTGTATTGCTATGATAAAGGAACAAATAGGCAATCCAAAAAAAATAGAACATATATCCCTTAAGTACCTGCTTGAGAGATTTGAAAGAAATTTGGAAGAAAAGAACAAGGACAAACAGAATAAGGATCTTGGCCTAATAATTATGGATGGAATCGAGAGAAGTGTTGATTTTGGTAGACTGAAAACCGTAAGAGAAGTCAGGAGAGAGTTCAATGCCCAATATAAAAAGGAAACCTTTCTTATTGAGGACCCAGTTTTTGTTGATTCTCATTATAGATCACTTATTCAATTAGCAGATGCCATAGCGTTTTGTGTTCAAAGAACTTTCCAAGAATCAAATGAAAAAACAGATTTATTTAAAGAATGTTTCGAATTAATAAAAGATAAATTTGCAGTTAATTCAAAAGGAGAGATAGAAGGAGCAGGACTAAAAATCTTCCCAACTGAAAAAGACAGAAAAAGATTTCTTAAAGGATAAACAGAAAGTCTAATAAATATATAATACAAACGTATTACTAAGTACCGAACCTTTTGGTACGGGTGAGGTGATGTGGCGTTTCGCCACTAACCCTCTTATAATTAAGGAGGGATGTTTAGTGTATAAACGTCACATCATAAGAGAGAATAATATTATATCTGTAAATTGGCACGTATGGCCTCACTGCAATTATAAATGCAGTTTCTGTTTTGGCAAATTTATTGACATTGAAGATAAATTAGAACTTGAAGATTCTTTAGATATAATCATTAAAATGGTAGATTTGGGAGTTAGTAAAATTACCTTTACAGGTGGAGAACCATTTCTTTTTCCACATTTAGGACCTATTCTTATAGAATCTAAAGCTTGTGATTTAACAACTATGATTGTTAGTAATGGTTCCTTAATTACTGAAGAATTCCTAGAGGAGTATCATAAATATATAGATTGGATTGGTTTAAGCTTAGATAGTGCAAACGAGCAAACAGAACACGAATTAGGTAGAGGCTTTGGGAATCATGTACAATTAGTTCAAACTGTATGTGAACTTATCAAAAAATTTGGCATAAAACTCAAAATCAACTCTGTAATTACTTCTTTAAATTATCAAGAAGATATGTTTGAAATGATAGTTGAGCTTGAACCTGAACGTTGGAAGGTTTTTCAAGTTCTTAAAGTCGAAGGAGAGAATGATGGTAAAGTTGATCCTTTACTTATCTCTGAAGAACAATTCATGTCTTTTGTTAATCGTCATAAACATCTTAATCCTATTTATGAATCTAATAATCTTTTCCGTGGTTCTTATGTTATGCTTGATCCTCTTGGTCGTTTCTTCCAGAATTCCAAAGGACACATTGAATACAGTCGTTCTATTCTTGATGTTGACCCGTTAGAAGCTTTAGCTGAGGTTGGTTGGGATAGAGAGAAATTCCTTGAAAGAGGAGGGATATATGAATGGTAAAATCATTTTTCTCTTTTTTCACATAGCTGAAACTCATCTACCCCTTACGATTTAATTATCATAATTTAGAGTTTATGAATTTAGCAAGCAGAAGTGGGTTATTTCATTACTTTAGAGATTTTGAAGCCAAAATTTATAATATTAAAAGAATTTCATTCGTTATGTCAAAAAACATTTGGTTAGGAAGATTAGGAAGTGGAAACATACTTGCACAAGAGTGTTTTAAAAAAGGTATTTTTGCAGTTGGATGGGAAGTATCAAGTAAACAATTAGATGAAATTTTATTTCACCTTCCTATAGATAAAGAAAAATCTGAAGGTATTATTAAAAGTAACTTTTATGACCCAGGCGGTTCTCTTTAAGATTTTTACTTGAAGCGGAGGAAGGAGATTACATTCTATGTGGACCAGTGGATTTACTTGAAAATGAAGATTTCTATGTATATTTTCTAATTGGAAAAATAGACTCTAAACCCCGAATTTCAGAAAAAGAGGAGTTCGATGATTCGTTGCTAGAGGGTGGGATAAGTGTTGTTAGAGAAGTTAAGTGGAAAGAATATTATTATGACATTCCAAAAGGACTTCGAGATTACATTGGCAGAAACCACCATACTTTTGCATTAAATAGTAAATTTAATCTTGAGACTATTGATAAATTGTACAATGTTGGAAAGATTGATGAGTTCGAACATATTGAGAAAGCTAACAAGAATTATAGTAAAGAGATATTAGATTTCATGAACAAGATGGATGCTTTTGATTTCAAAGTTTACATAAAAGATTTGCTTAAAGAGGATAACTGGAAGGTTGAACTTACGCAGAGAACTGGGGATAAAGGAATTGATGTATTTGGGAATGCCACCATCTTTGGAAACTTTAAGTCTGAAGTAACTGTTCAGGTAAAAAGGTATCAAGGTGAGGTGAATGATATTTTAATAAAAGAATTTCAAAGCTTAGAATCTCCACAAAAATCATATGGACAAAGAAATCCAATAAGAGTATTCATCACTACGGGAACATACACAACTGAAGCTAAAAACCAAGCTGCTAATAGAAATTTTCCCCAAGTAATAACAATTGATAGAAACGCACTTGTAGAATTAGCAACAAAATC
>BPTK01000174.1 GCA_023705905.1 Candidatus Heimdallarchaeota archaeon
ATATATGGGTGGAGTTATTTTGAAACGTTTAGGAATCTCTACCCTTGGCAGATTGAGGATGCTGGAAATATTGTAAGAATTTTACAAAAATACTATTGTAAGACAGTTTTAGATGTTGGTTGTGGCGTTGGTTGGTTAATGGCTTTGCTTAAAGGATGGTTTGAACCTACTGGAATTGAACCCTCAGAAGCAGCAGTGGAGTTTGGTCAGAGGCAGCATTTTAATGTCTATCGAGGGTATGGTGAAACAATGCCATTTGTAGATAGTTTTTTCGATGGAGTAATTACAAATCATGTTTTAGAGCATGTTGAAGACCCAGTAGCTTTGATTAAAGAATGTGCAAGAGTTTCTCGACGAGTTTCAATTCATATAGTTCCTTTAGGCAAGCGTCAGGATCCTACGCATATTCATGAATTTCACACTTTAGATGAATTGAGGGAGTTAGGAGAAGGCGTAGTTTATCCTATGAAGTTTGACAAAGGTATTTATAATAATGCTGTTATAATAGTATCTAAGACGATACGTCCATTAGGTATTTTCAAAGACTATTCTGACATTGTGTTGATTCCAAGATATGTTTCAGAAGTGGGTTCATCTGTGAAGCAAGAAGATCACCCTGCAGAAGATATTGATATAGTTGTAAGAAAGTTAGAGCCAGATAGGCAGCTTGAAATAGAAATGAGAAATCGAATGAAAGAAGGATATTTTGAAAAGACTCATTGGATATATCAACCTGAGGGTCCAACTGGGCCAGTGTCAGATATGTTTGATTTAGTATTAAGAAGTAATGAAGTTATGATTACAAAAGAAAATGCTGCCAAAGCTAGAACTCCTGTGTGGAGGTTTGTACCACCAAAACCAGCGCGAGCTTTTTATTTATATGACGATAAAGATATAGTGGAGATGTGGGACAAATGGTGCGAAGAACGGAAAGTTGTAGATGTAGAATTAAAGTACAATGGGTTCAGAACAATTATTGAAAAGAATAAAGATGGCAGGACATTAATCTTTTTTGAAGGAAAGCAAATAGACAGGTCTAAACAATTTCCACTTTTAGTTGAGCAGATGAGAAAAATCAAGAAGCCATTTATTTTTGATTGTGATTTTGGAGCAATTGGCACAGATGGCAAGAGATTAAGTCGAATTGATTTGCAATACTTGAATAATGTTGATAATGTTGTTGACGAAAAGTTTACCACCAAGAAAGGAGTCGAAGCCAAGTTAAGGGTAGTTGTATTTGATGTTTTATATTTTACTGAGTCTGTAACTCATTTAGCTTTTTCCGAGAGGAGAAAAATTTTGGATGCTATTTCCTTTAGTGGATTGAAACTACTTGACAAATCAAAGGCCACAATTGTTAGGTCAAGGAATGCTTTTGTGTCAGCTGTTAAAAGATATTCAAAGATACCTCGGTCAGAAGGTGTCGTGGTGAAAGATTTGATAGGCCAGTATGTTGGGTTTGGTGGTAATAATATCTATTGGGCTAAGGGAAAGATTGTTAGCCACATCAAAACCAGGGTCTCTGACAAGCAGTCTACAAAAACAACAGGAGTTTATACTTACCATCATGAATGCAAGCAAGGAGATGGGTGGTTGGCTTTAGGAAAAACAATGAATTCAAAACTTCCTTTGAGCATTGGAGATACCATGGTTGTTCAAGTTGAAGAGATTATCCCTCAAGTTAAAGATGATGTATTGGGTGTTTCAATTGTGATTCCAGTTATTCTTAAGAAAGCCACTGGTGCAGCTCATAACGTTAGAGATATTATTAGGGAAGGCAAAAGAACAAACACGTTACAGACAAATCCAGAGTTAGATGATTATCTGAGCAAGAAATTAAGGTTTGCCAAGGCGAGACATTCAAGAGAGAAATGTATGGAATGTGACAAGCCTCCTTTTTATGAGTTTTTATGGGCGGAAGGAATGGGCCATGGTTGGTTCTGTAAGGAACATTTCAAAGAATGGGTAGGTCCAGATTGTGAAGAACATACTGGAGGTTTTTCTGATGTTGATTCTGTAAAAGAAGTTGTAGACGGAGTAGCTGCGAAAAAGTTTGGAGATAATCGTAATCCAAATATTTTAGAAGAATTGAAAAGTGAATTTAAAAAGAAAGCACAAGGTGGTGTTACTAGTCATTTTAAAGAAGGCAATCTTGATTTTAAAGAAGGATGGTCAGGAACTGGCATTTTACAATTGCATCAGATGGCTATGACAAAAGAAGAAGTAGATGATTATGTTAGAACTCGAAAATTAAAGGGAAGTAATCCTGCTCATTTAGATTTTAGAATGCTACCAACTGACCCAAAGAAAGAATATTGGGAGGGTGGAGAGTTATTTGACCCTGCAAGCTCTGCTAAGCCAATTAAAATTTATCGCTGCGTACCTGGAGTAACTAAGATTATGTTTAATTTTAAATTAGAGTCAGATAGCGGTGGTCATAATGGAACTAAAGGAAGGGTATTGCGAGCTACAAATATGGCATGGTTAAAATACGGGCTTGGCAAAGTTAAGGTATTTTTACCAGGAATGCCTGGAACAGTTGGTGTTACCCCAGAACACTTTGCTATTATGGATGGATTAGGGACTTTTAAATGGCAGGCTGGAGTTCAAGACGAACATTTCAAAGAATTTTTGATAAAGTTTAATCCGAGCTCTAAAGAATATGATAAACTTAAGAAGCTAGACGGTAGAATAGTATGTATGTTTGCGCCCCTCAAAAGTGAAGAAGGGAAAGAGAGAAGAGTTTGGCTTATGATGAAAACAAAATCAAATAAAATGAAGTCAGAATTAGAAATGTTTACAAATGAATGATTTTGTTGTATAATATTTATATAAAAAAGTTTATGTAAGCGAGTGATAAAACTAAATGCCAAGAAAAGGTTACAAGCAAACTAAAGAACATAAGAAAAACATAGGCAACAGTGGTAGGGGGGAGATTCGCTCTAAACAAACAAGAGAAAATATGAGCAAAAGTCAGTTAAGAAGATTTGAAGACCCGATGGAAAGAGAAAAGCAGAGTAAGATTATGTACAGACCAGAAGTTAAAGCAAAAATTAAAGCTACAAGAATAAAAAATGGGACAACATATAAAGTAGTTATGAGCAGACTGGAAGTTAGAGCGAAGATGAGGAAAGCTGCAAAAGGTAAACCAAATTTACAGAATAGAGGAAATAAAAATGGGAGATGGAAAGGTGGTATTTCTTCTTTAGCGAGTTTAATTAGGGGTAATCTTAAATATCGTCAGTGGCGTGATGATATATTTACTAGAGATGATTTTACTTGTCAAAAATGTGGTCAGAAAGGAGTATTTTTAAATGCTCATCATATTAAATCTTTTTCTTCTATTTTGCAAAAATATGAGATTACAACTTTAGAACAAGCTTTAGAGTGTCAAGAATTATTTAGCATTAATAATGGTATTGCTTATTGCGAGAAATGTCACAAAAAATATCGAAAGTTAGATAATTGTATTTTTCCTAAGAGATGTGATATAATAACCAAAGAGATTTTAAATTGAAATTTCAACTTTAAAATTAAATAGAAATTTAAAGTTAAAACCAGGAAATTCTATTCTGGTTTTTTCTGTTTTATGGAGGTGGTTGCAT
>BPTK01000175.1 GCA_023705905.1 Candidatus Heimdallarchaeota archaeon
GTAATGGAACCTGACGTTGAAGATACATATGGAGATAAGATTACTGCTGAAGAAATTGAGAAAGCTATGGTTCGCTTTATGGAAGGAAGCCCACAAATACGGGTGGAACATGACCCTAATTATGAACCCAAAGTAGCCATTATTGAGAATTGGATCGAGAGGGAAGGTAGAATAATAGGAGAACAATTTGTAAAGGCAGGCACTTGGTTAATGACCACTAAGGTTTTTGATGATACTGTGTGGGAAATGATTAAGTCCGGTAAGTTGAACGGACTAAGTTTTCGTGGACCTGGTTTGGGAATTCCTGGTGAGGGGGTGGCATAATTTTGAGATATTGGATGAAGGATGTGAATGTTAAAGAAGTTTCATATGTGGATGGTCCTGCTAACCGCAGGAAATATCTGTTTATTAAAGATCAAGGAGGTGAAAAAAACATGGATCCTGTTAAATTAGAAGCTTTGTCTTATGAAGACCGTCAGAAATTAGAATTAGAAGTTGAAAAGCGGCTTCTACCAGACTTAAAGAAGAAAATGGAAGAGACATTTCGTCCTGAGTTTGAAAAGAATTTTAATGATGAAAAGGTTCAGGCAATCAAGGACGACTTGAGAGTTGATCTCGAACGAGAAGTAAGAGAAGAATTTGGGAAGCAAGATGAAGGGGTAAGCAAAGAAGCGGCAACGAAAATTACTGCGGCTCTAAAAGATATTATTCGCGGAGTAACAGCTCTTGGAAAATTAGTTGGATATGGCTACAAGTCTAATGTAGGAGACGAAGACAAGCGAGAAGCACTTGAGAAAACAATTGATGAATTGAAAGAAAATACACTTACAGCAGATGAACTAAAGGAATTAGTAGAAACAAAATAAAATAAACATCGGAAGGAGGTGTTAATATACTATGAAAACTTTAGATGAATTAAAACAAGAACTTGCTGACATACAGAAAAGTGCTGTGACAAAGGAGAAAGCAAAAGAGATTTTAAAAGTAATCTTAACAAAGCAAGCTGCGGCGGTAGCTGGGGTGCGTAAAACTGCATTTTCACTTGGAGGAAATATCGCTGGCGTTGGTCCAATGTGGTTTACCAAGACAGCTACAAATCCTAAAGAGATAGAGTTCCAGAAGAAAGCTGATGATTTATATCTTTTAGGAACATTGCTCAAGACTAATCCAAGGCAAACAAGACTCTTTAAAAACTATTCCCAAGATGAGGAATTTGTAAAAGTAATGGACACCGGAGAAGGAGTCGAAGGAGAGGGAATGGCTGATTGGGTTCCAACTTCGTTGAGCGCCCGTTTGCAAGAGAAGATTGAGCTTGCTTTAAAAGTTGCGGCGTTGCATGACCGGATTCCTATGCCAACTCAACCTTATGATCTTCCTTATATAGCTGGTCAAACAACTGCATATATTGCTGGCGAAGCTGTCAATGAGGATTCTCCTAGATTCAAAAAATCTGCAATAACTCCAGGTAAAGTACAGTTTAACGCTAAGAAAATAGCTGTTAGAGTTTTATTTACTGAGGAGCTTACTGAAGATTCTCTTATTCCAATTTTACCTCTGTTAAAGAAAGATATTACTAAAGCAGTGGCTCGCGCCATTGAAGATGCAACAGTTAATGGAGATACTACTGCGGCTCCAGGTGTGCATCAGGATTCAGATGTAACAGATAGTAGGGATGCTCGTAAGGCTTGGAATGGATATAGGAAAATAGCTCAAGCTACCATGGATTTCAATAATGCTTTAAAACTTACAGATTTACGAAGTTTTAGAGGTTTAATGGGAGTTTATGGAGTAGATGTTCCTGACTTGGCTCTAGTCTGTTCTATTGGTGGATATCTGAAGCTTCTTGAAATTGAGGAAGTTAGGACTCTTGAGAAGTATGGACCCAAAGCTACAGTTATTACTGGTGAACTTGCAAAGGTTGATAATATTCCAGTTATTGTTACAGAGAAAATGCGTGATGATCTTACTATTGGGGGAGTTTATGATGGCGAGGATGTATCTCGCACAGGCTTAGTGTTGATTCATAGACCTTCAGTGCTTTATGGAGACAGAAGAATAATTACTGTGAAGACTGATTTCGATATTGAACGAGATCAGAATATT
>BPTK01000176.1 GCA_023705905.1 Candidatus Heimdallarchaeota archaeon
GAATTTACTTATGGTTATTGCGTAGAGGCACAAATAGATATTGCTGCTGGCGGAACAATTACTACAGGTGTAGGTGTAAGATCTTCACTTAATAATAGTGGAACGCTTACTAATGGTTATGCATTTTCTGCTGAAGGGATATCAGGTAACGGTTGGCCTTTTGCGCTAAATGTTAATGATTGTGATGCGTTAATACATTTTGGATCTGCTACTGACTACGAAGATGGAATTAAGGCAATTGCGGGTGCTGCACCAACAGGAACTATTACTCATTTCATAATAATCTATGTAGACGATGCTGAAGGGTACATTCCTGTGTATAATGCGGCTACTGCTGGTGGATAAAAGACTTGAAGAATAGTTAAATTAAGTAGCAATCTTTGCCGGGTGGTATAGATAAACCCGGCTTAAAAATAAAAGGGGGTCAGAAATGTTTTATAAAAGAAAATTAAATATAGTTGCATTAGTTCTTTGTTTTGTTTTGATTTTGAGTTTACTTTCTTTTGCAGTTTATGAACCATTTAAGGTTAAGTTAACTTTATTTGAAAGGTTTGTAACAATGACTTTATTGCCTGTTGAGGGCAATTATCGAACCTTGAAAATAATTTGGAATTTACGGATGGAGTTAGCTACTACAGAAGAAGAAAATAAATTGGCTGGTTTGAAGGATTTGATTGGTGGAGGAACCGATGCAGAGGATTGGGAGGCTGTGCCATCAAAAGAGATTGTATTTGGAGATGTGGCAAAACAGCTCATCGTTGATGCTTTGATGAAATTAGATAAGGAAGAGAAATTAACGCAACAACATATTACTTTGTATGAGAAATTTATAACGTACGCAGAAAAACCTAAAGAGGGTGAATAGTTATTATGCGACGAGCAAGTTTAACAATAACAACTGATGTTGATGGCAATGGAATTGGGTATCTAGTTTCTGTTGGATCAGGGGTAGATTGTGGATATATTCGAGCTATTAGATATGTGAAAAATAATTATGATAATGGCGTTGGTGTTGTAATAACTGGAGAGATATCTGGAATAGCGATTTTGACTATTGCGAACATGAATGCCACAGTCACTAAGTTTCCTCGAGGTTCTGCAAGCAAGCAAGTTGACGGAACTGATGCTGAATATGCGAGTGGATATCCTGTGAAGGTTTTGATTCCAATTGTAAATGAACGCATCAAAGTAGTAGTTTCGTCTGGTGGAGACACAAAGACCGGGTTATTTCATATATGGATAGGATAACATTAGGAAAAGGAAGGTAAATAAATGGCGTGGCTTACTGACTGGGCAAAAGGAATAAAGATTACAGTTGACCATAATGATATAGATTCGGCTTTAACTAATTTTCCTACCCTTGTTAAACTTAGCACATCTTCTGGTTACAATGGTATCGATGTATCCTGTATCTTTGATGAGCTTGAGAGTAATGATAACAGGAAGAAGATTGCCATTACCACAAGCGATGGCGAGACCCAGTGTTATGTTGAGATTGCAAAATGGGATCATGCCAATGAGAAGGCTTGGTTATGGGTTAAAATTCCCGATGTGTCACCTGATGCTGACACAGAAATATGGATTTATTATGATAAAACTCATGCTGACAATACTGCCTATGTAGGTGACCCAAGCGACGATGTCGTTCATAATGTCTGGGATATTAACCACAAACTTGCAACTCACATGAGGGATGACCCAGATACTTCCCATATTAGGGATAGTACGGTAAACGCTAATAGATCGGAAGAGCACACGTCTGAACTCCAGTCACATGAAACGATCTCGTAT
>BPTK01000177.1 GCA_023705905.1 Candidatus Heimdallarchaeota archaeon
CTTAGAAATACCTGCATGATTTCCAGAACCCGCCAATTCTTTAATTAAAAATATAACAATTGCAAGAAAGATTATTGATATGACATTAACTATAAAATCAACTATACCAAAAGTAGAAGAATAATTAAAAAAGGCTACTGAATCCAAGATAGCGGTTACTAGGAATAAACCTGCTGCGATTTTTAATAGCATAGAAGCTTGTTCTGTTATATCTGTAGTATTTGTCATCATATTTTTTTCCTCAATTTACTCAATATTATCCTAATCAGCAAATCAACAATATTTATAGTTTTTGCAAAAAATTACTAAATAAAGAACTCTAAGTATGTCAAAAATTCCTTGTGCTATACCATTATCGAAATCCTCTCTTTTTACTTAAACCAATTCTAATGAACTCTAATAGTGATTTTGTTTATCTTGCTTGAACTTATGTTACCTCTTCTTTTTCCATACTTTCGTATAACTTTCATAAGCATGATACTGTAGTATTCTGTCTTCTTAACTTCTTAAATTAAAGAATTATGCGGAATAACTGCATTACTTTTATTGCCCCCTGCGTATGATTTATATTACACCTTTCACATGTTATATTAACTGGGGTTCAAATCAGTTGCACTATTTATCTAGCTACCTACGGTAGGTGAGATACTTAGTAGATTCATCGAAAATTAGTTTCGAAAAACTGTAAGCAAGTGGATATATTGAAGATTCTTATTACATCAAAGAATGGCGAATTACTCTATCAGTACGATAGCTTTAGTGAAATTAAAATTCACGACAATGCTTTGGTTACTGGTCTGATTTCTGCAATAGTTGCGCTTTCATCTGAAGTAGTATGTTCTTTCCCACGTGAAATAGAATTTGAGGGAAAAATGCTCTATTTTTACACAGAAAATGAGTTGATTATTGCTCTTCTTATTGATATTGATGCCCCATTCAATGGAGATATTCTTCCAATACTTCTCGCAGAATTCAAAAAAATCCAACAGAAGTATAATTTCAGTATTTATCGAGCAATCAAATATGAAGAGGAAGTTTCGATAGGAATAAAGTCTGCTCTTGCTGGATATTTGTCTAATATACAAAAAAATATGCTCGGAGTCTTTGGGAAAACTGATCTAACTGATAACAAGTCCATACTGAAATTGAAAAATGTCGCGCGCGATGTAATGTTTGATGAATCAAGAGAATTTCTATCATTTGAAATAATATCTCGAGTTATTCCTGAAGGTATAGATAAAGTGCTTTATGCATTAATCGTTGGTCTTCCCGTTATAGTTGTAGGAAATCGAAATCTGGTTGAGCCAATGATCCATTCTTTTCGTCTTCTTTCCCCAACAAGACTACTAAATGTCAAACCATGGTCTTTCCAATATGAGAGTGGTTATGACATTATTGGGACAAATGATTACGCTGAACTTATCCCTTCAAATAGTTTGATTATTGTCAATATTGATGAAGGAATTGTTTTTGGAGGACGTTCATCTGCATATTTTGAAGAATTAATTAAACAGGTATCAAATCTTAATGCTATGGAAACTTTCACCTTTTTAAGAACAGAATTAGATTGGGTTTTCCAGTCTTTGGATTCTTTATCCATACGAAGCCATACTAAAGATGCTCTCCCTCTGGAAAAGCAATTGATACTTTTTGAATTACTTAAACGTCTTCACTAATGTTTATAATGTTCTAAACAAATGAGCATATGTTCCATGAGTTCGTCTGAACAAAATCAAGAAAAATCTAGACTAGATTGGATAAAATTCAAGAAGCAATCTTTAGTAGGAAAGATAATTTTTGTGAGTACTGTTTGCTTTTTTGGTGTTCTATTACTTTTCTTCTTCTTTACATTACTCTTCGATAGATGGGACGATTTAGGGATCTATGCAGTTTGGATTCTCTTTGGATGGTTATTCTTTTCTGTTTTAATCTACATCAGTTTTAAGATTATTTCAATGGTAATGTCAAAGGGTAACAAAGAGATCAAAGAACTGGAAAGTTTACCTCTTGAAGCAAATAATATAGAACAAAAGTGATTAATTTGACAATGTTGAACGTACCCCTTTCTCATAGTAAATTCTATTTGATTGTAATTGGATCAATTTATGTATTGCTTGTAGCTGCAATTATTGTACTAGCAGCTCTAGCAAATGACTGGGTATTTTGGATTTTTGCTTCTTTAACAAACATAATTATTATTCTAATCGGTGTTGTGAGATTCATCAATTTGTTGAAACCTAAATTAGTTAGTTCTCCCTTGGGAGAAACTTTATCATTCAGTTCACCATCACTAGAAAGTGAGGTTAAAGAAGAGAAAGCCGAGAGTAATGAAGATGGAAAAAACAACTGAAACAAGTGTTGCAGTATTATCAACAGTCTCAAGTTTTGTAATGTTGGTGGGAGCATTTGCACTAGTATCTCTACTCGCATTTATTGAATCAATAACAATGGATTGGCATCGTGGGATTTGGGGAGTAATTTTCCTTTTGCTCACTTTTGGATTTAGTTTGAGTTATATTTTATGCCAGAAATTTTTTGGACGAACAAAAATTAGCAAATCTGAAGAACTTGAACAAAACAGCTCTTAAATCCCTTCTGTAACGTATTCGAGCAGTCTTACCCATCTTTAAATACTAAATAACGTTTCTTTTTGTAATGGATACTTCCGACAATATACGGGGCAGTAGAATATTTGAGAAATCTATCCCCTTGATACGTAGATGTATGAAAGAAAAAGTCAGTATCTCTCTCCTTTTGTCAACACTAAAACTAATGGATATGGGACTGATTAAGGAAGTAGAAGAATTGAATACTTTTATGGATCAAAGAGTAGAAATAAACCCTAATCGTTTACAAGATGTAGAGAAGATTAAGGGCATGATTCTTAATAACTATTTTGAGTGATTCTTCATCCTTTCATAGAGAACTTTTACTGCAAAAGCTGCTTCTCTTGGAGATAGAAATATAGGTGCTTTCTCTTTTTCAGCAAAATCTTTTATCGCTTCAAGGATTGATCCACTCATGAATATTGGGAAGATAGGTTTTTTTCTTCCAGTCTCATTCCAAGCTCGAATAACTCCTTTGTAGTGTTCATCTGGCTTCATCTCCAAAAATGTAGGAACAACACAACAAGGAACCACGATGTCAATATTTGGATCCTCTAACATTGCTTTGGTCACTTGATAATATCCTTCTCCGTTTGCCCCAGCAATCATGTCGAGTGGGTTAACTTTTTTTACTAATGGAATCACATGGGGTGCGATTTTTTGTTTAAACTCTTCAGAGAACTCAACAAGTTCTAACCCCATCTCTTCAGAGTGATCACTGAACAAAACAGCTGAACCACCTGAATTAGTCAGCACTCCTATTTTTCCTCCTTGAGGTTCAGGTAGGAAAGAGAATGCCTTTATCGCTGCGATATAATCTCCTAAGCTTTCACACAAAGTGGCTCCTGCTTGTTTAACAGCTGTTTTAAGAGAATTATAATCCGTTGCAATTGAACCTGTATGACTGCTAGCACTTTTCATCCCTGCAGCTGTTCTACCTCCTTTGAGAACTACAGTTGGTTTTTTAGCAGCAACTTCAACAAGCTTATTGTAAAATGCTCTCCCATCAATGACATTTTCTAGATAAACTGTAACTACCTTTGTGACCTCATCATCTATGAAATACTCAAGTAAATCTGTAAGGTTTACATCTATCATGTTTCCTAGATTAGCAAATTTAGAGAAACCCAATCCTTGCCACCACATTTCATATAGAATTGCTGCCCCAAATGATCCTGATTGGGTTACCATGCTTACATTACCTTCAATAGGTGTTTGAACGAAGGAAGCATTCATACCAATGTCGACATTTTGAATACCAACACAATTGGGACCCATCAATCTCATCCCTGCGTCCAAACTTTTACGCTTTAACTCTTGTTCAATTCTTTTTCCTTCTTCGTTTACCTCCCCAAAACCAGCAGAAATGATAATCACACGCTTAACTTTTTTCTCAATGCATTGATCGATAACAATAGGAACTGCTTTAGAAGGTACTAAAATAAGCGCAAGGTCGATCTCTTTTTCAACCTCCAAGACAGATTTATAGCATTTTAGACCAAATATCTCTGTAGCTTTAGGGTTGATTGGATAGATTTCTGCTTCTAATTCCTTATTTTCCAACAGATTTGCTGTTACTGCATTTCCGAATTTTTTAGGGTCGCTAGTGGCTCCAATAATTGCTATGGATTTTGGATAAAAGAACTGATGAACCATATTAATCAATTAGAAGTTATTACATAACTTTTATGTTTTTCTCTATCATCTGAAAAATAGATTGTTTTATTTGAACCCTTTTTGTATAACGTAATCGGATAAATCAATGTTCAATACTTGCACAACGATACTTTCTAAAATGCTGAAATCTTCCATTGGTTTTACAAGTTCGTTTAACAGATCAATCTCTCTTCTAGCTTCCTGTTGGCTCTCATCTTTGGAAATAATCATTGAGTAGATATACTTCTCATCCGTCTTAATTATATACTTAAAATCTCCAGAAACCATGTATTGTAACATGCCAGTTTTCCCAAATAATCTTTGACTAAAACTTTCGATAGCTGCTAAAAATCCTGCTAATAACGAAGGTTCTTCCTCCAGTCCAATTTTATCAATTTCAAGAAGAGGAAAGCCATCAATATCTGCTATCATAAACATTAGAGGGTCGATTTTTCTTTTTGTGGCAAGTTTGGCAGTATTATTCTTTAACCATTTCAAAGCGTTATCTATATTTTCACCAGTTTTCATGCTGGTCTTGAAAAATTGATAGGAAGCATTGCTTTTCTCTACTAAATTGTATAGATTCAAGTGATTAATAACAACTTCTAAATCTTGACTTTCCTTTAGATCTGATTTATTGCATAAGAACATGATTAAGAATTCATCACGGTTGTCTTTAAGATCAATAATTCGCCAAAATTCTTCTTTCGCTTCATCAAAACTATCTGGATCAGCTGAATCTATTATGAATACTAATCCATAAGCTAGTTTAACATAAGATTCCCAAATAGTTTTTCGATATGATACATGACCTCCAAGATCGAAAATATCAAATCTCGCGTCACCTATATCTGTAGTTTCAAATTGTAAACCCAATGTAGGTCTTGTTTCTTCGAATTTATCGGTCATTATTCGCTTTACAAAAGAAGATTTTCCTGCTTGTGATAAACCTATAATAACTAATGGTATGCCTTTTTTATCGAATTTCATCTCAGTAGTTGTATTTTTCATTCTATCTGACAACTTCCCTAATTCACGAACTTATATCTCTGTTCATAGATTCTTTTATACCAAAATAAATCTTTCTTAATTTGCAATTGGGTTGTTCTTTAATATGAATAGGAAATTCAATAAAGAAGAACTGAAGCAAAGGCTGTATTCAATATTTTCTATAGCTTTATCTCTCGGTTTCATATCCATTTTTGTCGGTGTCTACGCTGTGTAAGTTTTGAGGAAAGAGATATACACAGCATTTCACACTAGTATGCTATACTCACTAAAAAGGTGTATAATGATATGAATAGACGGAATTTAATGAAAACAACATTCATTATTCTACTTTTGACACTTTCTATGATTGGGGGTTCTAATCAAGCTTCTCAAGCTTTAAATTACACTCAAGACCCCTCTGAAGTGCAACAAGTAGCAACTGAACCGGCACAAGATCAAGTAGGTTTGCAAGACACAGCAGATACAATTGAAATCTGGATTGTGCAAGATTTTGTGATAACGATTTATGATTTGGCTTTGATCGAATGTCATGTGCTTAATCTTTATGCAATTGAAATTGACGCGGATATAGAAGTATGGATTCAATATGACAATGGTAGTGTTTTTCTCATCTATCAAGAATCAAGAACACTTTTTCCTTACTTGGAATATGTCTTCAATGTAACACATGCTTTCACATTAGTAGGTTTCCATTTAGTTAATCTCAAAGTAATGGATATAACTAATAACCAAGAAGTTACAACTGAGTGCCAATGGGAAGTTATTGATGGTTACTTAGAATTAGCAATTATTCAAGACTACAAAGCTCAAGTCGGAATAGAGGTTAAAATGGAATTTTATATCTATAATGGGTATCCGATAGCAAGAGAATATTTCATTGAAGCATTCCTTAATGTTGGTTCAGGACCAATACTGATACATAATAAAACGACGATTATCGCAGCATATGATGTACTTATAATAACAGTTTACTGTACATTTCTTGTCGCAGGACATTATGATGTAACTCTAAGAGTTACTGATGTACCTGAAACATTCGAATGGTTTTCTTATTGCTATTGGGACGTTTATGATGGATTCATCGACATAATAATTGAACAAAATTATGAGACTTGGATTGGTGTTGAGGAAAGGATACAGTTCTGGGTTTACAACTACTATGCTATCGATATTACTGCTGATATTGATGCTTGGGTTGATAACGGAACACATTCTTATCTGATATATTCTAGAACGGATGTAGCAATAAATACTGGCACGTATTTTATGGATGAAGTCTTCTATACATTCCTCTATGAAGGGTCCTGGGATCTTTATGTTGAAGTTTATGTGACAGAATTTGATGTTACCTGGGTTGAATATTGTCCAGAAGGATGGTATGTTTATGGTGGTTCAATAGATGTTTGGATCTACCAACAATTAGAAGCATTTGTTCTAGAAGAAGCGATCATGTATTGCTGGGTACAAAGCAATTATGCTGTAGACCGAGATATAGCGATAGAAGTATGGATACACAATGCAACACACAGTATTCTGATTTATTCTGAAGCTTATCTTCTACTAGCTGGAGAAATATACAACTTTACGGTGTTTTGGACGTTCCTTTATATTGATGATTGGGAAGTAGAATTTGTAGTATTAGACATTGTTTCAGATACTTACTTTATAAATTACTGTAGATGGAGTGTTTATGGAGGTTACTTTGAACTAAATGTCATCCAAGATTATTATGCTTTAGTTGATGAAGATATATGGATGAGGTTTGAAATTTTTAATTACTACAATGTTGATAAAGAAGTTATTATAGAGATATTGCTCTTTGATGGTGTAAACTACATACATTCTTACTATATTGTAGATATTATAAAATCAATGGATTTTTGGATTCTTGATTGGGGTCATTACTTTACAGAAGCTGGTCATTACGATGTGATACTGATAGTAACGGAAGTAGATACACAAAAAGTGTGGTTAGAAACTTGTTGGTGGCAAATCTTTACTGAATATATGGATCTTTGGATAATTCAAGACTTCACAGCTCAAGTAGGTGAAGAGGTTCTAATGGAATTCTATGTCTTTAATTATTATGCCATTCCTATGGATTTAACAGTCAATGTATGGGTAGATGATGGAACTTCATCTGAACTAGTCTATACGAACTCAATCATAATACCTGCTAATGGAGTCTTCAATTTCACGGTTCTCCATACGTTCTTAGCAGCTGGACCTTACACTATAGAATTGGAAGTGATCGATAATGCAACTGGTGCTCATTGGTTTAAATATTGTCCTTGGAGAATCTATGCGGGATCCATTGATGTGTGGATAGTTCAAGACTATGATGCAGTGGTGGGACAAGAAGTTTGGATGCAATTCTACATTCTAAATTATTATAGT
>BPTK01000178.1 GCA_023705905.1 Candidatus Heimdallarchaeota archaeon
TCCGATCTTAAACAATAAAGAACTCTTCCATTTTGGTCTCTTAGATCAAGGTTATTGGCCAGATGGTCTCTATACTGCTCCGACAGATGAAGCTTTGCTTCACGATGTTCAATTAACTAAAGATCTTGGTTTCAATATGATTAGAAAACATTTGAAGGTTGAACCTGCTCGCTGGTATTATCACTGTGATAAATTAGGCATGCTTACTTGGCAGGATATGCCTAGTGGTGGAAGTATAAAAGCTGGAATCGTTGGGATGCTCTTAGGAAAAATAAATATCAAAATTGGAAGATTGATCAAATCGAATAGAGCATGCTTCTATAATGAATTAAGCGAAATGATTGATAATCTAAATAATCATCCAACTGTTGTTGTTTGGGTATCTTTTAATGAAGCTTGGGGACAATTTCAAACAAAAGAAGTGACAGAGTTTATTAGATCTTTAGACAGTTCTAGACTAATTAATAGTGCTTCTGGTTGGGTAGATAAGAAGGTTGGCGATATTAGAGATATTCACGTTTATCCTGGACCCAAAATGCCTGATGTTGAGGAAAAACGTGTTGCTGTTTTAGGTGAATTTGGAGGTTTAGGATTCAAAGTAGAAAATCATATCTGGAAAACTAAATTTTATTTGTCCTATAAGAAGTACACAACTAAGAAAGAACTTGTCTCGAAATATACTGAATTAATCAAGAAAACCAAAATGCTAATCAAACAAGGTCTCGCTGCAGCTGTTTATACTCAAATTACTGATATTGAAGGTGAGATTAATGGCTTCATTACTTATGATCGTAAAAAAATCAAGATGCCAATGAAGAAAATTTCCTCATTAAACAAAAGTTTGTACAAAAAACCTCCACTTAAGAAGAAAAAGCAAGTGAAAAAATAACTTAGAACAGCTTCTTTTCCAGTTTATTTTGGAAAAATATTTTTGGACTAATAGCTAACTTAAAAACATCAATCACTATTATTGTCTTGAGGACTATGAGGCTAACTGTTGAATACAATATACCTGACATACATTGCAAAAAATGTGCAGATAAAATCGCACTTGCTCTCCAATTTACAGCTGGTATTTCTTCCACAAATGTAAATTTAGAAAACCACCATGCAACAGTTCAAATCGATCCTACAATAATAAATGGAACTAAAATTAAAGCGATGCTTGGAGCTCTAGGATTTAATGCGATGATACTCTAATTTTCAATGTGCTATGCTTGAAAACATGCTCTTTTTAAGTTGATACGAAGAAAATAGCTTTAATTTTCTTACTTCCTTAATTAACTATCCACACTGATGATAAACATGAATGAAATAAAACTAAACGTAGAAGGTATGACCTGTGGTCATTGCCAAATGTCCGTGAAAAAAGCTCTTGAAAATGTTAAAGGGGTTAAATCAGCTGTTGTTGATTTAGAAAAAAAATCAGCTCTTGTAAATTATAAATCTGATAAAGTAACTGAAGAAAGTCTTATTCAAGCAGTTACAGACGCTGGTTATAGAGCCGAAGCAATGTGATGGGAAAAACCCTATCTTCTTCTTAAACTGAAGGTGACTTTGTGAGTGAAAATAATACAAAAACGATAAATGTTACTGGAATGACATGTGCATCTTGTGTAGCTAGAGTAGAGAAAGCTCTAGTTTCCCTAGATGGTGTAGAAACAGCTAGCGTAAATCTGCTTAGTCATAGTGCTAAAATTACTTATGATCCAACTTTAGTAAAGGAAAAACAGATTTTCAAAATTGTTGACAAGGCAGGATACAAAGCTTCTGAGAAAACAGATGATCTTTCTTTCATGAAGAATGAACAACTCATAGATATGCGAAATAGATTTATCACAAGTCTTATCTTTGCAATTCCTGTCTTTATTTTTGCTATGGGACATATGTTCCCTTCTACGAGTTTTGCCCAATGGCAGATGCGAACGTATATTTTTGAAGGGATGCTTCTCTCAACATTTATTCAATTTATCTTAACTACTCCAATACAGTTTATTATAGCAGCTCCCTATTACAAAGCAGCTTGGAAGAGCATTATTAACAAGAGTGCATCTATGGAGGTATTAGTCGTTTTAGGTACGCTGTCCGCTTATTTCTACAGTTTATTTTCTATGATTTATCCTTACTTTCAATCAGGATTCGAAGTTGTAGTGTTTTTTGAAACATCTGCTATTCTAATTACATTTATTTTTCTTGGTAAATACTTAGAAGAAGTGACAAAAGGCAAAACTTCCGAAGCAATCAAGAAACTCATAGAACTAAGACCAAATACTGCTATCGTAATAAGAGATGAAAAAGAAATTGAAATACCTATAGACGACGTAGCTCTAGGAGATATTTGTTTAGTTCACCCAGGTACTAGTGTCCCTGTTGATGGTATCATTGTCGAGGGTCAGAGCTACGTAAACGAGTCTATGATAACAGGTGAAAGTGTCTCTGTTTTCAAAGAATCAGAATCTGAGATTATTGGTGGAACTATTAATGAAAATGGTTTTCTTAAGATGAGAACTACAAGAATCGGCAAGGATACTACTTTGAATAAAATAATTACAATGGTTGAAGATGCACAAACCTCAAAAATACCTATCCAACGTTTAGCAGATCGTATATCTGCTCTGTTCGTTCCAGTTGTAATTATTATCGCTATACTTTCCTTTATTCTATGGTTCTCGTTATATAGTTTTGAGCTGATCTCACTTCCTTTACCTCCAGGGTATAGTATATTTTTACTTGCATTCCTCACAGCTATTTCAGTACTGGTTATTTCTTGTCCATGTGCTCTGGGATTGGCAACTCCAACTGCAATAATGGTCGGAACAGGACTTGGAGCTCAAAATGGTATTCTGATTAGAACTGGTGAAGCTCTTGAAGTGTCAAGACAAGTTGATGTAGTTCTTTTTGATAAAACTGGAACAATAACAAAAGGTTTGCCAGAAATTACCAAAATTATGTCATTTGAAGAAAGCTTATCAGAAAATGAATTACTGCAAATAGCTGCTTCTTTAGAAAAAGGTTCTGAGCATTCTTTAGCCAGGGCAATCATTTCGAAAGCTGAAGAAATGAATCTTACTATCCTAAAGATTGAATCATTTAATGCTTTTCCAGGAAAAGGCATTGAAGCAACTATAAATGATCATAATTTTTCAATTGGGAATAGAAAATTAGCTGCTGAACTCCCATCTACTATTTCCAGCTCAATTAACAATAAGATGGAGAACCTCGAGAATGAAGGAAACACAGTAATGATTGTTTTTCGTGATAGGACTCCAGTTGGAATTATTTCTGTCGCAGATACTATAAAGGATTCCTCGAAAGAAGCTATTGAATTATTGAATAAAATGGGTTTAACTACAATTATGGTGAGTGGAGACAATGAAAGAGCAGCAAAAGCAATAGCTAATGAAGTAGGAATTGCTGAAGTTCATGCAGAAATTTTGCCAGAAGAAAAAGTCAATGTTGTCAAAACATATCAAGAAAAAAACATGAAAGTTCTATTCGTGGGTGATGGTGTTAACGATGCACCTGCGTTAGCTCAGGCAGATGTTGGTGTAGCAATGGGTGCAGGAACTGATGTAGCAATTGAGGCTGGGGATATAGTTCTTATCAAAGATGATCTTCGCGATGTAGTAACTGCTATTGACTTAAGTCAGAAAACTATCAGAAGAGTTAAAATGGGATTATTTTGGGCTTTAATCTATAACACTATAGGTATTCCATTAGCTGCTGGGTTAAGCTTTGTTATATTTAAAATACCTATTCCAGCTGAAATAGCTGGTTTAGCTATGGCCATGTCTTCTGTTTCAGTTGTGCTTAATGCATTGCTTCTAAAAAGATACAAAAATCCTTTTGAGAAAAGATAATGTATCAAAATTTCTCCCTATTTTTTTAGATACTTATCAATGTTCCTAGCTTGAAAGCGTCTTCTAATGCTGTTTAATCCGAATATATATGAGTGTCTGAATAATCAGTTACTTAATGATAGGAATTGAACTGGATCTCATCAATAAGAGAAAAACTACCAATATTAGTTTCATTGGTAAACTTGATTTTCCAGCTTCATATATTCCTCACTTAATTGAAGGATTAAATTACACTAATTTCATACCTTTCATTAGATATAGAACAAATAGATTGTTTTTCATGTATTGGCAACCTTTTACAACTAACTGTCTTACTTTAGATTATCTATCTGATCTGCGTATGAGATTAAGTTTGAAGTATTATAAAGGAGACATCATGAAAGTTGTTGATTATAGTGTAGATTCCTTCAATCAGCATGAAGCACATTTCTTAAAAGGGCAATGGAGAAATGATAGGGATCGTATAAAGGGAGTTTTTGAAATGATGGCTGTGCATGTTGATGACCTTTTATTGCTTTTCGACATCTCCACGACAGAAAATGATTTTTCTAGCTCTGGTATTTTAGAGTTACGTGAAATACGTGATAGTCTTATCTTCTCCAATGGACTTGAAACAGAAGTGTGAATTCAATGATCCTTCATTCTTTTTTGGTAAAGTTTATATATTCCTCAACAAAGCTTTGCAAAGAGAAAAAACTAGGAGTTCTCCCATGAAATTTAGTAAAAAATGGTTATTTACAATTTTAATTGGTTTCATCATATTTTCATCATTTCCCCAAACAACCTCTGGTGTAGTTTTTTATACTGATTTTATGCCACATCTTGCAGAAGGAGGTAACGAAGAATATGTCCTCATTTACAAATATGATACAATCTCAAACGACAAGGTTGTTTTCGAAGATCTAAAATCCCGTATCTGCAGACGAACTCCAACTGAGTTTCAGACAGCTGAATCAGATGACACTCTCATTACAACCTGGGATTTCGTTTATGAAGGAAGAGCAATAGAATCAAATAAAACAGATTTAATATTTCACAACTCTCGTTCTTATGTTTTCATAGCAACAGAAGATACAACTTCAGAGTATCTATCCTTCTTTGCTACTTCTAGTGATGATAATGGAGCTACATGGGAGGACATACAATTGGTAACTAATACAACTGTAGATATTAATGATTTCTTAGGATTTGGAGTTGCAAATCTAACAACAGATTTAATCATAGCGTATAGTTATGATGATACCTCAAATGATAAGACAGGAATTATAACTGTTGATTCCATCTCTTTGGAAGTAAAATCAAGTGTAGAAAGTAACGATTATTATGGTGATGATTTTGATCTATACACTACTGATAACAAAATTTATGTTGTTTCAACTTACGAAATTGTTCTTGAAAAATTTATCAGATTAAGCTCTACCTTAAACGGTATTGATTTTGAGGCAGCAGAAGCATTATTAGCTCCTCCATATAACCTTGTTGAAACTTTTGAACCTACTGTAGTGGAATGGAATGAAGGTTTCTTTGTTGTAGGACAAGATCAAATTGAGGATGTATATGATGAAGAACAAGGCATCACTTTTACAGAATATCTTCTCTGGGGATATTACGTTGAAGATATAGCTGATTCCGAAACTTGGACAGCTCTTGCAGTAGTGAAAGATGAAGCAGCAGGATATACTCGTAAATCACCAAGCCTCTCAACTTATGAGGGTCAAATCTTCTTAGCTTTTGAGTTAACTGAAGGGACAAAATTAGGTGGAGGTCGTCCAGAAGTAGCATTTTCATTCTCAGCAAATGGTAACACATGGACAGATAATTACATGGGGGATTTTACCATATACTTTAATCCTGGTATTTTCTTTGCAATCGCGACAGTAGCAAGCTTTGCAATTGTTTTGCCAGTTTATCTTATAGTATCTAAAGCTAAAAAGAAATAAATATCTTCTTTTTCTTCTTTTATCTATTTTCAAAATTAAAAGAATACTTTTTTATATTTCACTTACCAATTTACAAATATGTCAGATTCTGCATACAACGGCTTTATTGTCATACTAGGTTTTTGCCTACTAGGCTTACCAATAATTTTCATTTCTTTGGGTACAGCTCATCCTCCTTTGACTCAATTCAATAGTTCCATAAATCTAGAATCTATTGCTGAGGATGCATTAAGCGAGGAGATCTTGGAAAATATGAAAAATCTTAATGGCAGTACTTCTAAACTTTTTGATGACATTTCTTCAGTTCCACAACTTGTGCATATTAACAACATATCAGAATTGATACTAGCAGAGAATGAGTTTATGAGTAATTATAGTATAGATGTTTATACAGGATTTAGTGACGAAATACATCTTTTCATTTTAGATATGGTTGTAACTACAATTCCAACTGTTAATGAAACAAAAGAAACTTCTATGGAACTATTCGGTGGATCAAATGGAACAATGCTTTCTTATATGTATTCTCATGATGAATGGCATTCATATTATTTCGATCAATCTAACTATCCTTCGATAAATGGAACCATAGAAAATTTCTATACAAATTTTGAATATATGGTTACTGTATCTTACTATGCTGATTTGGACATAAATGGAACCCAAATAACTACAAGCTTTGAACGACTGGTCTTAATAGATAGTTCTGGAATAGTATTGTTCTTCCTCACTAATGAGGTTGCATGGGAAACAAAGTAGCTTCATTCCTTCAGAGTGGTAAAATGTCGAAAAAATGGAGATTATTAAATTTAGGAGAAGTTCCTTGGAAGAGGACTCAATCTATTTATCATGCGTTGGCTTTAGTTCAAGAGGAACTTAAAACACCAAATACTTTAATTATGATTTGGCCAGATAGGCCTTTTGTATGCATCGGTCTTCATCAAATCATTGATATTTCAATTGATCTTGAAAATACTTCTTCTATGAATTTACCTTACATTAGAAGAGCTTGTGGCGGTGGAGCGGTTTATTTGAACAGAGATCAAATATTCTATCAAATTATATGTAACGAAAAAGAATATCCAAAAGAGATGTTAGAATTCTATGAACTATTTCTAAACCCCGTTGTTGAAACATACAAGCATTTTGGCATTCCAGCTCAGTTTGTTCCAGTAAATGATGTTGTTGCTGAAGATAGAAAAGTAAGTGGAAATGGTGCAGTAACTTTTAACAGCTCAAGGGTTCTTGTTGGAAATTTCATCCTTGATTTTCCTGCTAAAAATATGTCTAAAATTCTTAAGGTTCCTGAGGAGAAATTTAGAGATAAAATCGCTTCTACTCTAGAGGAAAGAATGGGGAGTTTTAGATATTTCCTGAAAGAACTCCCTTCAAGAGAGGAGATAATAGAAGAATATATTGCAAATTTCGAAAAGAAACTAAATATTGAGTTAATACATGGGAAATTACTCCAAGAGGAAATAGACAAGATAAGTGAAATTGAAGATCTGTATGATACTGAAGATTGGCTTTATTATGTTGAGAAAACCGGACGAGAAATGTATCAACAGAAAATTAAAAGCGGAACCTATTTCACTTCAATAGTTAAGAAATTACCCGGAGGATTAATTAATTTATTTCTTCATTTTGATGAAAATGAAATTAAGGATGTTATCATCTCAGGCGATTTCAGTTTAAATCCACCTTTT
The DNA here is from genome assembly GCA_023705905.1 of Candidatus Heimdallarchaeota archaeon. GTDB lineage: Archaea > Asgardarchaeota > Heimdallarchaeia > Heimdallarchaeales > Heimdallarchaeaceae > UBA460. The sequence continues at coordinate 7,507 of BPTK01000178.1, forward strand.
GTTCTTCATGAGATCGGAAGAGCACACGTCTGAACTCCAGTCACGTGAAACGATC
>BPTK01000179.1 GCA_023705905.1 Candidatus Heimdallarchaeota archaeon
GAACTAGTTGAACTGAAGAATATGAAAAAGAAAATTTCCAAAGAAATGAAGGATTCCTTAGTAACTTTCAAAGCAAAAAGCTTGGAAGAGCTTGCAAGTAAATACAATTTAACAAGCTTTGAAGAGTTATTTGATCATGTGCAAGAAATAGAGAGAGATCTAAATACAAATGAACAAGCGAAGAAACATCAGTTAAATTCTATTAAAGAAAGGCATGGTCATATTGAAGCTCTAAAGAAACAAATTGAAGAAAATAAGAAAAAGGAGAAAGAAGTAGAAAGATTAGATTTTGAACTATCTTTATTGCAAGAAACTCTAAATTATGTGGAAAAATTCATTGCAGAAGATATCATTTCAAATAGAATGCTTGCGAATATTCAACAAGCAACGAGTGGATATATTCTCAATTTCACTAGAGGTAAATACTCTGAATTGTATCTTCAACCCACTCGAACAAAAACTCTTCATATGAGCATTAAGGACAAAGCTACAGGCTTTGTTAAGAGTCAAAACCTACTTTCAGGCGGAGACAAAGCTGCAATAGGTTTAGGATTACGAATAGGGATAAGTGAATTACTCAAGCGTTTAAGACCTCTTAAGAATTCTCCATATCAACCACCCAAAATGGATATATTGATACTCGATGAACCCTTGGGATCTTTGGATGAAGAAAGAAGAACTAATGTAATTCAAGGATTAATTTCTGAAGATAAATTTTCACAAATTTTTCTAATTACACATACTGATATTCGGGAGAGTTTTAGAGCTCCACATATTTCAATCAAATCTACTCAAGATGGAAAGAAAAGCACTATTACTTATTTTCCTTCACGAACAGAAATAGAGCAAGAAGCAGAAGGATAAGAAAAAGATATCACTTGCGTAAGATTTTTCAATAACAAGAGTATCTGTAGTGTAATGATACCTGGAACTCTGCGTCCTCTGCCTAAGAAGTTAAAAGAGACTAAATTGACCTCCGATAAATTGTTGCGAATAATCAATTTGGAAATTCAAACAACCGATGAAATTTATAGTGATAGTTCAAGATTTACTTTTGAAGAACTAAATAGCCAATATCTAAAAGTCAATGATCAGCTGGCTTCTATCGAACCTTTAGAGAAAGAAACAGATAAGCTAGTTACTAAATATGTCAATGATCAATTACTTAACGAATTTGTGTATAATCTTTATAATAAGCTTTCTGGAGCCCAAAACCGTTTACAGAGAGATTCTCAAAAATTAGACACTATTCTAATGTCAAAGAGGAAAAAGCATATTGAAGAAATGATTCCTCGTCTAAGGGATGAAATAAAGCGAAAACTTTCATTTCTAAAGGATCTTTCATTTGATGAAGTTTTAGTAAAAAGTCAACTTTATGGGGATACGATTTCTGATATTATAGGCAGATTAGAGTCATTAAAAGATGAATATGCTAAACTTTCTTCAGGTTCATTTGATGTAGCAGAATTTTATGGGTATCTTAGAGATAGGATAGCTGAAGTAGAAGATGAATTGGTTGAATATGACCTTATACTTAGAACTTGTAAGATGCAATTATTATCAGAAGAAGCAGAAAACTTGATCGAAGAAGGAAACGTGATTGTTAATGAAATTGAGATTAATCAATCCAGTGAACTTATTCTCAAAGGTGACCAATTCATCAGTGCATCGGCTGAAAAGCTTGAAGAAATCAATAACCTCAGAGTTAATTTACCAAGAAAAGGTATAGCAAAAGAATTTTCTACAAAATTCAAAAACCTGCAACAACAATTCGAAGTAAATAAAAACGGATTAATTGAAATTCGAACTAATCTTGCGAGTAAGACAATTTTGCTAGGTTCTCAAATCGAAAGAATAAACGGTATTAAGGAAATAGCACAATCTGATGGTGAAGAGATTTATGAGGCTGTATCCATTCTTAAAATCAAGAAAAAGGGTACATTCAAATTAATAGCTCTTGAAGGTAGTCTCCCAGTCTTTGAATTAAGCCCTCTTCAGAAACTAAAAATGCCATTAGGAGTTGAACTTACAACTGAACACATAGAACTTCTTCTTGTAAAAATTGAGGAAATCGAGACCACTCCTTTTTTCAGAGATCTCGGAGACAGATTTAAAACATTAAAAATTGCTGAGATTCTTGAGCGAACAAGTAGTTGGTTTAAACGTCTTTGGAATAAGATTTTACCAGTTTTAAAGAAAATTTGGAAAGCAATAACTGAGGCATCTTTGGCAGTTGTTAACTTTTTTAAGAATCTTTTTTCAAAAGATAAAAGCGCAAAACCAGATAAGGAAAAAAAAGTAGAAATTAAAGAAGAACCTGAAATCGAAGTTGAACCAGAGATTCAAGAATTTCCTGATGCTGACCATATTCCTGAACCTCCAAATTAATATGAAAGAGGAAAACAGTTTTGGATAAAATATTAGATGGAATTAAATGCTTCATTTTTGATGTAGATGGGACGTTAATCCTAGGAGAGAGTCCTTTACCTTATGCTACTGAAGTAATAGAACATCTACAGAGAATTAGCAAGGAATTTGTTATTTTATCCAATAATTCTTCCTACTCTACACTTGAGAATATGGAACGATTAGAGGAAGTGCTAAATGTAAATTTAACTTTGAAAAACATCTATACATCAATTCAAGCAACAATTGATTTTTTAGTCAAAGAAAATCTTAAACGGTGTTATATTGTAGGCATTCCTTCTGTAGTTAAAGAGTTTGAAGAAAAAGGTATAACCTTTGATGATGTCAACCCCCAAGCAATTATCTTAGGATTTGATAAAACATTAACATATAATAAAATAGAATCAGTTTCATTGTATTTGCAGAGAGAAGAACTTATTCCTTTTTTTGCTACACACCCTGATGATACATGTCCTATCATTGGAGGAAAAATACCCGATGTTGGTTCATTTTTGAAGATGTTTGAACAAGCGACAGGTAGGGTTCCTGACAAAATTCTGGGTAAACCAAATACATCGATACTTGACTTAAGTCTAAATGGGAAGAATGTTAAGAAAAATGAGGTTCTAGTTGTGTGAGATAGGTTGGAAACAGATATTAGGATGGCTTTTGAAGCCGGAGTTAAGAGTTCTTTAGTATTAACTGGTAGAAACATCAAAAACTGCATTAAATCTGTCAGATATTAAGCCTTCAATTGTTTGGGAAGATTTGAGATCTCTATCGGAATATCTTTCTAAAAAAAATTGATCAGCGAATAAATTTAACCAAATTTTTAATGTCGTCCCAATGATCCTCATTGTGCATCCAACCAAAAACAATCTGTTGAAAAAAACTACTATTCTGATGGTTTTTAATTTTCTTTAGACGCTCTTTAATCTGTTCTAATGAACCATAGAAACAAAAATCGTTAACTATTTCGATTATCTCTCCCTGAGGAATTTTCTTGTATCGTTCCCAGTTGAGTTTTCTAATTTGTTCAATTCTTTTTGCAGTATAACCATGGGAACGCAAGATAGCTGTAGAACAACCTTTTGCTATATCCTTGGCTATATTCCACATTGTCAACGACATGTCTTGTTCATCTGAAGCAATTTGCATCATTCCATAAGGGATTATCTTAATTTCTCTTCCATTAACACTTGCAGCTCTGGTTACGATTTTTACAGCTCTTTCAATATCAAAATCTGAAACACTATTAAGTAAGAGATAATCTGCTTTTTTTGTTGCTAAACTTATCATTTTATCTCCCAATCCCCCTATCGCAAGTTTTGGGAAATCGTCTTCACCTGTTTGTTTCTCTCGTATTTTTGTTATTTCATCAAGTCTCTCAATTTCCATTTTGAAACTAGAAAAAGGTTTATTCTTGAATTCATTATTTTCAATAACATTGACATTACCAATACCCAAACCAAGACCAAATCTATTTGGATAATTTTTAGCAAACCAGACACTTAAGGAAAATAAGACTTCAAGACTGTAATAGAATGGAGATGTAACTCCTGTCCAAAAATTCATAGTTTCAGTTTTTGAGATTAATCTGCCAATATCTAAAAAAGCATTATTAATAGGCGGATTGTCTCCAATCCATATATGGTTAACACCAACAGATTGAGCTTTATAGATATATTGCTCTTTCTCATCAATTGACTGCTTGATGGGAATTGAAAGTCCAAGCTCCATATACTTCAAATTACGGCATCATTTTTGTATTTTTTGCTAGATAAATTGTTAATAAGAAAAGTTATTCATGATTTTCCAATAAGTTTAAGGCTGGAAAACGGAAATTGTGATTAGGTGATTACATGGAAAATATACTGTCTAGAAGAAGTATTAGGAAATTTACAAAAACAGATGTTTCAGATGATCAGATAACTTCTCTTCTAAAAGCTGCAATGAGTGCTCCATCAGCTGGTAATAAACAACCATGGGAATTTATTATTATCAAAAATAGAGAAACTATGAACAAGATACCTGAATTTCATAAATATAGTAAAATGCTATCCATAGCTAATCTAGCTATAGTAGTTTGTGGAGATTCAACAAAAGCTTTCAAAAGAGGTTTCTGGGTTCAAGATTGTGCAGCTGCTACTCAGAACATACTTCTCGCTGCTAATTCATTGGGGTTAGGAAGTGTATGGTGTGGTCTTTATCCAGATGAAGAGATATATCCGCAAATGCAAGAACTTCTTAAGTTGCCAAAGGATATTATACCAGTCTCTTTAATTGCTTTAGGTTATCCAGACGAGGAGAAACCTCCGTCAGAAAGATTCGATGAAAACAAGATACATTATGAAAAATGGTAGTTAAAGTGAAACTAAACTAGTTTCACTATTGCTCTTTCTCTGTCAAATACATTTGTAGCTATTTTGAAAAATATCACACATAATGTGAGTAGAATTGCTACAGCACCAATCAATGCTATTGTCGAGATGAAAAAGTAGCTTACAACAATTCCAATTATCAGCATCATTAAAGGTAAAACCACTAACGAACCTAACTGATAAGCATCTCTTACGCTTGTAACTCTTGTTGAGATCAAAATCATCAGTTCTACGGATAAGATAGATAACAAAGGTGCAATTACAAACAGAAAGACTAGTGATAATGGATCAAGAAATAGAATTGAATTAGTAAATGGATAGATCATGATATTGGTAATTATACCATAAATAAGTGCTGCAAAAGCAGTTCCTGCAACTGAGGGGATGAAAGAAGATAGTATTTTTCCAGTTACCAATTCAGTTTCAGATAATGGTGAAGCTAGCAAAGCTTCCATTGTTTTTCTTTCTTTTTCTCCTATAATCGTTTCAGAAGCTGTTACAGCTGGTAAGATTATTGGGATAAGAAGAACCATGATGTAAAGTAGATATGCCATTATTATCAATATTTGACCTTGAGCTCCAGCAGCATCCCAATTAGGAATCACTTCTGCGAACAAATCTGTGAAATAAGCAGGAAATTCATCTCCCCCTTCAAATTCACTCGGATCGATAGCAACTAAGGGATATAATGAACTCAAGGGAATAAGTACCGCAAATACTATGGGCATGCCAATAACTGCAGATAAGATGTATTTAGATTTGAACATCTCGCGAAGATCTTTTCCCATTAAAGCTTTGAGTCTTCCCCAGTCCATCTAAATCTCCTCCATGTTATTTTCTTCTCGAGGAACCCCTTCCATTTCCACCAGTTCTAAATATATCCTTTCCAACGTTGGAAATTCGTGCTTCACTTCGACTAGTTGAAAATTACTCTTAGCTAATGAGTTAATAATATTAGGGGTTTGTTTTTCAATATCTTTGATGATTGTTGATACATATTTTTTGTCTTGATTTTGTTCAACAATTTCAATTTTCATGTCATCGAAAAATTCTTTTGTGTTACTTTCCCAAGTTGAAAATCTAAAAATAGTTATTGTTTCATCTTTTCGCATTTCTCGTAGTTCTGCAGGAGATCCTTGAGCAACTAATCTTCCGTGATTTATTATACCCACTCTCGAAGAAAGTCTCTCTGCTTCAAATAAATTGTGAGTACAAATGAAAAAGGTTCTCTTCTCTTTCTTGGCTAATTTGATAATCTGTTCTCTGACTACTTTGGCTGATTCAGGAGACAAAGAAGCTGTAGGTTCATCTAGAAAAATAAGCTCAGGTTTATGAAACATTGCACGTGCAATAGCAACTTTTTGCTTCATACCTTTTGATAATGTTCCTGCAGGATCATCTAATTTCTCAGGTAACTCAAACAAATCTACAATTTCTTCTATTCTTGGTTTAATTTCAGTTTCTGGAACTTTGTAAAGTTTAGCAAAAAAGTCTAGATTCTGTCTAACGGTTAAACGTTCATAAAGTGCAGGTGTTTCAGTGAGATGACCTACGCGACTTCTTATCTCTTGTAGATTTTCTGAGATGTCTAAACCTAATACTCTCGCTCCTCCCATCGTTGGTCGCAATAAACCCGTAAGCATTCGAACTGAAGTAGTTTTTCCAGCGCCATTTGGACCCAAAAGACTGTAGATTTCTGCTTCCTTAATTTCTAAATTGAGTTCATCAACAGCTTTCAGTTTGTGGAACATTTTAGTTAGATTATTAGTTTCTACAGCTAGCAAATAAATACCCCTAATCTCTCTTCTAGCGTATCTTATTAAATGTTAGGAAATGAAATCAAGGATGAGGAATATGCTAATCTGCAAAACTTTTTTCTATAGTTACGGTTTCTAGATGAAGGTTGTCTACAAAGCTGAATTTTTTCGATAAAGTTTAAATTTCATGTACACTTTCATTATATGTTTATGAAAATATTCAATCTCAAGTTTCTAACAAATTTACTCTTTATAGGTCTAGTAATTAGTATGTGTTCTTGTCTCAAAACCGTTGCTTATGAAACAGAACTTGATTTTGAAGGAGCAGTTATTGCTATTGATATTTCTCATGGTGGATACCATACCAATGAAAGGGATTTAGCGCCAATTATAGACAACTTTACACATTATAGAAATCAAGTTTACCTGATTAATGAATCATGGGCCCTCACAGATGAAACTGATATACTATTCCTTACACAACCTGATGATTTCTTCACCATTGAGGAAAAGGAAAGTATCAGATATTGGTTTGCACTTGGAGACAAAATGATTTTTGGTTGTGGAGATAGTGATTATGGGGGATATTATTCCAATGAACCACTAAATGAATTGTTAGAATTCATTGACTCACAGATAATGATAGATGGCACCTCAGTGGAGGACCCTGAAATCAATGATGGTGCATCATATAGAACTGCTGCGACGGAATATGGCGATAACTTTACCGCTATGGAAATAAGTAGTGGTTGTGAAGCTGGGATTACTATTCATGGTCCTTGCTCTATTTTAGGATATAATGGTTCAAATTATATAGACTTAAGAAAAGAGGC
>BPTK01000180.1 GCA_023705905.1 Candidatus Heimdallarchaeota archaeon
CTCGAAGGATTAGGAGCTCCTGGAGTTATTCCATGTCCTGACGCAGTTGTCGGATATGATGACTCTCTAGAGTTTTATGCCTACGATTTAGATCTAGCAATTGATTACGTAGAAGCCGCAGGCTATACTGTCATAGTAGATGTTCCAACCGCAACAGGTATTGCAGGTTTAGTATTCCTATCATTCTTAGGACTAGCAGCAATCGCTGGATTCAAAAAATACAAGAAATAAAGAAATTTCTTTTCTTTTTTCTTTTCTTTTTCTTTTCAAATGGTTTTGAATATACTTAGTTTTGTTTTGCAATATGGACATCTGCCCTTTTTGCTTACCCATTTTACAAGATGGTCATAATGAAAAACATGTTCACAAAATGGACATTCCAGAGCATTTTCGTAAACCTGTTGAAAACAGACCATGCATTTATACTTAGATTCTTGACTTTCAATAAGCTGTTTTCCTTTATTCTGAATTTTTTTGAAGAAACGTGCTGTTTTGGAGAGATTGTCGGCAACCACAATGCTTTCTTCATCAATTGTTAATGGTTCTCTACTATCCTGCTCTTCGGTTACAACGACAGAGGCATTAGTTTTCAAATATGCAATATAATCGTTAAGAATCCCCTTGTTGATTAGTGGATTTCCTACAACAACAAGCTTCTTCTTTGCTCTTGTTATGGCTACGTTTAATCTTCTTTCATCTCCAAATCCTCTACTCCCACTCGATTGAGATTCGGTTAGGGACAGAACAATTAACTCTCTATCACTTCCTTGAAACCTATCTACCGTATCAGTTGTAAGATTTGATGGTAGATATCTTCGTATTTCTCCGACCTGTCCTCTATAAGGACCAATTATCCCCATTTGATTAATATCCAAACCAAGTTTCAAGAAATTTTTCACTATTTTTCCAATTGACTCGGCTTCTTTCTTGTTAATTTTCTTATCATGATTGAACATGCCTTGTACAGGAACGTAAACTAAAGGGGTTTTAGGATCATAAATTTCTGGATGATCTAATTGAGAATAATCTCCTTTAAAATTGCTTAAATCTAGAAGATTTTGTAATTTTACTAAGTTATCAAATGTTTTCAATTTTCCTTCATAGAATTTTTTATTGGAGAAGTCTACAAGCTTCTCATTCATTCGAAATTGATGAGTCAATAGATGAATAGATTCTGGATAGAGTTTAGCCAATCTTTCAAATAATGAAACACTCAACCCTTTTGTATGAGCTTTTTGACTCTGTACAACTGGAGGTAATTGTTTATGATCCCCTACAAGAATAAATCTATCCCCTTCCATTAAGGCTGACAGTGCAGTTGGTTCTGTCATTTGGCTTGCTTCATCAATTATGATTGTTTGTATTCCCAATTTCTCAAAATTTGGGCTAGATATTGTAGATGTTGTTGCGACAATAATAGGAATTTCACTCAACAGTTGAGAAAACGATTTATCTTGATTTTTTTCTCTATATGCTTCGAGTGTATATTCTTTAATTTTTTCTTGCGTGGAATATTTTCGTCCTAACCGTATAAAATTTGTAAAATTATTTGCTATCAGATAAGAGCATATGTTGTCTACTGCCCGATTAGTAAATGCAGTAAGAAGAATTTTTTCACCGTTTTTTGCTAGTATTATTGCTGATTTCGCAATGACATATGTCTTACCTGTTCCTGCAGGTCCTTGAATTAGAGAAAAGTTTTTAGTTCCCAATATTCTTTCAATGCCTTCATTTTGTACGAAATTATTTTTGACAAATTCACCCTTAACTGATTTTATAATCGGAGGATTAGAATCAAGAATAGTCTTTCTGAAATTGTTTCTCTTAAAGACTAGATTGAATAACCCCCTTTGCTGTCTTCTGAATCCTACATCTAATGAATAGATATCTACAACGGATATAGACCCAGCAACTGCTCTTGTTGATACTTCAAGGGCGTTTTTAGAGATACTAGAAACAGCTCCCGTTATTACACTGCTTTTGTGTATACTTCCTTCGCTTAAAACAACAATGTCTCCTTCTCTAAGTTCTGATTTATTATTGCAAGAAAAAATTAGTTTTGTGTATCCATCTTCCTTTATTTCGCTTTCAAGTTTCAACCCATCTATCGCCTTTCCCTTGGCAACTCTCTGAGCTATATCCAATTTCCATAAATTTGCGAAATTCTGCGATGATTCATTCTTTTCTTCACGTATCCAATTAGTGAAACGATTGAAGTAACTCTGGAATGTATTAGGCATAGCATTATGCGTACATAACAAATCATGAGGACAAGTTGAACACCTTCTTTCTTGGTTTAAACCTGCACAAATCATGGCACAAAAATGTTTTACAGAACATTTTTTGCATCGGTTCATTTGATCTTCTGTTAAAATAGGTGGATTATATCCCAAGTATGAAATTCTGTAGGCAATGTTTCTCTGTTCTATCGCATATCTAAGAAGGTTCCAAGAAGGTTGTGCCGTCTTAAGAATAGCTTTGTTAGTTCCAACATAAATCACAGTACCATCGCTGGGTTTTGATAGATCTAAATGATCATCAAGACCATATTTATAGAGTGTAACTTGAAGTAAATCAGAAAAACGTATATTATCATCAGCATGAACCTTTCCAGTTTTGAGCTCATAGATGTGTCCTGAATTGAAGAGATCGATTCTCCCTCGAATGCCAAAAGTGGGAGAAAGAAACAAGATTTCAGGAAGAGAATCACCTTTCAATTTTTCGACAAAAGAATCGAGACTCTCTGCCATCTCTCTCAATTCCTTATTCACATCATCTCTAGTGTAACCAAATTTTTCGAACTGTAGTGAAAAAGAATCGATTACAGAAGAGAGCTGTTCAGAAGGTTTGGTTCCACTTGCTATTGCAGAGCCAAAACTATCATGAATGATTGAACCACGAATTGCGATATAGGGGGATGCGGTTTCACCAATAATATCATTGAGATAATAACTTCTTGGACAAAAAGAAACATTGTTCACAGCTGTTGCGTTAATCAATACATCTGGGTCTACAACAACTATAGAACTTGATCCTGCTGAAAAGTAGACAGAATCTTTATCTTGTATTTTTTCAACATTGAATAGTTTAAGTAAAGTATACGGTTGAATATATTCTCCTATAACATGCCAAGGAGACCATAGATTAACTATGAAATTTCTATTCTCTGAATCTACTAAAATAGTAACTCGAGGATTATCGCCCCCGATTTGGGATAAAGTTTTCAAATAAACACAAGTAAGAGATTCCATAACTATTTGAACAATTAGAATACAATAAATAAATATGTAGGTAAAAAGTGATAAAATCTTCATAGAATAGAAAATAGTAAAAATAAAAAAGATAGAAATTTTAAAGGGTATTACTCAAAATCAATACATTCACTTGGACATTCGTCTATACATAATCCACAATCTGTACAATCTTCTTTTCTTGTTGTAACAGCAACATCTTTCAGATCATAAACATTTTCAGGACATATATCTACACAAGCTCCACAAGCTATACAACATTCAGCATCTACTACGGTTGGCATTTTTCTTCTACACCTAATATTTTTGAATCCCATTTTTTGAGCACCTTTTTAAAGTCTTCTCAATCTCTATGGATTTCTCGTTTTTATCGCGATTTGTTCAAGTTTAGGAAAAAAGAAAGAAAAAAGGGAGATGTTTATTATTTGATTTGAGAAGATCGTCCTCTTGCAAAGTCTGCAATAACTATATATGAAACAAGCTTTGCAAAATAAGTAGACTTGCTTAAGATTCCTACAACTTCTCCAGTAGCTTCATCTTGTGCTGCAATAAGAACTTCTTCATTTTCTCTCTCAACACCAATAAATCTTGGTAGTTCAACACCTGTTCCAGTGTCTCTGAGCTTTCTTATTTCAACGTTAGCTTGAGATTCCATCGCTGAAGAAATCCAATCATCATCTACTTGTTCGTCCAGTTTTGTTACAAGGGTTACCTTAGCTGTTGGTGGTAGCGATTTAATTGGATCTAATGGGATGTATTCCTTAAGTGGAGATAATATTGTAACTCCTCGTTTCGTGTCTTTAACAATTCGGGCGATGTTTTCTTTGACAGCTTCTAGACCAATAATAGATGTTGTTTGAACAGGGGGAATTGTTGTTTCTTTTGAAGTAGCTTCAAGAGTCCTGAAATCGTTCTTCAGTTTCAACACCATACCCAGAAGGTAGTTTGCTGTGTCTGACATCTTACTATTATTATCTCCGATGAATTTAACTGAATCCTCTACTTCAGTATTAAGACTACCTGCAAGCAATTGCTTACCCTCATCAATATTTGCTTTGGATGCGGTTGCTATTTTACCAACATTACTCACAGCTGAATCTAGCGATTGCTGTAAAAAGCTGTTTAACTCGTCTTTAAAAGAATAAGTGGTTGTTTGAACCAGGTTTGAAACTTCCTGAAAGTGCCGAGTAATAGTGGTTTCACTTTCTTGGATTAATGTTTCAGCTTTACTAGCCAGATCTGACCACTTTTCTTTTAATTGGTTAGAACCAGCAACATATGAGTCTGAAAAAACAGAATTGAGTTGTTCAGATAGTGTACGAAAAGATTGAATATTACTATTCAAATTCGCAACAACATTATTTGAGATATCATTGAATTTTTCTGAAAATTCTTCGTTGAATGAAGTAAATCGTTCAGTTGCTCCTACTTTAACTTCACTGAATTTTTCATTATAATTTTGAATTGTTTCGTTATAATGACCTTCCAATTTTTGCATAAACATATCTCGCTCACTCACTAGATTGTTTCTCTGACTTTGTTCATTGTTCTGAAGATCAGTGTATTTTAGAGCCATATTCTCTTTGATCTGTGAAACTGTTGCAGAAATAGTCGTGTTCTTTTGTTGTTGTAGTTCACTTACAAGAGTAGCTTTAATATTTTCAATTTTCTCATTAAGTGAGTTAACAGTTTCTTGAACATTTAATGAAAGTTCCTCTACTTTTCGGGTGAGTATCAAATCTAATGACACTCCTAAATCTTGAAGGTTTGTTGACACAGCTTCAGAAACAGAATCGATATTCTTCTCAGCATTTCTAGTTATTTCAGAAGAATATCCGAGATACTTTTCTGATTGTGCTTTATTGAAAGCTCTAACATCCAATTTAGAAACATCAATTCTTTGTTCGATTAGCATCATTAATTCGTTAACTTCAGATAAATACTTTTGATGTAATTCGTCTAGCTTTGGTTGTAATAACTCGGAAACAGATTGGATCGTATTGATAGAATCTTGTGAAAGCTGAGATATTTGATTATTTGAATTTGCAACAGTTTCTTCAGTTTGTCGTTTTATATTTTCTACTACAGTATTCAGAGTAGTTTTAGCTTGATTTAAATTATTTACATTCTCATTGAAATACTCGTTAATAGTTGTATTAAGCTCTGTTTTCTTTTCTTCTCCCAATGCATTGAATCTAGAAATTAAAGCTGTAGATTTTTCAGTTACTACTTGTTTCTGCTGCTGATTTGATGCATTTAAAGATGAATGTATTTCAGCAAGCGTACTATCAATTGTCGTTTTCTTTTGTTCTGCGTTTTCTTCTAACTGTCTAGTAAGATTTTCTCTTAACTGATTGAAACTCTCTTTCTTATTTTGTATAAAATTGGTAGTTTCATTAAGATTTGTCTTAATATCAGAACTCAGTTTCTCACTGGTTTCAGCTAAGTATTCTAATGGGATTTTAACATAATATTTGTTAACGTACCCTTCAGAAACTCCGATAGCACCTTTACTTATCAGGGCATCTAGTGCAACATTTACTTTCGATAGGTGCAAATTACTAAATTGAGCAACTTCAAAAGAGGTTAACTGTCCACATCCCAAAAGAAGTTGATAAATTTGTTTTTCTTCCTGCGTTAGTTCTAATCTTTCAATAAAGGACATAATTACTCACCTTTAATATTCAAATTTGACTATATAAAATAATAAGTTTGTGACTAGGTCATATACCGATACAGTAAGAATCTTTTTTAACAAGAAAATGTTTTTGGATTTGTGGGGATTTATGTCCGATTATGAAATAGTCTCATGGGATCAAGCTTATCAGATGACTTTTTACTTATTTGAAAAAATGGTTGAGGAAAATTACTTCCCCGAGATTATTGTCGGAATTGCTAGAGGAGGATGGATCCCTGCTAGGTTAATCGCAGATTTTTTTGGTAATCGGAGAACTGCTAATATCAAAATTGAGTTTTACGACAGTGCCAACAGAGCATCAGAGGATCCTATCATCACTCAAGAAATATCAGAAAACGTTGAAGGTAAGATTGTTTTGATTGTAGATGATGTAGCTGATTCTGGAAAAAGTCTTAGAGCTGCAATTGAACACATAAAATTGAAGAATCCAAAAGAAATAAGATCTGCGACATTATATTACAAAAAGCATAGTATTATCATGCCAAATTATTTCATTAAGGAAACTCAATCATGGATTGTTTATCCATGGGAGTACGGAGAGTTTGTAGCTTTCCAATACAATCAACTCCGTGATAGTATGTCTGTTAAAAATATCAGTAAAAAACTGAAGGATATTGGGATCCCCTCTCCATTAGTGGAAACTTATTTCTCAATTATTCTTACGCAAGAAAAAAACAAAATTGGTGATAATAGTGAATCAAGATAGCGAGAAAGATGATGTCGACTTACCTATCGATGTCATAGACAGGGTGAATGTTGGAGTAATCGCAGTATCTTTGAGTTTATATGAAGAAGGAATGGACTTAGAAGAACTCATTGAGGTTACAGGTATAAGTGGGGAAAATGTTTCTAAGTGTTTAGAATATCTGATTGACAATAGAATGGTTCGTAAAAAGATGAGTTCCGACACTTATAGAGTATCGAATTTCAAGAAAATGCTACAATTCCTTCTCTCCGCAGGCATGGTATTTCCTTTAGGAGAACAGTTTACTAAGGCACAAAAGGAAATGGATGAGTAATAAGCAAAAACTATTTTCCTAAAAAAGTATCTAGTGAAGTCTGTGAAGCTTTCTTTTTAGTATCTTTTGTTCGATTGTCTTCTTGAACTTCTTCTTGAACTTCTTCTTGAACTTCTTCTTGAACTTCTTCTTGAACTTCTTCTT
>BPTK01000181.1 GCA_023705905.1 Candidatus Heimdallarchaeota archaeon
GAACAATCTTTGTAGATTTCTTCTTCTTTTTCGATCTATTCATGTTAGCAAAAAACATCAAATCAATTTCAATGTCTTTCGCTTGTTCTAATCTAGATT
>BPTK01000182.1 GCA_023705905.1 Candidatus Heimdallarchaeota archaeon
CGACCACCGAGATCTACACTCTTTCCCTACACGACGCTCTTCCGATCTGAACTAGACCCAAGAAGATGGAAAGTTTTTCAAGTACTCAAAGTCGAAGGGGAGAACGATGGTAAAGTTGATCCTTTACTTATCTCTGAAGAACAATTCATGTCTTTTGTTGATAGACATAAGCATCTTAATCCTATATATGAAACTAATGATGTTTTCCGTGGTTCTTATGTTATGCTCGATCCTCTTGGTCGTTTCTTCCAGAACTCTAAAGGTTTTATTGAATATAGTCGTTCTATTCTTGATGTTGACCCGTTAGAAGCTTTAGCTGAAGTAGGGTGGGATAGAGAGAAATTTGTCAAAAGAGGAGGAGTATACGATTGGTAATTTAAGTATAAATTTCTACTATTTAGATAATTAAAGCATAAGATATAATAATTCAGGATAATTTTAGATTTGAGTGCATATAAATGGTTAAAGGTATTCTAATTCGTGTTGGAGCTGATAAAAGTAATTTAGGAGTATTAGGACCTATTTTTGATGATGGTACATTTGAGTTCATCCCTATTAATGAGAAAAAAGTAACTGAACCAGATGAAAGGCGATATAGTAAAATGAAAGGGAGGTATGGGGGAACGCTAGCTGATTACATACCTAAAACATTTCGTGATAGGATACCTCATAATGATCCAGAATTCATTACGCCATCGTATGGAGATCCAACCACTAAAAAGCGATCTCTTAAAAAATTAGAAAAAGACGATTATCTTTTTTTCAACGCAGGACTTAGAGCACATAATACAAAGAAGTATCCTGAAAGGGCAAATTATATTGTTGGATATTTCACAGTTGATAGAATAGTCGATTTTTCAGAGATAAAAAATAAGGAAATTTATTCTAAGGAATGGAATTTGCTACAGAATAACTTTCATGTTGGGTATAGAAAGGAAAGAGACACTTTTGTAGTTGTTGGACAGAAAAATAAAAGCGCTTTACTTTCTAAAGCAATTCGTATTTCAGAATTAAAACCGAAATCTAACGGAGATTTAGCATCTAAACTAACAAGAAAAATGGAAAAAATTCTAGATATCGAAGGTTTTGTCGAACGAGGAGTTAGAAAAATTCCTGAATCTGGATGTAGAAAAATAATGCAATTAATAGAGGAAAATTTGTAGTTATAATCCTAAAATTAAACTCAATGGGGTTTGAATCACTTATAGCATAAACAGCTCTAACCGCAAAAATTTAAGTTAGGATTTTTAAAATTGCTGTCTTCAAAGATTCAAATTCAGTTTCAGAGAGAAATTTATCTGGTCTTCGGGTACCATGATAATTTGTATGATGCATGAAAATTACGTATTTATCCGCACCATTTATTTCAAATGGTATTAGTTTGTATAGGTCGTTTTTACCTCGAGTAAAGGTTTCAGTAAATGCCTCTCTAGCTTTTTCTCCTAAGACTATAATGAGTTTTGCAGCTGCAAGACTCAATATTCTTTGTAGATATAATTGTGAGCATTTCTTAATAATAGCATCATTAACACCTTTTCCCCTTATTGATTTACAATGAACAATATCTGTAATTACAAAATCTTCTCCAATTCTTATGTCTGCTTTTATCTTTCCCGTGATTATTCCATACCAAGATCTTAATGTTGCCCAGTTTCTAACCCATTTTTTTGAATACGAATCACTTTGTACTTGTTTAGGTCTTATTCCATCTTTTACCCATCTTCCATCCATTGCGAATAGATTAGTAAAATAATCAACTATTCTCTTATCTGGCCATTTTGTTGAATCTTTAAGTGGATAAAGTTGATTTTCATCAATACTTGGATTTAAACAGATAAAAAGAACAGGAGCGGAATCAAGAAAACCACTCCAAGGCTCTGGAATTTGCCAGTTATTACTTTTCCTCTGCATATTCGTAATTTCCTTACAAACAGACACTCTATTTTCAAGTTCTTCACATTTTGTGATTTCCAAAAGGAGATCTTTCAAATCATCGTTTTTTATTTCTTCTCTGGTTTTCATTTTATTATCTCTTTTATTGATAATTTCGTTGATTTATCTCTAAATATCTCTTTACAAGTTGAAAATAGTTTGTTAATCGAGATATAACCTATTTCTGTTTCATTTATCTCATCCCTTAATTCTTCAATTAGATCTATCTCTTTTCCTCCTTCAGGTGAAGCTAAAATAAGCGATTCAGGTTTTTTCCAACTATAATCTGTAAAATATTCTAACTGCTTTAGCGTTTTCTCAATTACGTTTGATTGACTATATCGTAAAATCTGTTCCTTTACTTGTTCCTTTCTCTTCTCTGTTATCCTATTCTTTTTCACTTCTATGAATGCCGGTTCTTCCAATGTTACTAAATCAGGGAACTCTCCTATACCAGGTATCTCTGAGGTTATACTCATCAATTTAAACACTTGCTTCATCCACCTCTGCAAGTTCAGCTCCTCAGCTGTTATTTTTCTAAAATCACAAATCTGAGGTTTATTTGTTGTTCCTTTCGATTTCTCACATAGTTCTGGATTGAATTTTAATTGAGGTGTTTTTTCACAATCTATTTCCAATGCACTATATGGGCAAGCTTTTACACACAATCCACAAGCTATACAATTTAGATTAATTTTGAATGGTCCTATTGCTCCTGTTGGGCAAGCTTCTCTGCAAGGTTCTCCTGCTTCACAAGAAAATCTGTTATATTCTGTTTTTTCTTGTGAGAGAATTTTTTCTCCTAAAGGTGTTAATTCATATATTCCTGGCTTATCATAAGGTTTAGTTAATCCCAGCATACTAGTAAAATTCCTCATAGCTGCTGAAATGTCATCACCAATTCGTTGATCATAATAACCATATTTCTTACAACGATTAACTAGTGCAATTTGTATCATCCTATTTCTATTGGGAAAAGCTTGCACTGCTTCAAGAAAAGGACGAATAAGAAGTCCTTCTTCCATTAACTCATCAATTAAAAGAGTAGAAATGTAAATAAGCTCAGACGAAGGTTGTTCATGGTTCCCTAAAATAAGCATCTTTACTTTCTTCATCTTATCTTCTTCTAGAAGAGTAAAATGATCTAAGAGTTTGACCATACCTCTTAAATCCTTTAAATTTCGCTTATAAACTAATTTCTTCATATATGAACTAATGTAATCTAAAGAAAAATTATTCTCTTTCAGGATTAGTTCATAAACTCTGTAGGTTGATGTTCGATGAAAGAAATTTACCATTTTACCACTTAATTAAATTATAATGAACATCAAAAACATTCATAATTAGGATCATCAATAAGTGACTAAAGTCTTAGAGGACCCACTAAATGTTCTTGCTTTCCAAATTTACGAAACTCTTCTAAATTTCTAGCATGTTTCAATTCTTTAATTGAGGTTATTAATACCCAAAAACCATGAGGATTTTTCAAGGATGCTTTCCAATCACTCTTTCTCCAAGAAGGAACATTCTGTTCTAATATTTTATTATCACTAAGCTCTTCTATCGACCCGATAAAATCGATTTCACAGACATAAAGAACCTTCTGAACAGATGAGACATAAATATATGCCTTTGATACTTCAGAATGATTAAATTTAGATGCTGTTTCCTTTCCAGGAACATTTAAATGCCAGAAGACACTTCCATGCTTCCCAAGATGAAGTGCATGGTGCAAAACACTACCATATCTCTCTTCTGGTGGTTCGATTGTTGCAGGAAAGATAATTGCTTTAGTCATTGTATTCTAGATATAAGGAAAAATGAAATATAAAATTGTTTAGATTTAAAGTTTTAAATGAAATTGTAAATGAAAGGCGTCATAAGAATTAATTTCGTCATTTTATTTGAAAACTTTCATCTTCTTAATTAAATTATAAATTCTAAAATCAAATGTTTCTAAGAAGACTTAAATAGAAACAAGAAATTAGATGAATCTGGTATAAATGGAAAAAGCAATGGAAAATGCAATTAAAATATTAAAAATTCTACTTGATCTAAAAATCTTAGAAGATCCTGATTTTCTAAAGAAACAAGAACGTAATAGATTGATAGTTTTCGATAAATACAGACCAATTTTTTCAGTTAATAATATTCAAAAACTAGATCCAAAAGATTTTCAAGATTTTTTGAAATACGAAAACAATTTGCACTGGACAGGTTTACAAAGGCAAGGTTCAAATTTATGTAATGAAATAAAAACACTTTGTAATACTATTGAAATATTGCAAGATACTTCAAAACCTCTATCTGATAGAATTACATTAGCAGAGAAGACGCCATATCTAGGTAAAGCTATATTGTCAGCAATATTACAGGTAATTTTTCCTGTTGAATGTGGAATTTGGAATGAAGTCTCAGAAGAAGCTATGAAAGATTTAGGTATCTTCCCTAAAAGGAATAACGAAACTTTTGGTGATTATTATCTAGAAATCAATAATATCTTGCTTAAAATTTCAAAGGAGTTACGAATTGATTTATGGACTATGGATACACTATTGTTCTATTGGGGAGAAACTAAAGGTTATTGGCCTAAAATTAAAGAGGAATTGCTAAAAGACTAAAATGCATATCATAAAAGTGAAATCACTTTGAAACGAAATTTAATTCTTTAGAACTAAATAAGTTAGCTTGGAATATTCTTATTTGTACATTATGACACAAAAATTTCAAGTTTTAGGTTTTGAAGACACACTTAATAACTTAATTCGCTGATTAAAAACTCCTCGCTTTTCTTTTTTCTCATTCTGGATTTTTTTAATATCACCCATTGAAATCTTATGGATTTTAAGTAAAGCTTCCAAAATCTCTAATATATCAGCAAGCTCCTGTAATTCTTTTGTTTCAAGATATTCATTTCCTTCTTCTATAATCTTTTGCGCTAACGCTTCATGAAATTCATCGTCATCATATAAAATTTCTATCTTAGGATCTTTACTTGCTTTAGTAATAATATCTGGAATTTTATCTCTTACTAGTTTATCATAAATTATTGTAGAATCATCCTTCATCCGCATATCCTCCTATAAAAGACTTCTATGAATTTCTTTAATTTTATTTATTAGGAATTCCTTCGTTTCCTTCAGGTTTTAGTCTGATTATTTCATCCCATTCTTCTTTTGTTAAACTTAGAAATGTTGTGATGATCCTTAAACGACTCTCAAG
This sequence comes from Candidatus Heimdallarchaeota archaeon, assembly GCA_023705905.1. Lineage (GTDB taxonomy): Archaea > Asgardarchaeota > Heimdallarchaeia > Heimdallarchaeales > Heimdallarchaeaceae > UBA460. The sequence continues at coordinate 5,155 of BPTK01000182.1, forward strand.
TCTCTTTGGTAAAAATTCACTCCGATAAAGTTTCAATCCATATATATTGTTCCATTTAACACGTCTAACATGTGGAAAAGAAAACATTTTATTGTATTCATAATCTCCAATAATTTCTCCAATAGCTATAATTGATTTTTTTCCATAAAGAACAATTTTATCTTCAATGTTGAAATCTTTGTAGAATAGTATCAAATCTTTAGCAAACTTCTCGCTATTTTCTTTTCTTCCAATTTCGATTATCTTATCTGTGGAAGGATATTCATTACAATCCTTTACCCAATTAACATTGTAGAAAATAACACCATGCGATACAAATTCTTCCCAAAAATATGCTTTTCTGCCAGCAGCAACCTTCCAATATTTCATTCAGATGATAGGTTTTGATATTCGCATTAAAAGTTACCTACAGAAAAGGAAATGACTTTCCTTACTTTCTTTCTAGGTATTGAGTGCTTGATGCTAGCTTTACTCTGACTTTTTTATATTCATAACCATGTTTCTTATCTCTAAGTTTCTAGAAATGAGAGAGATAGGAATCAGAAAATGTAAATTATTAAGCCTGTGATAATGCCCACTACACTTATTACAAACACTATTGCACAAATAATCATCGATTTATTCATCATTTTTAGAATTCTTTGTTCTGAAGAAGGTTCTATGTTTTTTTTCCTGTAAAATAATATTGCTGCTGGAAGCATGTTGAAAATTAAGCTAAAGAAGCAGAGAGCTAACATTATTAAAATCAAATTCAATGCAAAGTCTATCATCTGAGGACTAGAGTTAGAATTTGGCGATTGATTTAAACTGATAGCACTAACAATGAATAGAATTGCTGAAGAATAAAATTGGAGCCATATTAAATAGGTATTAATATTTTTCTTTGTCAAAGTATTTAGTACATGTTTTTTTCCATTAATATTTCTATCTGTTGCCTAAGTTCTTATTTCTGCTAGAACTAGTTCGCTTCTAACCATTAAAGTATGAAGAGAGTCGATTAAATTATTGATAGAGTGTTTTAGTTTCCTTCCACCATTCTAACCATTCTTTCCTCAGTTTTTCTCTATTTTCTTTTGCCACTCCTCCAGTAAAACTCCAAAATGGATCATCAAAAATCCTTCTAAGTAAAACAATTTGTCCTGTATGCCCCATTATATGTAGAGCACTTCTTTTCAGCATATCAGAGAGTTTTTCTTTAGCTTGCTCATGTGGAATTTCTTCAAGTTTCTTAGCATCAAGCTTCTTTAGAATTTTAAAAAGTTTGTCAGTTATCTCTAGATGAGCATCTATAAGCTTTACAAATGGAAGTTGATAATCTTTTATTTTATCTTTCGCAACTCCATATGCATAATATTTTCTCTCATCTTTTGATAACAGTGGTTTATCAGTATACATTGATAAATACAAATCAAAAACTGTGACACAATGGCCAATAATCCAAGCTATGTGATTGGTATCGTCTGTAATTTTTCTTGTTATAAGATCAGGTTTCACTTCTTTAAAAGACATCAAAAAATTAATTTCTGCGATTTCTTGTAAAGATATTAGTTCATCGTTAATGTTCATACTTTTACCTCCAAGATATTTTCTATTGTTAATTAATATCCGCTTTATTCTCTTTAAAATCTTTATTTATAAAGAAAGCTTATACAATCTTCACAAAAGTTTTTACTGCGATCAATATCACTTTTTGATCTTTCACTAAAATGAAAAATTGCTTAAAAACTACTACTTCTTCCATCGAGGAAATTTGTTTGAATATAATGAAAAATATTCCTCGGCCATATCAAATATTAGATACGATATCTATTTATTTATTCTCTCTTTTTATTCAATAGAATGAAAATTCTTGCTCTTTCAGATGTTAGAATTCATGAATGGTTAGATGTTGTTGATTTTCTTCAACAAAATTATGATGAAGGTAGTATGTTTGATCTGGTTGTTTATGGAGGAGATGATTTAGAGAGATTCCTTCCATTAGATGAAGAAACAATAAAGAATATGAAATTCCATCTGAATTATAAATTCAGGAAACCATATTTATCTCTTGGAGAAATTTGTACTATACTTAAAGAAAAAATAGATATTCCTAATACCGTTGATATCTGTTATAAAATTTTCAACTTTCTTGTAGATGGGA
>BPTK01000183.1 GCA_023705905.1 Candidatus Heimdallarchaeota archaeon
GATCGTTTCACGTGACTGGAGTTCAGACGTGTGCTCTTCCGATCTAATTCTTTTTGCCGCTCTATAAGTAATTACATCTGTTTCGCTTTGTAAAGCTGTAGCTCCTACAATTGATTGTTGCATATTCTTGTATAATTGAATTCCATATTGTCCTTTAAAAGCATCTCCTAATTGTGCTATCCATGTTTGTGTCACGTTTATTTCATCGAATCCCTTTACAATTCCTCTTGATAAACCTTCCTCAAAGATTGCTAGGGTTCCTTGTAAATATTCTTCAAATTGTCCTCTCGTCATTCCTGCTTGCTGCAATCCTCCAGCAGCCATTCCAAGAACTCCCGTCTGACCGAAACGTGCTCCTAATCCTGCATATCTACCAACAGTTTCCGGACCTACACCATAACCAAGAGCATAAGCCATAACATCTTTTCCAACTCCTCCAACTGCAGCACCCGGAGCACCTGCTGTAATTAATTGCCTATAAATTGCAGTACCCCCTTCTAACGTCATTCCAAATTTAGCAGCCGAGTTTCCTACTTCTTCCATCACATCCTTAAAACTCTTACTTGCTTCTTCTGATGTTTCACCGAATCTTCCGAGAGAAGCTGATAATCCTATAACGGAACTCATTACTTCCTCATATTGTTTTACCAACATGTTACCAGCAAAAGCAACTCCTGCTAATGCAGCAATACCTCCTCCTATTATTCCCCCTACAACAGGAATACCTCCTGCCATGCCCTTCAACTTACCTGCTACATCTACACCAGCCCCAACAACATCACCTCTTGCTCCCATCCTGCCAATTACTCCACCCGTTGTCGTTGCCAGTTGACCCATTCCTCCTAAAGGTCCTGCTAATCCTGCTCCTACATCTCTATCCTGATCTCTTCTTATCTCTTCTCTGTTAGATCTTTGCGTATCATGTAATTTATCAATCCGGTCGGCAAATTGTTTATACTTTTCTTCAAGGTCTCCTAGCTGAAAAGCTTCTCGCATCTCTTCCGCACTATCTGAGATTCCTCGCAGAGCATCAGAAGACTCTCGAGCAACCTGAGGAATGTTAGATTGCATAGAAACTTTTATTCCAACATCAGCCATTTTACTTCATAACCGCCTTTACTATATTCTCAATTTCTTCATCAGAATAATCCATCTCTTTTAGATCTTCTATAGGTAATTCTTCCACAGCAGATTTCTTTTCTTCCCTTTCACGATAAAATTGCAGATATTCTTCGTCAGTAGGGGAAATCAGAAAATTCAAAAAAAGGAGTTCTGCCTGCTGATCAGTTAACTCTTTATATCTTGGATCCGTAGGCAAAATCTTAAAGTGCCTCATTACCCATAGTTTTATTTTTTGTTCTAACTTTGCCGACTTCAGAATTTCCACGGAATCTGGACCTGTCAATTCCTCTTTGTGTCTCCCGATAAAGCCGAAGATATTCTCGGTATAATTGCATTATAAGAGCGTCGTCCGGGCAACTTTCTGAAGATTCTAAGTTGTTCCACCATTCAGGTGACTCAATTATAATTGTATCTAAGGTCGCATAGGCTCTGAAATTCGCTATAGTATCTCTCTGAAATTGTGATTCCGGCATATCTTCCATTTTTCGTGCTACTTCAACTTCTATAGCACGAATATCTTTCGGAAGGGGTAATGCTATGACGAATTTACCCCTCTTCGTTTTTATCTCTTCTGTTATTCTTTCACCCTTAAGGATTCTTTCCAGAACATCTTTCTTCCTTTCTTCCGCCATTATTTTCCTCCTTAATTATGCAGCAGCCGGTGCTCTATCTCTCTTTATTGCCAGAAGCCTCATATTAGCAGTAATGTAAGCATTCGGAGAGCACTGCTGTCCATTACTTGCAATCACAGCTCCTGTAAAACTATTGATGACTTTCTGTGTTGCTTTGTTTACAAACATTATTTGGTCGAATTCTCTGCCCTTACCGTCTTCTTGTACTTCATCTCTATAAGGAAGAATATCTTCTATTGTAATCTCTCCCCCATCAGCATAAAGCGTCAACTTCTTCTCTGGAATAAAAAGACTGATAGAAATTGAACAGGAATATCCTTGTGAATCCAAAGATATCGGTCCTAAATGACCCAACACCTGTGCTTGCTGGATATTCCAATCTTCATCATAACCGCAACCAGAAGCTAATCCAATTGAACGAAGAACTCCATTCAGCATAATTTGAATCTGCACCCATGCTCCGCCGGCTATCATTTTCTGCGCCATATACATACCTCCTCAAGAAAATTTAAAGATATTTCTATGTTACCCCTCTTGCAATATTTCTAATACTTTGATAGGTAACATTAAATATCTCGGCTATTTTTGTACAGCTCTTTCCTTTATTTAAAAGTTTTCTTATAATAATAATTTCCTCTTTTTTTAATTTAGCATTAATTCCTTTTCTGTTTCTTCCTTTGGTTTTATTGCCAACTTTCCTTTCAAGAATATTAACGGCATGTAGCATCTGCTCGCTATTACTCATTAATTCTAAATTAGATAATCTGTTATCATCCTTAATTCCATTCTTGTGATTTATCTGTAACTCTTCTGGAATATCTCCCTTGAAAAACATCCAAATCATTCTATGGCCAAATATATGAATTCTTATTTTATCTATTCTTATAGTTAATCTAACATATCCTTTATAATTCTTATGATTGAGAAGTTTAGGCTTACAATCTCTGAATTCCCCATTCCACTCTTTATGTCCTTTTTTAACCCTAAATATCTCACCCTGTTTAGTTAATTTGAATATTCCTGCTTTTACCAGCTCTAAAAATAATGCTTCATTCTTACTCATTTATTAATCTCTTTAAACATTCGTACTAGCGTACACATGCATATGCGAAGTTATGAATAAAAAGTTTGTTGGAGGTGTTAGGTTACAATTATATTCTACTTTTACCTGGTCACCTAACACTGTTTTCTTATATCCCCAATAAGGTGGTATTCCGTTGAACAATCCAAGATCATAGTACCGAGAAAGTTTTCCTATCGTAATACCATCTACTCTTCCTAAAAGAGAGTTGCTCATCGCTTTTCCTATGAAAGAATTCTCGATTGCTTCTCTTAAATCTCTTGACACAAATAACGATTCCCTCATCATTGAGAATTCATTCATCTGTAACATATCGCCCTGATAAGTTGTTATTGTCCTTGCACAAATCAATCTTCCTGACTTATGTTTCACTCCTGCACAAACCCCGTGTTTTATTAAATCTTCTGCTTCAGGTATAGTTAGAGATTTTTCCCATCCTAAAACATCAACGCTCTTGAATGTAAAAGGCTCATTCAAAGCCAGAACTACCTGTGCACCGAGTATTTTAGCAGCATAATAAACTGGACTCCAGGTTTTCACAATAGAAGGATTATCAAAATCATAATCCTTAATCCCAGGATAAGCCAAAAGTCCGAATTGCGATCCCAGATTTTTTGCTCTTGTTTTTACCGCCGCTATATCTTCTCCGGCTGCACCACCTAAAATGAACTGTCTTTCTGCTTTTCCTGTTACGCCACACATTCTGACACAGTGATCTTTGATCCATCCATGTGTTGTAGCATCATCTGAAGAAGTTCCCATGAGTTGTATATCTTCTTGCTCTGCTAAAGCAAGAGAAATAGTCCACTGTTCTTCTGCGTAAGCTCCATCGATTGCTCCTCCGAAATATACCCAACCAGTATCAACATCAGGGACTGATCTGACAGTTGCAGCAGGATCTATAACGGCTTCATCGATCCAAGGAGAATTATTCAAAGTATCTATGATAGCTTGAAGAGTACTTTCCAACTTAAGATTAGCCGGATCTTCAATATCTAAACCCGTCACACTATCTAAATGCGATGACTTCTGCTTAGGAAGTGGTGTTAGAATAGTACAGGTATACTTTGCATGATCGTTTATATAATTCACAAGATCTTCAATTGTTGGAAAAGATTCAAAAGTACAATCAAGATTATCTTCAACAGCACCTGTACAAGCCGTAGTTAACTTGGTTAAATTAATAGTTACCTCGGCTGGAGTACCTTCTCCCGTATATTTTAATTGAAAACTCTCTCTTTTGATTAAATCTACTATTTCCTCTTCGTTATTCTGAAATTTGAGTGTAAGCTTTTTTCCTACATCACCTGTACCTGCTTCAAGTTTGGATTTCAGTTGATTAGTATGTAATCCATAATCCCAGGCATAGACGTCAATCATATTATCTTCACCCTTTTTAAATTCCCTGGTTGCTCTTGTTCCTGGATTTACTCTTAATGCTCCGATAACTTGAGGAACCAATCCCCCACCTATCTTGAATGCGTGCTTTATCGCATCCAGTAAAGGACCCGATCTCAAGATCTCTTCAGCTACAGCAGGACCACCGAACCAGTGAATTACATTAGGTTCACCCCCTCGACAATCTCCAAATATAACCGCATTAGCAGCACTTACAAGACCACCTACACCCCTTAAGAAATTAATTCTGGAATAGCCACCAGGCATATAATGCTGACTTTGTAATCCACCACTCGTAAAGGTTGCTGCTTTCGCTCCCATTGTAAATTACCTCCTATTATTTTAATCTAACCATGCCCATATTTTTCTATTTTATGTCATCCTTCTTAAACGTTCTTTCTTAACTAATTCTTCCCATTCCTTCTCTGTCTTCATTTCTGTAGGATCTCTTGCAACCATTAAGGCTACAAAATTTTTTGGAAGAGAATTTTTTGCAACATATTTCTGAAAGTGAATTTTAGGATCTTTTTTTACTTTCTTAATTATCTCAATTTTTTCTTCTACTACTACTTCTTTTTTTATTACTTTCTTAGCCACTGTCTTTCACCTCTTTATAAGTATGTATAACTCCTGTAAGTGTCTGAAGATCCGTATCAATTTCATACTGAGCAATTACATGATCAATAGACATCCTCAACATTCCTCCATAAATAACCTTTCCAAAATCATAATTATAGTTTCCGCTTCTTTCACCGGATACACTCTTTTCATCTATTACTATATCATAATCTGATTTTAATGTAAACCTCTTTTTTCCTATGAAAAAAAGCAAAGTCAGATCATATAAACGATTCTTTACTTTCATATTCTGAGACCAAATTTCTATTACTAAGTTAGCCCTTCTGTTTTGATTTATCCCTTCAGCGAAAATACTGTTAGATTCTTGAGTTAAACTATCCAGAATATCCAAATCCTTATCTGAAATAATATAAGCATCCCTGTTTTCTTTTATATCAGAAATCTCAGGGGATTTCACTTCTGCATCTTCCACTAAAGTAGGAATATCTATTTCTGGATTCTTCTGATCATTATCACTTATCACTGTAATTGATGGGAAAAGTCCTTGAGGAACAGGTTTATCATTTATCTCTGCATCTATTAAATATACAAAAGGATGAACTCCGCTTATTCTTATGTTTCCAAAGTTTGGATATATATCTTTAAATCTTACCTCATTAAAAAAATACTTCTTTAATTCTTCAACTATTGTTTCTTCATAATCTCTAGCCGCTGTTATTACATATTTCATGCCAACCCCAAATCCTGTCTCAATCCTGAACCTATGAGATCTTCAACAATTTCTTTTGTGTTATTCACCACATGCTGAGTTAAATGTAAACCCGGCCTTGCTTTCTGAACCCACTTATGAGCCGGAGAATTAACACTTATAACTCTGAATGTCATATATTCAGTTCTTATAGATTTACGAGTTGAAACATTCATGGCTACCATTCCTTCTATCTTATCTAACCCTGTTCCAACCAATCTACTTCCCCAGTTATATTTCTTTCTAGGAATCAATTCTCCTTCATAATTTGGAGATTGTTTTTTTCCTTTGGCTATATTACTTAACTTTAGATCATCATTTTTTATCATCTGCCTTATAGCTGTATACAAGAGTTTAGGAATAGGAGCATAAGAAATTGATCCAGGCACTCCATGTCTAAAGGGAATTATTAAATATGGATCTCCTTCTCGTGCAACTATTGATCCTTTTCTCTTCCTTGTTTTCTTTACAACTCTTGATCTTTTACCGTAAGGATGTGTTTTTTTCATATCATATTGTTTAGATCCTTCTTCAAGAAATTTTGCTTTAGGATCATCGCTATATACTTCATGATGAAAGGGAGCTAGCATTCTTACTTTTATACTCTTCGCAAATTCACCGGTTGGTCTTTTTATTCTTTCACTTCCTCCAGGAATCGATGCTCCCATCGCATAAGATTTCCACGTATATTGCATAACTGCTGTTGCCATTTTAAAAGCCTTGAAAGTTCTTGGCATATACTTGGTAGACATCATCTCCAAGCTTGCAACTAAATCAGCGAGAATATAATCATCCGGAGTGATTGAGATCTCAAGCAAAATAATCCTCCGTCGGCCTATTTTCTCCTCTATTAAACATATCATATCTCTTAAGAGGTAAGCGCTTAGGAAAAACTTTGTCTTCCCCGTATCTCAAAGAAGGAAGACCTTCAAGTACTATAAAGGAAGGATTATACATAAATGCAACTGAAAATCTACCCTCTGGCTTTCTATCATTGAACATAAGCCTATTATTCTTAACTATCGTTACATTTCCTATCTTTCCCAAACTATCCTCAACTCTAATTAATTCTTTTAAATGAAAGAAAGGAATCTCATGTTCTCCGTCTCCCGAATAGTTTCCTACTACTGCTGCTTTTTGTGTAGCTTTTAATAATGTTATTAGATCTCCAGGACCTACTGGAAGAAAACCATCAAAAGTCAATTGCAATTCTCCTTCCTGAATCAACATCGAATTATCACTTCTTTCTTTTTGAATAACATTAGTGATAAGAAATTTTATTGGATCTATATAAACACAATCAACTTCCAGAGTATCACCAATATCAACAGGTCCGTCTGTAAGAATAAGATCTTCCCAATAAGCAAGAACACCCATATCAATATTTTTTGTTATGTTCTTGAGAGAATTAATTGAACTTATTTCTCCAATAAAATCTCCCTGCTTAACAGTTATCTTATTTATTGAAGCTCTTACTAATCCACTTTCAAGATAAACTGCAGCACCTATAAAATTTTCCTTTAAATCTTTGTAATAATCAATATTAAAATAAGAACCATTTACTGGAGGAGATGAGAGAATAATTTCAGAGCT
>BPTK01000184.1 GCA_023705905.1 Candidatus Heimdallarchaeota archaeon
TTGAGCAACTACTACAATTTCTTCTATAGTGTTCTCAATTTGAGCTCTATTCACAGATAACACCAATTTACTATTAGTAAAATCCTATTTGAACTTTATCTCTAATAACAGTCAATCATATAGAGATGATTTTTGCAAAATATGCGTATAGTTAATTCAAGCATTCTACAAAACTAACCATGAGTAAATCTCAACTGTTTCTTCCATGAATAGCGGATCCTATAGATCCCAATAATTGTGGTTCATCTGGGACTTTAACCTTCAAACTAGATACTTTGTTGAACATCTTAACAAGTGATTCACTTTTAGCTACTCCACCAGAAAGAACAATAGGCTGTTCAATACGAAGGCTAGTTGCCATTGAAAGAACTCTTTTTGCAATGAATTCATAAGACCCTTGAATGATTTCAGCTGCTGTCGAACCTTGGGATAGAAGATTGATTACTTCTGTCTGAGCAAATACTGCACAAGTTTTTGAGAGGGACGAAAAATTTCGTGCTTTCTTAGCTACATCAGACATTTCACCTATAGGTATCTGCAATACCTGTGCGATTAATTCTAGAAAACGACCAGTTCCAGCTGCACATTTATCATTCAATTTGAAATCTTGCACTTTCCCTTCTTTTATTTTGATGGCTTTCGCATCTTGCCCTCCAACATCTATCAAAGTCTTAACTCCTGGAAAGAGATATTCAGCACCTATAGCCATTGCTTTAATTTCAGTGATTTGGCTCCTTGCAAATTTTGATCTTTCTCTTCCATAACCTGAAGAAACGATGTTAGTTATTTGATATTCCTCAAGATTAGCTTTTTCCAAAACTGTGTCAAAGACTTGCTTTTCTGCTTCTATCATATTTGCTCCAGTAGGAACAATTGCATAACTAATTATCTTTTTCTCATTATTTAACAAAGCAGCTTTAGTGGTTGTTGAACCAATATCTAAACCAATCGAGAACATATGTGACTGTTACTGAAATAGACTATTAAAAACTTTTCAAAATCTAACCTACTTTCGTTGATCTATTAATTCCAGAAGTGCTTCTAATCTCATTTTGACTTGCTCTTCTCCAACATTCTTAATGTTACAGCTATCAGAATCTATCAAAACAACAGGATAATCTTCCTTCAGATTTTCAATAATATAAGAAGCTGCAGAATTTAATTGATGACATCCCCAAGTTGTCATGTAAACTATACCATCGTATCGATGTTTACTCAAACGTTCTCTTATTACTTCTAGTCTTTTCTCAATTGGCACATTTGAATAAGCTGAGAGATATTTTTCCGCTACTTCCTCAATAGGATCATCTCTTTTAGAAGGAGGAGGAACAGTACTTTCCATGAATTCTTGATAACCTATGAAGGCTTTTCTTTCTGCTAAGAAATATTGCAATTTTCTTAATGGGACTATTGGATGACCTATCCATGCAATTCGCTTAGAAGTATCACCCATTGCGGGAAAATTAAGATAGTCGAAATCTTTTATTGCCTTGTCAAAATACTTACCAACCTTCGCTAAATTTCCTACATAATCAGCTAGAATTGAAGAGATAGCAGTGAAGTGACCTTCATATAACTTTGTTGGAATATCGGCTTTGAGCTTCATAATTTTCTCGTATTTTTGGTAAACCTCTCTATACTTAGAATTAATTTTACTTAATTCTTCTTTTTCAAACTTAAGACCTGTCTCTTTCTCACAGAACTCTATCAATCCATACAGTTCATCTTTGAAATATTCTAACTTCTCTTTTTCACCTGAATAGTTTCTAGGGATATCTATAGCATAATATTTCGTTTTGAACATATTCGCAAGTAATCTTAGAGTATGATATTGGTCTTCACAACCTGTTGGAGTCCCACCCAAAACTATTTTTGCTTTTGGAAGAGTATTTTGTGAAAAAATCCCCACAGAAGCGTGGTGATAGCTGCATGAATCAGCTGATAGTCCTATCTGGAAAGCTTTCTCAAAAGCATCTGGTATTAACCCAGGAACTCTAGCATAATTACTCCCAAATATCTCTGTAGTGAATGGCAATAAATTCATTGAGTAAAGTATCTCAACTGGAAACACAAAGGGGACCCAAGCAACTCTGTTTGGGTTTCTATAGCACTCCCTCATAAATTTACAATATTGTTCATAGATAATCCTATCTGATTTTATTTTTGTCAACCATGATGCCACTGTAGAAGCTGTAAATCTGACAGGTTTTACCATCAGATGCTTGAAAGAGAATCTTATGAATTTGCTTGCATCCATTATTCTTCCCTCCTGTCCATCAAACATTCCTTAAAAGCTTCAAGTCTTGTTTTAACTTGTTCATAACCCAATCCTTCACTCTCAAGCTCAATTTCCAATATAGGTAAATCAAAATCAGGTATCTGTTTTATCAATGGTCCAAGAAAAGTATACACATCACAGAATTTGTAATTTACAATGATGACTCCTTCAATACTATTTTGTTCAATTACTTTATTTATCTCAGCTACATCGAAGTCAAGTAAAGAAGGACTAAATTTGTTTTTTATTGTATTTAAAACAACATAATTAATATAAGATTTCAGATCTTCAATGGTATTTTCCTGAAGATCTTGATATACAAGACCTAACCCATTTTCAAAAGTATCCCTGTTTATTTCGAATAGTTCATCCATTTTTTCCAAAATAAGAATAATCTCTTCACACCAAAATTCTCCCAATATCAAAATGGACGGTTTGTTGGTCTCTTTTTTGTCCTCTAAATTACTGTCATTGATTTTCTCATCTATCTCATCTTTAATCAGCTGAAATGTTCCAGAATCTCTATCCAGAATCTTGTGGACTAGTGGAAGTAAATCCACATATTTCAACTGTTTTTTCACATGTGTTTCTTTCAAATATCTTAATAGATTTTTTCTATCCACAATTTCTTGATTCAGCTGATTTATTGAAACTGATTTCAAGGATGTGTCATTTTCAATGTAATTTTCAATTTGCCTCTTAAGATACCTTTGAGCATGTTCTCTATTGCTTCGGGGAATTTCTATAAAATCATGTTTACAAATTTCATCCAATAAGGAATGAAATCTATTAAGTTCTGAACAATGACTTAGAATCAATAGTTTATCTTGATTATTTCTAATCTTAGGGACTATAGTTGAATAGATGTGTTTGCTGAGTTGACAATACTGCTGAGGAAGAAAATTAATCTCATCGAAACTTCTTACCTCTCTGATGCTCCATATATGTTGTACATTGTAATCTGCTAATCTTATTATTTCATCAATTGGAGATGAACTCAGAATAAATGAAGCAGGTTTCATAAGAAAGCAAAACACACAACTCGTACTAATATAAAAAACTTAATCTCATCTTAACCTTCTTTTCTTTGTGATAATAGCAGTTAGCACAAATGCAATTACAACTCCAAAGATTGTTAATATCGTAATATAGCTTCCCTCGAATGTAACCAAATCCATAGTCAATTGAGTCTCTTTTAGTAAGATATTTTCTCCACTATTGTTCGAGTAGAGTTTACCTAGATCAGTAAAAGTGTGCAAGACACCATTTTGTGTATAACAGTATCTTAAATCATGATTCTCATAAACAGTTGAATAACCAAAATAGACACCACCTGTAAACTGAATTTCAATCTCATGTCCAGTAAATCTTCGCTCATGTATCCAATAAGACTCTGAATAATCACAATTTATTGTTATAAACTCAGCGTAGTCACTGTAATCGGTTTTGAAACTAAATGTTTCAGCTATAGTTGGTAAAAAGATCCCGAAAATTCCATGCCAGAAGTAATTTGACCAGAATAGTTTAATCATATCGAAAGGCATAGTATAATCATAAATATCTGCAAAAACATTTTCCTCCCCATCTAAAACATTGTAGCATTCAGTTGTTTCATCATATCTATAACCTAACTTAATTGTTTCAGTTTGGGAATCATAATCGAATTGTTTGTAAATAGTATAATTATAACACTCTTCATCAATACATTTGATGAACTCTAGAGGACTATAGCATTCTGATGTTCTAAAAAATAAATCAGATCCCTTAGTTGTTATGTTATAGAAAGAAAAAGTATCAACACTAACCTCCAATCTGCTTTCTCTCAAAGGATCAAAGACATCATAGATAGTTGATTGTCTAAAGTAATCGTATTCGTATTCATCTTGATAATCACTCCATGGACTATTAGAATTAGCAGTTGTTAAATGAATCAGAGGGTAATAGGAATAGGTTGTGATTAGGATGATGCAAACAATTTTTAGATATTTCATTCAATCAACAGCAATTTATTTTCAATATAGAATAAGCAAAGATAGCTTAAAAATTATTTCTACTTTAGATTTTTTACTTACACAATTGACTCTCTTTCCTACTTTAAATACTCAATTCTCCCTTAAGAAAATGAGAGAAGACTCTTTATAGAGACCTCTCTTCCACAGGGGGGAAGTTAAATTCCCCCAACCCAAACCTTCATTCACACCCGAGGGGGTTAATTCCCCCTATTTTTCCATCTTAAACTAATTAAAATGAAACTGAAGTTTTAGTGTAAAAACTATATATGATTGAACTTTATCTTCTATGCACAAAATTGATAAAGATTTAACTCAAAGTCATACTAAGAAGAAATTTGTTACAAGTAAGGTTTGTTAGAATGAAGAAAAAAACTATAGCTATAAGTCTATTCATAATGTTTTTAGTAACACCTCATATTGGTCAAGCTTTTTCTTTTAGCTACGTTCCAGGTTCTTTAATTACTGATAAACGATATGGTTTAGCTAATTGCATAGTAGAAGAGGGGTTCTATTTCTTTGTTTTGGACAATACAGGAGTAATCACAGAAAATTATGATAGAAATAGTTCTTATGTTATCTTTGAGATGAGTTTCAGTGAGGAAGAAATTGATTCAATAGATGGTTCTTTAACTATAGCAGAAGACAATTATTTCGTTGTTTCATTTAATTTTGAACTATCTAATGTCTATGTAACTGAATGTCGTATTGAGATTCATGCTTCAAACGGTGTTTCTGCATTCATAACTGATTACCTTGGTTTAGCTGAGTATTACGAGGAAGTAGGAAGAATTGATATTGATGTTAAGCGTCAGCTGATTTATACTATTGTAGGTGTAGGGGGAGCTTTAGCCATAAGTATAGGCATTGCAACTTTCTTTATATTCCGAAGGATTCGACGACAAGATTCTGTCATAAAAGAACTCCTTTCTGGAAAAGTCAGGAAAGAAGATGATGAGGATAAACAAAGAAACGTCGCTTAAAAAAAAGAAGGGAGTTGAAGAGTTTTTTATCTCTTCCGTTTACTGAAATAAACAATACAAGCAACTGCTGGAAATACAATCAAAGCAGTAAGAGCAGAATATTCGCCTATAACTACATTATCAATTTGTACGATTTGGGAGGTAGTATTCAATAAATCATTCCAATCTGTAGCATAAACTGTTAGAGTATAATCTCCATTAGCACATTGAGTTGTATCAAAATTGATTGAAAGTATATCACTCATAGCCACCCAAATTTTTCTCCAAGTTGAGTTCCACAGTTCTACAGTTATATTCTTAACACCCGAATAATCTTTTCCTGATACGTCAAATGCAAAATCCCCAGAGACATAAACAAACTCATCAATTTCAATCTCAGGTAATTTGTCATCGAAGTTGAGATCATAAACATTTAACCCCAAATAAGTTCCTATGTACATTTTTCCTGTTATTGGACTGTAGTCTGCGCGAGCAACGAAAAGGCTAGATAAACCTTCTGATTCACCTTCAAATTTTATCTGCTCATTAGTCATGTTGTATAGATAAACACCTCTATTAGTTGTGAACATAATTTCATTAGTTTCTGAAATATGCACTATATCATTGATTGTTGGTATCCATAATGCAGCTTGAGTGAAATCTTCAAAGGTTTCCGTAATAGGATCAAAGATTTTTACATGAGGATATTGTTCTATACCTATCCATATTTTACCATCTATCCATGTTAATGAACGAACATCCCATTCTTCAACTTCTCCAAAGGTTTTGATAACTTCGCGAGTTGTAAGGTTGAACATTACCATGCTTTTGTTAGTTGCAATGTAAAGAATATCTCTCGTTGGGTCGTGTAAAACTTCGTTTAATTCTAAATCAGTTCTATCGTAATCCAAATCATGAACTGAATAGTTACCTGTTTGCCAATTATAGATAATTAGCGAACCGTTACCATTTTCATCTCTACCAACTGAGTAGTAAATCACAGTTTCATTAGGTGAAGAAGATATATCACGAATATGATTATACTCGTCTAATGGGAGAATTGTATCCATATCAGTTACAACTTCATCAGAAATATTATACAGGTACCTATGATGGAACATTAACCTAGAATTAACTAACAATTCACCTGCAGTATTTCCACCTGCACCAGGAACGTTTAACAGATATTCAAGGCTATCTTCATTCGCAGCATATATGCTGAATCTGTTTAGACCCAGTAAGGTAGAAACATAAACATTTTCATCGATAGGATCGTAATGAACATCAGAAGCCATATTATGATACATACCTAAAATTGGCCCACTCATTACAGTGTTACTTGCAGGAGTGAGAGGATCTACAAAGTCTAATATTTGTAACCTTTGTATGGAGCCAAGTATTGCTTCATTTGTCAGCTCATTTATCTCAACACTTGCTAAAAGCCCCTCAACTGAGTAATCTGTGGTTATAAAAGGTAAACTAGACGATCCTGCTGTTCCTTGAGCAGAGCGAGCTACGCCTTCAATTGAAGAAGCATTGAAAATATATAACCCACATTCAGTACCAGCCCCAATGAATGAAGCTACATAACCAAGGTCTCTACTATAATCAAACGCTATATCGATAACAGGAAGAGGATTAAATCCTACTTCTGTCAAGTTATATGTTTCTACAGTTTCATTTTCGAAAATGACTGTTAGTCCTCCAGTTAATCCAGTATTAGGTGTTGGATCTTTTGTCGTGATAAATGTTCTATTTTCTGTTGGATAGTATTTCGCTAAACTGACTTTATTATAAGGTAAACCCTCAGTCAGATCGGAAGAGCGTCGTGTAGGGAAAGAGTGTAGATCTCGGTGGTCGC
>BPTK01000185.1 GCA_023705905.1 Candidatus Heimdallarchaeota archaeon
GTGGAGTAGAAGAAATTAACAAGAAGTATACAGAATCCAGACAACTAGAAAATATTTACAAAAAACTGGAAAAAGTCAATCCTGAATACATAGAAGATTTGGATTGGTTGATTAAACAAAGAGATACTGATGCGTTTATCAGTGAAAGTGAATATAGAAGAAAGATTCTGGGCAACGCTGTAGATCAAATGAGCTTTGACGATTCATTAGCTGTTACACTAGAATTATCTGCATGTCAATATTTTCCGTTTTTAATTAAAGGCGCAAAAGAAATGATCAAAAAGAAAGATTTGATGCCAGGCAGGATAATTCGGGTTCGAGCTATGAAAGAGCAAGAAAAAGATGGAGATTTGTTAGCAATGACAGCAGCAGTGGACATCATTGGTGCATCAAGAGTAGAGACTCTCGATACCAAAGGAACTTCTCCTGGACCTGACGGAATGCCAGTAAATATTCATCTTGGCGGTCCAGCTACAATTACTGGTTACTTCGGAGGGGTTGGACAACCTAATGATTTTGCACTAAAGTGGGTGGATGAATTCCTCTATTACTACACAAATTATGGGGTTAAAAGTGTATTAAATATCAACCCAGGAACAGTAATTTTGGGTTATATGATGTATAAACTTGGAATCGATAACGAATTCAAAATTTCTGTTTATATGGGTAATGATAATCCTTATTCTGTGCTTTGGACATTGATGACTGCTAAACTATTCTCCAGAGCTGATGGAACTAGCCCTCTTATAGGTTTCAATCTATCCAATTCTGTTAATAATACGACAATCGAAATGAGCTCACAAGTTCGTAAGAATTTTGGTTTTGAAGATGTTGTTCGTCTAGAACATCATATTATAGAAACATGGAAATCAATAGTTCGTCAACCCTATGATCGAACACAAGAGCTTCTAGAGCTTGCTAAGAAGGTTAAAAACATAAGTGCGAAACATGAGGGTGGTCCTGTAGATATAGATCCAACTCGTGAACACCCTTCAGATATTCTTGATTATTTCCTTTCAAAGGAACAGATTACTGAACAAGGAATCTGGGATGGTCTTATGCAGAATTACTACGACAGGCAAACTTCAATCAATAATACAGCCAAAGCTCTTACTGAAAATGGTATTGCTTTCATTGCAGCAAGAAAACTTCATCATAAGTAAAATTAGGTGAAATGAATGAAAGAACTTGCTACAGGAATGTATAAAATACTCGGTGAAGGAGCATTCGAGTATCTTGCAAAAGCTCAAGCTGAAGAACGGAAAGGAAAAAATATTCTTCATTTTGAAATAGGACAACCGGATTTTCCTACACCTGAGCACATAAAACAAACAGCCTACGAGGAGATTAAGGGGAACTATACTGGATATGTTTCTGCAACAGGTATTCTTGAATTAAAACAAGCAATCCAAGATGAAATAGAACAAACTAGAGGATATCGTCCGAGTATTGAACAAATTCTAGTACTTCCAGGTGCAAAACCTGGGATTTTCTTCACTATGTTAGGCCTTGTAAATCCAGGTGATGAAGTGATGTATCCTGATCCTGGTTTTCCTACCTATGGTTCTGTAACAAAATATCTTCAAGCAGTTGATGTTCCAATTGCCCTAAAAGAAAAGAATCAATTCAAGCTAGATCCCGCAGATGTTGAAAATAATATAACACCCAAAACTAAGCTAATTATACTTAATAGTCCTCAAAACCCAACCGGTTCTGTAATGACAAAAAATAAACTCTATCAGATAGCTGAACTAGCTGATAAACATGACATCTATATTCTTGCAGATGAAATATACTCGAAAATGTTATATGAAGCAGATTTTCACTCAGCAACAGTTCTAGATGAAGCAAAGAGAAGAACAATTCTACTAGATGGGTTCTCAAAATCATATTCTATGACAGGTTGGAGATTAGGTTATTTAGTTGGACCAGAGACATTAATTGAAAAGATGGGGTTAATTATGATAAATGCTTTATCATGCACTACTTCATTCGTCCAAAAAGCTGGGATAACTGCTTTGAAGGGTGATCAAAAACCATTGAAGAAAATGATGGAAGCTTTTAAAGAGAGAAGAGATGCAATTGTCAAAGGTCTAAATGAGATTCCTGGTTTTTCGTGCTTAACTCCTCAAGGAGCATTTTATGCTTTCCCAAATATAAAAGAAACAGGAATGAACTCAAAAGAAATAGCTGATCATATACTCTACAAAGCTGGTGTCTGCTGTCTTCCTGGTTCCGCATTTGGTTCATACGGGGAAGGCTATCTAAGATTTAGCTACGCAACATCAGTTGAGAATATTCGCCAAGCAATTAAACAAATAAAGGAATCTTTTGAGTAATTTAATTCAAAATATCATACTCACTCTTACTCTTTTTTTTACAATGTTTTTTGTGTAAACAAATCCTATTTGACAACAAACTTATAAGTTGTGATTTTAAAAATTGGACAGCAATAAAAATAGAGGGTTAAATGATGGAATTTAGAATAGCATTTATTGGATTTGGTGTTGTTGGACAAGGATTAGCAGAGATTCTTGTTGAACAAAAACAAATGCTGAAAGAAAGATATGATTTTGATTTTAAGGTTGTAGCTATTTCAGATACTATGAAAGGTTCGGTCTTTGATGCTCAAGGATTTGACCTTGAAAAATTACTTTCCATAGTTAAGGAAACAGGAAAGATTGAAGATTATCCAGAAGGCATAAAAGGATGGGATTCTCTTAAGACGATTACTGATTCTACTGCTAATTTGATATTGGAAGTAGCTTGGACAGATTTGAAAACAGGTGAACCTGCAATTACTCATGTCAAAACCGCATTAAAAAATAAGAAACATGTTGTTCTGACTAATAAAGGCCCTATAGCTTTGGCAGTTAAAGAATTATTGGCTTTAGCTGAAGAAAATAATGTTGAAATGAGGTTTGAAGGGACAGTACTTAGTGGTACTCCTGCACTTAATTTAGGATTGTATAATCTTGCTGGATCTGGCATAACTAAAGCTAAAGGAATAGTAAATGGTACTACTAATTATATCCTAACCGAAATGGAGAAAGGAATGGATTATGAATCTGCCCTAAAACAAGCACAAGAATTAGGATACGCAGAAGCTGATCCTACTGCTGATGTTGAAGGTTATGATGCTTTAGGAAAAATAGTTATACTTGCTAATACAGTTATGGGAGCTAATCTAAGTAAAGATGAACCACCCTGTGAAGGTATAACAAAAATTACAGCTGAAGACATAACTAAAGCAAAAGCTGAAGGTTTCAGATGGAAATTAATTGCTGGAGCTGAAATCAGAGCGGATGGTTCAGTTGAAGCTTATGTGCGTCCAGAAAAAATACCTCTTAATCATCCATTAGCTAACATTATGGGACCAACAAATGCCTTAACCTACACAACAAAATATCTAGGTGATGTGACTATTGTTGGCCCTGGAGCTGGAAGAACACCCACAGGATATGCATTATTAGCCGATATTCTGGATATTAACAGAATAGTAAAAGAATAAATTATTCGGAGAGAAATATCATGGGTTATATGCATAAATATCTGGATGTAGATTTAACTGCCCAGAAGATATATGAGAAGAAACTTGACCCTGAACTAGCAGAGAAATTCATTGGTGGTAAAGGTTTAGGAGCTAAGATATTATATGATAGCTTAAAATCTGGTGTTGATCCATTAGGACCAGAAAATATTATTCTATTTATGACTGGACCACTAACTGGTACATCAGTTGTTACATCTGGAAGATGGTGTATAGTAACAAAATCTCCCCATACTGGGATATATCTAGATAGTCAAATTGGTGGAAAATTCGGCCATCGATTAAAAAGAGCTGGCTATGATTATATCTTGGTGAGAGGTAAAGCTGATTCTCCTTGTTATCTACATGTGTCATCAGAGGGCTATGAAATAATTTCAGCTTCTGATTTGTGGGGTAAAGGAACCTTTGAAACTGAGGAAATTCTCAAACAGAAACATCCAAAAGCTGAAGTTGCTTCCATTGGACCTGCAGGTGAAAATCTAGTAACTTATGCTAATATCATGACGGATAAATCTCATATGGCTGGAAGAGGAGGAGCGGGAGCAGTGATGGGATCTAAAAATCTCAAAGCTGTTGTTGCTGGGGGGACACTGAAAATTGATTCAGTTCATGATAATTTCAAAGAACTTACTAGAACTTTCAGAACTAAAGTTCAGAATGATCCTGGTGTCCAAAACCGCCACAAAGTAGGAACAATGATGTGGGTGAATATGGCGAATCAAGCAGGTTTTCTTCCAACAAGAAATTACCAATCTGGTGTTTTTGAATCAGCTGATAACATCTCTGGAGAAAAAATGATTGAAGAAAATACTTACGCACACAGAGCATGTTATGGATGTTTAATAGCTTGTGGAAAAGCAAACAAGTTTGACAGTGGTAAGTATGCTGGTTTAGATGTTGAAGGACCGGAATATGAAACAACTGCATTGTTAGGCTCAAACTGTGGGATTCAAGATTTAGCTGCAGTGGCAAAATCAAGTCAACTATGTGATGATCTAGGAATTGACACTATTACTTCAGGAGCAACAATAAGTTTTGCAATGGAGTGCATAGAAAAGAAAATACTAAAGCAAGATAGTGTAGAGAATCTTGTTTTTGGTAACGATGAAGCAGTCTTACAAATGTTACAATTGATAGCTCACAAAGATGGAATAGGTGAACTTTTCTCTAAAGGATCAAAATCTGCAGCTGAAAGACTAGGTAATAATTCAAGTGACTTTGCTATCCAAGTGAAGGGATTAGAACTAGCTGGTGTAGAACCAAGAGGTTCTTTTGGCATGGCTTTAGCTTATTCAACTGCTGATCGTGGTGCATGTCACCAGCGTTGTTGGACACCTTCAGCAGAACTGAGAGGCGATTTAACACGTTTTTCAATGGAAGGAGTTCCAAGATTTGTAAAAGAATCTCAAGATGAAAGAGCAGCATGTTTCTCTCTTGTTGTTTGTGATTTCCTGCCTTTTGATATTCCTGAAATGGTTGATATGCTCAATTCTGCAACTGGTTTTTCATATACTCCTGAAAATTATATAACAACTGGAGAAAGAATCTGGAATACTACTCGTATGTTCAATGTTCGAGAAGGTATAACAGCAAAAGATGATGTTTTACCGAAGAGATTCTCTAAAGAAGCAATGCCAGAAGGACCAGCCAAAGGTCAAATAGTATCCGAGAAGGTTCTTGAACAAGCAAAAGCTGAATATTATGAATTAAGAGGGTGGGATCCAAATGGTATCCCAACTAAAGAAAAATTGAGTGAGCTAAGAATCTGAATGGTGAATTTGCACTAACAGATTATTCTCATTCCCTTATTTTTTACCTTTTGCTTCCTCTATGAACTTAAAGAATTTCTCCTTCATTTCATCAGTAACCCAGCTAAAATCTCCTTTGTCTTTATCCACTTCTTTCTCCATGGATTTACCGATTTCTTTCACTACGGTTTTACTGAATTTCTCTTTAAATGTTCCAGGAACCCAGTTAAAGTCTTCTTTTTCTTTCTTCTTTCCTTTCATTGAAGCTGATGCTATGACATTAACTATAATGAATATTATGAACATTCCAATGAATAGAGGTATGTAGAGTAGTATAATGGTTATTCTATTAGTAACAAGGCCTGCATCTGTTTCCCATGTAACAATCCCCCATATAGTAAATACAAACCAAGATACTGAAATACAAAACACAATTAAACCTGATATTAATTTTCCTAATCCTTTCAATATTTCCATTTTTTTCACTTTAAATCAATATTTTTCTAATATGCTATATGCTAAGCTACATATATAAATTGATGTGAACACCAAGAATTAGTTGTATTTTCTAACCTATAGAAAAATTAGGGGATTTGGGTCTTGAAAAGAAAGAAATTTTCTTCCTTCTATTTCAAGTAGTTTAAGCTATATTTTCTTTCTTTCGTGCTTTTCTCTCTTCTCTCTTTTTTCTCCTTCTCTTAATATCCTCTTCTTTTTCCTTTATACCGAACAGGAATCGAGTAACTATAGTTCTTCTAACCAGATCATATATTACCATGGTTATTATTATTGTTAGTATAACAAGAATAAGATATTCTAGGAACCAAGGAATATTTAGAGGTACAATAACAAAGGCTAAACCTGCTAAAACTGGAAAATGAAGGATATAGAATGGTAACTGTGCTCTACCTAAATATATGAATAAATTCTTCTTAAAGTCTGTTTTTGGTTTTTCTTTTTGTGATACTTTTTCATCATTATCGGCGTTTAATTTCTCTCCTTTGGAAGTACCTGATTTCTTATCTTTGGATTTCTTTGCTATATGCTCTCCTAATCCGACTATTCCAACAACCAGAAACCATGTAGCTAAAGCTCTCGTTCCCCTAAAATAGTATCTTACTTCAACCATCTCTAGAAAGACTCTGAGATAAGCAAGAACCATTGCAGCAATACTTAATACGCTGCCAACTCCTAATCCTATTTTCCAATTCTTCCTGAAAATTTCTTTATATCTCTTATTGCCTGCTATAAGAAAACCATACAGAAAGAAAACAACAAACGTATAGCTTATCCATGATCCGTAACTATACAAAATATCAAGTTTTCCAGCCAATGACATCTCAAGTATCATAATTGGTATAGCTAAAAGAAAAACAGTAGCGGGTTTCTCAAAGAATTTTGCTATTTTATCTAATGGTTGTTCGCTCTTTGGTCGCCGAATAAGCATTAAAAGTGGGAGCAAGATAAGAGCTATCAGGAATAATAAATACAGAAACCATAGATGACCCATTTGGAAATAACTGCGATCTTCAAGCTCTACGTGATTCCCATATAAATCTACTCTAATGAAGAAAGGTAGAATAAATGGAAAACCACCCCATT
This sequence comes from Candidatus Heimdallarchaeota archaeon, assembly GCA_023705905.1. Lineage (GTDB taxonomy): Archaea > Asgardarchaeota > Heimdallarchaeia > Heimdallarchaeales > Heimdallarchaeaceae > UBA460. The sequence goes on from BPTK01000185.1 coordinate 6,901, forward strand.
GTACGGCATCTATTATAGATGTAAAGAAATCAGGGACAAAGACCGTAAACAACTGTGTGTTCGAATCTTACTCAATCTTGCCAGAAGTGTTATAGT
>BPTK01000186.1 GCA_023705905.1 Candidatus Heimdallarchaeota archaeon
TATTACATGGATAGCCTAACAAATGAACAGGCATGATTGCTTTTGTTTTTTCAGATAAAGCACTTTCTAATTGTTCTATATCAATTGTTAAAGTTTCAGGATCTGAATCTACAAAAACAGGTACTGCTTGAATATCGATAATAGGAAATACTGTTGTGGACCAGGTAAGTGCAGGCGTAATTATCTCATCACCTGGTTTAATATTGTTTTTCAGGATAGGATTAGCTAAAACTTCAAGTGCAATAAGATTGGAGCTTGAACCTGAATTTACCATTGTTCCATACTTTACACCTAGATAATCAGCAAATTTTTCTTCAAAGGAATATACTTTCTTTCCCATTGTTACATGTGTAGATAACAATGATTCTATAGCTTCAACCACTTCATCTTCATTATACGAAGGAGAGATTAGACGAATTTTATCTCCCATTTCCATTGGAGGGTTAGAATGGAAATATTTCTCAACAATTTCCCTAATCTCATTGATAGCTTCATCTAAATTCATTCTTATCTCCTACATTACATTCAAGAAAACATCATTAGATAGAAAATAATTCACAATATTTTCCATGGTGTCTGTTAGAGGATATTGGGGATAGTATCCTAAATCATTTTTAGCCTTTGAATAATCGCAGATAAGAACATTCACTTCAGCAGGACGGAAACGATCTTGATCGATTTGGATTTCTATATCAATATTGAAGTGTGATGCAGTTAATTTTATCAAATTTTCAATACTTATCCCATATCCATGACCTAAATTATATACATCTCCTCTCTTACCTTTTGTTATGGCTAGAAGATAACCTTGAACCATATCCCGTATATCTGTGAAATCTCTTATGGGTTTGGGATTACCAATTGTCATTACTTTTTCACCAGTTTTTAATGCTCTGGCAATTTGACTACCGATGACAGATGTAACAAATTGAAGTCCCCTTCTTGGTCCTGTATGATTAAAACCGCGTGTAACAATTGTGGGCAATCCATATGCTCGATGATATGTGAGACTTAAATGTTCTGTAGCTACTTTACTAATTGCATAGGGAGATTGAGGACGCATCGGATTATCTTCGTTTATTGGTATCTCGTCGGGATAGACTAAACCATATTCTTCACTACTGCAAGCAACTTGTATACCCTCTAAATCAAACTCATGTTTTCGAATTACTTCATATAAATTCAAAGTACCTTGAATATTTGTCTGAACACACTCAATAGGGGCTGTAAAAGATGTAGGCACAAATGATTGAGCAGCTAGATGGAATATATAATGTGGTTCAATCTCTGTAATCGCTTTCTCCATAGAAGGATAATCAAATAAGTTTCCTATTTTCAAAGTAAGATCCTTAACAATATTCCTGATATTTGGGAGAATTGGAACTGATTGTCTTCGAACAAATCCGTAAAGATCTATATTTTGTTCAAGAGATATTAGTTTCTCAGCAATATGACTACCAACAAATCCAGAGATTCCTGTTATAAGAATACGTTTATCAGCAAATTTGTTTGCATCAAATAAATCTTTTTTTTCCTTGCTAAACATTGAATTGTATTTTTCTAGATTATCTGGATCAATTAGTACGTCTTTATGTTTTTTTGCTAGTTCTTCAAATATCTCCGTTTCAGAAACCATGATATTGAAAATAAAGATAAACATATAATTGTTTTGTTTAAGATATGCACTCTTTATTATTCAACTCATTTTAGTATAATGCTAGTATGAAGATGTTCTTTTCATATATTGAGGTTATAGTATGATATAGATAGAAATTCGTATTAGAAAAGATTGTATTATAGGTTACCTCTGATAACATATTTATAGACAAATCATAATCAAGCACAGCAAAATAACTGCTAGACGTGTTTTCCATGAAATCAATTAAATAACTTTCAGATAATATATCGCGCAAAATAAACAACTCACATGTAACATCATGTTTCTCAGCATAGAAGGCAATTGGATTGGAACCAAATAGCATTACGATAGAATCTTCTGAAGTAAAATTTTCTGCCATAAATAAAGCTGTGGAATCAAAAGGCATTCTGGTTTCTAACGAAGCATTGTCACTCTTGATACCTTCAATTGTAAGTGGAACAGTGAATCCTATTGTTATTAACAACCATAAAACAGGTAAGAATTGTTTTACTTTTGTTTTGAGTTTTGGCTTTTTCTTTATAAGAATTCTTGCACTTTTTAGAAACAAATAATCAAATATTTGCATTGAGCAAATTAAAACAAAAGGCAATATAGTTATCATAAATCTAGGTTCTACAACTCCCCATGCACTATCAGCTGTATAAATGAGATATATAATCACAGAATAGGTTATGCTGGAGTAAGTTAGATGATCTCTAAGAAAAATAATTGATAATGGAATTCCAATGATAGTGAATACCCATAGAAAAGACATCAATTGAGGGGCAAGTTTAGCATATTCAATGATATGGCTGCTAAAGAGATTAGTAAAACTAAAAACATACTTCCTCCATACAGCTGCATCTGTAAACAACATCCATGTAATTGAAGGAATTAAAGCTAGAACTAAATATCCTCCCCAGAGTTTTACTTCATTCCACTTAATTAGTTTTGTTTTCAGATATTTGTGAATGAAAATAAATGTTAAATAAATGTACAATGCCCCTAGAGCAAAAACTAAGACTTTCTTATAAAGAAAACCTGTGAGATAAATGAGTAGAAATTTGTTCAGCTCTGTAGGATCTGGTTTCGAAATTGCTAAATGAAAATGGTAAATACAAGCAATTGAAAAAAATAAGACACCAGTTGCTAGATAATATTGTCCTTCAAAATCGTAAATAGTAGGTAATAGAGGTACTAATACACTTACAAAAATAGCAAAAAAATCAGTTCTATATTTTCTTATCAATTTATACAGATAAATCATACTGAATAAGCTAAAAAGTAATGAAACAAAATGTAACCAGAATTCTGAATATCCAAAAGTTATCAGAAAAATTACCCCAATTATTGGATTTACGGGTCCATATCTAGCAAAAGCAATGTTGACATTTCCTTCAGGAAGCTGGAACCCTGCTTTTAAGCTTAACAAATCAAATAAAACTGCATATGATACAACTAAAATTACTGTAATTACAAAGGCTCCCCAGAGTATTAACTTCTTTCTTTTATCAAAAATTTTCTTTATTTTTGCTCTTAAATTATGTTTTCTTCGGATTATAATCACGAGAGTAATTATAATAGCGACCAACAAATATAATACTATACCAAGAACCCATGAAGGAAGAATCCCCCCTAAAGTAAGCATTTTCTCCATAAGTACCACTCTAAAAACATGAAAACCTTCATCTCCAAAAATTCTGAACTCACTTTTTAATGCTGGAAATTTGATAATCAAAAGGAAAACACTGTAAAGAAAGAAACCTCCATAAAGAAAATACTTTGTAACTTTTTTTCCCTTGATATTTATATCTAGTTTCTCAAGATCATCAACAATTCTTTCCTTTTCATTAAACTTGTTAGTATATTTTCTATTCAAATAGATTAGAAGTACTGAAAATGAGCAGATCATTACTATAAGCCCTGCAACAATAAGATAATGAATTAATCTTGATGCTGGAATTGAAAGCCAAGCAGGATAAAGTATGAAACAAATAATCAATTCAAGAATAGTAATCGAAATTATGGTAACTTCTTTTCTGTCTAAACCCATATAAACACCAGTTCAGAGTTCTTATGTATCTTGTTTGGAGTAAAAAAATTGCATATAAGTTTTTCTTAACGCTTTATATCGAAGATATGGATTCAGGTCTACTAATCTGACTATCTCGTTTGTTAAAAAATAGAAAATAGATAACATATAGTAATGATGTTAGATAGAAAAGTCCGATAACAAACCAGCATATAACTTCCAAATAGAGTAATTTTTGAGAATCAACTAACAGATAATCTGCTGTTACCCCTAAGGAAATACCCAAGATATAATATATTAAGAAAGTCCATTTAATTTTTCCCTCAGTAAACAAACAGATTGTTGTAAAGGGGATTATCATAGAAAAGTAAGATACTTGAATTTTTGTGTAGAAAATAAAAAAGATGATTAGGAAGACCATAGATTTGTGATATTTCCATTTACTTCTGTTAAAAAAGAAAAAAAGTCCAGATAATAGGATTAGACTCAGTGTGATAATCTGAATTATGAGATTGTACTCATTGATATCAGTACTACTGTAATTCTGTATTAAAGTAAATAATCCTTGATTGCGTGAAGCAACTATAGGATTGTTGAATTGATCGATAAAAGCTTCAGGGGCAATAAGATAGAAGGGAAGGGATATTGCAGTCAGACCTAGGAGTAACAACATTGTTTGCACACTTCTCTCTCTCCAATCTCTTGTGTAAATCCATAATAAAGGAGCTAATAGAACGGGAAAATATTTGAAACCAGCACCAAGAATTATACTAAAAGTAGCTAAAGTTTTGTTTCCTCTTTCGAACAGATAAATTGGTAAAAGTATTAACAGTGGTAATAAGCACTCATCAGTTCCCCAGAAAGAAAAAAGATAGAGAAAAAAGGGATTTAAACTATAGAGAATCGAAATACGAAAAGCATTCCTATTGTTCTTTTTGTGTTCTAAACGGTAAAGCAGTACAGCAGAAATTATCAAACAAAAAGCAAAAAATATTCTGAAGATGTATGAACTTAACATCATGCTTTCATTCAGAAAATAATTGTCAATCGTCACAAACTCTGTAGAGTAATTACCAGTTAAAAACATTGATAGAAGCACTATAGGAGCCCATAGATATGGACTTAAAGATGCAGCATCAACAGATACATCTCGGTATGGAATGAGACCATCGATAACAGCTACACCTCTGTTAAAGAAAATTACCTGGTCGGAAATAATTATTTCAAATCCTGTATTGATATAAGCAGAATAAATATAGAGAGCAACAAGAACAATAGAATATACGATAGTCGATACAAGAATAATCTTGAATTCATCACCAATTTTTGGTTTGTTTTTCCATTTCCAGTTCTTCATGCTTGTTTTACACTCTTTTTCTGTTTTAAGGGAAAAACTCATATCTTATAACAATTTTATATAATTGCTAACAATGAGTCCTAAATTAAGTTCAACTACTATCCGTTCTTCGTTCGGGAAATGGTTTCCTCTTATATCAACATTACTGCTAACAGGGATAACTTATGGTGTTCAAAGAAGTTCACTGGCCCTTTATGCCAACACTATTCTTCCAAATGTATTATTCGAGTCAAGCGATAATTTACAAAATTTCCTTATCTTCTTGCAGATTGCTTCCACTATAGTAGCATACGGTTTATTTAAAGGACTAAGCGGTTTTCTGAGTAGTAGAGTTAGCTCTAAACTCAAACGAAAAAACACCATGAGAATAGGTTTGTCTCTGTTAGTTGTCGGATCTGTTGCAATCGCATTTGCTGAATATTTGAAACTTACTGGTTTGATCTTGGGAAATGTTTTCATAGGAGCTGGATTGGGTTTCTTCTTTACAGCTTCAATGTCTGCACTAACAGACATAGCAGGTTCAGAAGGCAGTGCTTTCTCTTTAGGCACGATGGAATTTTCTGTTTATATGGGATCAAGTTTGGGTGCGTTTTTTGCTGGTTTGATTAGCGAGAACCAAGATGGTTTTTATGCAAGTTTTATTTTTGCACTCATTGTTGCTGGTGTAGCTGTTCTTGTAGGATTTTTCCTCTTAAGAAGTGTAGAAACAACAGAATTAGTCAAAGGTTCTAAGGAAGAAATATTGCTTGATTCAACTAAGGTGGAGACACAATGGAAACTCAGGAATATTGTAAGGACACCAACACTTCTACTAACATATTTAGCAGGACACTTTTCTCGAATAATGGATAGTTTAATCGTACTCCTTCTTCCTATAATGCTCGTTACTGCATATGGTTTTAGTTATACTGAGATTGGTATAGTAACTTCTGCTTTTACCTTGGCTTGGAGTATTTCAATGCCTTTGACTGGTAGACTTAGTGACAGATTTGGACGAAAAGAAGCTACAATTTTCGGGTTGCTCATCGAAGGATTAGCAATAGGTTTGATTACGATCACAGATAGCTTTGCTATAGTTTTGATTTTGATGATTATTGCAGGAATCGGAACTGCAGTTTATTATCCAAGTCTTCCTGCAATAACAAGAGATGTTGTTCCAATTGTGAAGAGAGAACAAAGTCTGGGAATTTATCGTGCATCATTAGATTCGGGTTATTTTACCGGTCCTTTAATAGCTATAGGTTTGGTGTTTTCTGCTACATCACTCTCAATTTGGGGGCCAGCAACAAGTAATAATATCGACAACATGCTAAGATTTCCCTTTTTAATCATTTCAGTTATCTTAGGATTACTTGCATTCTCATTTCTAATTTTTGCTACTGAAACAAGACCTGGATGGATACAAGCAAGTATTTCACTTAAGCATGGTAAAAAAGTAAGAGAGGCTTTTGGAAAGTTGAAACAGGCTTTTGATTCTTATGTCGAGGGTGAGAGTCATGAAGGATGTAACGATCTTCTAAGTGAAGCTAAAGATCTAGAACGTGAGGCAGACACACTAGTGATGAAAGTGACACGAGTACTTTATGGTAGTGTGCGTCCAGCTCCTGACGATTATCATTTCTACAAAATCACAGAGATCCTTGATTCTTCTATCGGATTTCTACTGCGTTCCTACCGTAAATTACTGCTAATTCCTAGAAATAAATTATCCAGCAAATTCATTGATTATCTCAACGATGAAACTGACTTGTTATTACAGCTGATAACCAAAGCTGTTGAAGCTCTCGAAGTTGTCTGTATTCAACCTTTAGCTTCTCATCCAATATTTGACGATGTTCATAAGTTAGAGAATGCGCTTGATAAAAAAAGTCACATAGGCTTAGCAACAATTTTGAAGAAAACTGATAAACTTAACACAGTTGAAATACTGTTTCTAGATCAGATTGT
>BPTK01000187.1 GCA_023705905.1 Candidatus Heimdallarchaeota archaeon
ATGATGTATAATCAAGTATATTCCGCTTCCAGAAAGGATTAGAATATACCACCAATAAAACTGTAAAGTGAAATAGAAATAGATAGTTGTTGCAATAGAACCAATTGCAGCTATATCAAGGGTGTATAATACAATGTTAACCCAATGATTCTTGAAAAAGATTGCAATAGACTTCAGTATTCTATACAGGAACTTGGCAGGTTTAGCAATTAGGTTATCCCACAACCATTGATCAAATAACGTTAATTCTATAAGAAAGCCTAACAAAACCAATCCTATCCCCCAGTAAACAAAGAAATCATATTCCAATATTTCAGACAATAATTCACTAGTGAAGCCGATGCTTTTACTCAAGGAAGCAAGAATTAGAATAAAACCTATTACTATAAGAAAAATCCCTAGCTGCGCCTTCTTGTTTACTTTGATATTATATCTAAGCATCTGAATTGCGAGATAAAATGTTATTACAAGCGAGCTTACAATCAATGCTACAAATAAGACATCATAAAACAACCCTAATTCGTCTATAAAAAATGATAAGGCAAGAAATCCTAGGATTATAATTACAAATAGATAATAGAAGATGCTAGATAGAATTTTGTTAATTTTACTTTCTTTGCTTACTTCCATCGAGAACGTTTACATGATTACCTATAAAAATATAGATGCAGTTAAGTAAATCACTTGAACCTTTTTCTTCAATCCATTTTTCAAAGTTGTTATATAATATTTAAAAGTAGCCAAGACATCTTACTCAACATGTCCAAGAAAGCCATCCACACTTTCAACCATGTAATCGGTATTCTATTCTATATTACCTTTGCCGTCTATTTCACATTATCTATAATTTCTATAATTCAAGAAAGTAGTGTATTAGGCGCAGGAGGGATTATCTTGAATATTTTATCATTAATCTTGGAAATAATGGGACCAATTTATATGATATATTTCCTAGTTCAACTCATAGATGGCTTTCTCAAAATAGGTGAGTTGGATTATGACATTAATTCAATAAGTGACCAGAAGAAAGTTAGTGTTATCATCCCCATACACAATGTTCCAATCACAGTTTTAGAGGAAACTTTGGTTGGTTTAACCAAACAATCTTACAAGAATTTTGATGTTTGGGTTGGCGATGATAGTCCTGACATAACTCTAAGAGAAAAATATGAAAATCTATGCAAGAAATATGGTTTTACTTATTTTTATGCAGAAAACAAGAAACTCAAAGCAGGTATGCTAAATCTTGTTGTTCCACAAACAAAGGGTGATTATATCACGTTTTTCGATGTAGATCACGTTCCCACTAAAGACATTCTAGCTAAATTCGTAGCAATATTGGAGCAATATCCAGAATATGAATATGTTCAAGCGAAATACGGATTTCGTAATGCTACCAATGTGCTCCATGTTTGGTCAGCTATGACTACTAGTCAGATATTTTGTTCTCAAAATGCACGACGATCTTTTGGTGCTGTTCTTTTCCAAGGTGCATCTGCTTGCTTTCGTAGAAGCGGAGTTCAACACATACCTGAGAATGTTGTCATAGAAGATTACTCACACTCTATATCTTTAATGACTCAAAAGAAACAAGGTTACTTCCTGGATGAATTTGCGGCTCAAACACTACTACCAAGTACCCTAGATCATCAGATATCACAGTTGTATCGGTGGATAAAAGGACAAACTAGTTCCTTTGTTGCTCATATCAAGGACATTCTTAAGGGAAGATTAAGCTTTAAACAATCAGCAGATTTATTCTTTACATCCACCATTATTTTTGGGGTTACAAGTTTCTATGAACTTGGGTTTGTTTATGGTTTCATGTATTTGTTCAAAACTCCCTACTTTCGAGCCCTAGGTTTAGACTCCTTTTCACAAATTATTATGCCCATACTAATCATGATTATTTATGGAGGAACCTTCGCTATTATGATCATCTATTTCATTAAATCCAAATTTATGAAACTCAAAGTCTGGAATGTTCTTTTCTATGTAATCTTTGGCGGATTAGCTTCACCTTTTCTAAAAGTAGCAGCGCTAGATGGACTGTTTACTACTTTATTCAGGATAAAGAAAGTTGAATGGAATAAAAAACTAAAATTAGGATTATGGGGAGCATTCTTTTCAACAATCGGAATTCTATTCTTTGGTCTTACAGTAATTTCAACATTAGATCTTGTTGGTATAGTAAACTATTATCCCGGAGATAATTTCTACTTCGCAATTTTCCTAGCGATTGGTTTTGCTCTTACATTTGTGTTACCTTTCATCTTAATCGCAAGGAACAGATTTAAAACTGCAGATTTCGAAGAAAAGCACATTTTCCACTAGCTTTTCTCATTGCAGTTCGCATAACGTTTATTAGATTTGTTAGATTTGGAATAGTAGAGTTGACAATAATTCTTCATTTGCAGCCTCAGTAGCTACCTTCTTCCTTGCCATTCTAGGTGTTTTAGTAGTTACGATATTAGCTTTTGGTACATTGTATCTATTTGGTATGTTATACCTTAATTTCTTCCATGAAAAAAGAGTGAATGATTTGAGAGGGGAACTAAGTGAGATTTTACCTTATTCACAAACAAATGCTATAGTTTCTGAAGAATCAGAACAGCTAATATAAGCTAGTAAATCAGCCATAAAATAAATTTATTTTCTCAGTTATCAGGTATCACTAAGTCTACCGTCTCTATTGTAAGATTTTTCATGTTAATGTGGGTGTCTCTAGATTCACATTTTGGACAGATAAAATTATATGCAAATTCAGGATCACCCTCTTCAGCTGGTTCTCCTTTATAATCACATTCTAAGCAAGTTATCTCTGCTTTACTATTTTGCATTTCGAGTGTAGAACCTTTAAATTTGTCTAAATCATCAGTAATTATCCCATAAGCTTCTATCAGAAGTTCCGGTATGATCACATCATATGGGCTAGCAGATACGATAATCTTTTTCACTTGGGTAGCTTTATGCTCTTCAACAATTGCTTTGACTTGGTCAACAATTGCAGAAGCAACACTATACTCATGCATTTTTATCTCTCTTTAAAGCTCAATTCCTAGTGTTGTGATAAGTTCGTCTATACCTTGCCCAGTTTTTGCACTAGTTAGAATAACTTTCATTCCAGATTTTATTTTTGCAGCATCTTCAGCTAATACATCAGAGTTAAAACCAAGTCCGTCAAGATCACATTTATTGATTATTGCAATTTCCGAGTTCTTAAAGATAATAGGATGTTTCTTAACGACATATTCGCCTTCTGTTATGCTAACAACTGTTATGTTAAGCTGTGCCCCAATGTCCCAAGCTGCAGGGCAGATTAGATTTCCTACATTTTCAGCTATGAAGATATCATAATCATCAATATTTATTTTATCTAATTCGTTTTGGATTAATTTTGCACTCAGATGGCAACCACCACCTGTGTTTATCTGCACAGTTGTAGCTCCTTGTTTAGCAATTCTATCTGCATCTATTGTAGTAGCCACATCTCCATTGATAACGAAGACTCTATATTTTGAAGAAAGTTTTGCAGCTAGCTGCTCTAAAATAAGTGTCTTTCCTGCTCCAATTGATCCCATCATATTGAAAAATAACTTGTTCTTGCTCTTCATTACTTCTCTAATTTTATCTGCAAGTTCATCGTTTACTCGATATGCAAGCTTCTTTACGACAACTTTTCTCTCTGGGGACATAATATCAAGCAACGAACGCTTTGAGGTAATTATAAGTTATTCCATCGAACTATCTTTGGCACTAGTACAGCAACAAAATTTATTACCTTAAACTTCGTTATATGTTTAGTGACCAGTTAGAGGTATATAGATGAAACTACCAAATTTCAGAAAATCAAAGAGAGCAGTATCGCCTATTTTAGCAACAGTGATGTTGATCAGTCTTGTTGTAGCAGCTAGCGCGATGGTTTATTTTATAGTTGTACCTATGTTAAGAGGCAGTTCTAACGTAGATTTACTTACAGTTCAATGGTTTGATAGTGATGGAGACTCTGTTACTGATGTAGCATATGTTACTTTACAAAATTCAGGGACAGCGACGGCTGTTGTAAAAAGCCTCAATGTTACCATAACTACAGACACTCAAAATGAAACGGATATTCTCAACGCATTTGTTCAGGGTTATGAGTTACCTTTGTCTATAGATACGACACAGAGAGTTGATTTAGTAGTAATTTTCGATCCAACCAGTAATGTGGAAATTGGAGAAAATGTTTTTAGAATTAAAATAACTTATGATACCGATTTAGTAGCCTTTGCCCCTGATAATCTCAGATCAGTGAACGTTATTGAATCGTTAGATTTGACAGTTCTTAATCCAATAGATGGTAGCTGGGTAAGTGGGGTTATTGACCCTCAAGCTATTGCCATAGGTGGATTTAAGACATCTGCGGTGACTTTTGATTTCCTTCTACCAGATGATAGCGTGATTCTTAATGATCAAACAATCACGACAAATATTGATTCTACACTTTATCTAGATGCCAATAATTACAAGATAGATTTTTACGTTAATGATAGTCTTGGTCAGTCATCAACTGTCAGAAGGACCTTTGGTATAGATAATGATGCTATTGGAATAACTTTAGGATTAAATGATTCTATTATCAATCCCGGAGATTTCTTGAGCGTTTCATGGACATTAACTGCCGATGGAGCTCAATTAGTTAATCAAACATTAGTCCTTGGAGGAGAGGTACTACCATACCAGCAAGTTTTCACTTCAACTGATGACACTGTAACAGAGTACATTCTAACTGGAACACAAACTTTACAGATGGCAGAAGATTCTATTCTTGTCTTCACTTTATACGCAAAGGATGAAGCAGGAAATCTTAATAGTGCTGGAGAAGAATTTTCATTAATTGATAATGTTGCTCCTATAACGTATATCATTACACCTGAAAACGATACCAGCCAGTCAGGCGCTATTCTCATAGAAGTTTATGCTTATGACCCTTCAGGTATTGATGATACTATGTTTGATGTAGCTTTCTTCAATTATGAAACTGAAACCTATTACTACTATTATCAAAGTGTTGAAGGAGAAGCAACATTCATTGCAAGTCAAAATAAATGGGTGTTATACTATAACAGTTTTGGTTTGCCTGATGGTAATTACTCTATCGATACTCAAGTATACGATTTAGCTTCAACACCAAATGGAGCTCCTTCAACTATTGACCTCGTTGTTATTGATAATGATGTTGTAAATATCTATGGAGCCGCTGCAATAGATGGTAGAGGAGGTTTCTTCCGAAGAAGAGGAATTCTTTCATTCTATGTTCGAAGTCTTGTTCCAACTGTTCTGACAATTGAAACTATCAAAATCAGCTGGGGAGGAAATAGCAGGATTGACTTGGTATGGAGTGTTTACGATAATACTGTCTCTCAATCATGGGTTGATGGTGCAGCTCATACAGAAGATGAGGAAATGCCCGTAGCAGCTCTTCAAGGCGGGGTGAATATTACATCAGACTTAGATCATCATCTAACTATACAGTTTGATTATGGAGACAAACCTACAAGTGTTGATTTTATTATTTCGTTCGAGATAATCAGTGCTATTTTTACTGGTTGGGAAATTTTTGTAATAGATTCAGTTTAAACACCATTCCTTCCTTTTCTTTCTTTTTAGTTTTATTCAATCCTCGAAACATCAGTTTTCAATTAGTACTGACGAAAACCTAATAACTTAATTTGAAGTGTTCATATTATGAAAGTCACGTACGAACGATACCCGGAGTTACCAAAATTCCTGAAAACGTTCGTAGAATACGCTGGTACAACCTTACAAACTCGTTCTATACTATTAACAGGTGATATTGTTTTAGATGACTTTTCAAAAAGATATAGTTCTATTGATATTGTGATTATTTTAGAAAAAAATCTCTGGGATAAAGATTACGATACTATTGATGAACTAGTAAATCGATTGGTAATTGTTAACAAAGAATTTGCACATATTTGCAGGGTGTTTTTTTTACCTTATGCTATGCTTTCTGATACTAGAGTAGCTCATCATGATATTGAAGGAATTATTGTTAATAATTTGCAACAAGAAATCATAAATAAATATCCTCTTGAGTTATCAGAAGATTTTCTCATTCGCGAGAAAAGTCTAGTTCTTTATGGCGAGGATTTAAAACAAGTCTTCCCAATTCCACCGGTTGAAGGGTTTTGGCATGAGTTCTTAGAAAAATTCTCTCAATTAGAAAAAGCAGCTAAAAACTTTCCATTTCAACTTACAACATCTCCAAACTATGAACTAGCAATGGATTGGATTTTGTGGTTTTCTAACCTCCTATATTCATTGAAAAACAATGATTTAATTGGTAAGATGAAAAGTGCTTACTGGTTTACAAACGAATATCCTGGAAAAATGGGTGATTTTGTAGTAGAGGTAGCAAATTGTCGAAAAAGGAATATATCTCTTGCAAATATTATGGAACTTGTGCCTAGATCCAGAGAATTAATGATGTTTGCATTAGAAAGAGCCTTCAGAATAAAGGGGATTCAAATGACTTACTTGAAAGATTTGATGAAAGTAGAAAATGATATTGCAAATTTCAGTCGAGTTTTCATGGAAGTACGCAATATAATCGAAAATCTGCGATAGGAATTAACATGAATTTCAAAGAGGAAGTACTTCAATCTTTTATAAAAAAACTACTCTTAGTTGCACCAGATACAATAGCAGTTTATAGTTTTACAAGAAAAATTTCTCAATTTGATAAGTGGTTAAAGGAAAAAAAAGGGTTAGTTATAATCTTAGAAGGAAGAGATTTTTCTGTTCAAACTTTCATATTGATTGATCTTATCTATGATTCAATAAGATCGGAAGAGCGTCGTGTAGGGAAAGAGTGTAGATCTCGGTGG
>BPTK01000188.1 GCA_023705905.1 Candidatus Heimdallarchaeota archaeon
AAGGTAATGCTGAACGTATTGTCCCCATGGCTGGTAAGAAGACATATTTAGAAACAGTTCAAGAAGTTAAAGAATATGGAGTAAAGATATTCGTTTGCAGCCCAACACTTGAAAGATACGGGTTAACCAAAGAAGACTTTATAGATGAAGTTGATGATGTTGTTGGTGGAATGTATTTTATTACTGAAGCTTTAGAAGCTGATGTAACATTTACGTTCTGAGGTAAATAAAATGTCGTTCTCCCTTTCTTCTTTTGATTCAGATGACATCACCTGCTTCGATATAATCAAAGCTTTCTATGCTCTAACTGATAATGAACTCGAGGTACTCTCATGTGTTCATCAAGGGCAACCAGTGGACATTAAAGGAATAACAGATGTGATTCCTAAGGATAGAACCACTATCTCAAGATCAATAAAAAAATTACTTGCGATTGGTTTTGTAAGAAGTGAAAAAATAACCCTTGAACGAGGAGGTTACAAATTCTTGTATTCTAGTTTATCTATGGCGGAAATTAGAGAAAAACTTAAGCAAAATATCGAACAAGTTAACAAGCGCATGATAAAAGCCATTTCAAACCTAACAGAAGACAAATGTACTGCTATGTACGAAAGTGTACGAACAAAATACAAACCTTAGAAGAAAACTTCAAATTATTCTATTGTAATTGGGTATTCAAGTCTACAGAACCAGAATAAAGAGTTTTTATTTTCTAAAAACAGATAAAAAATCTTCTGTTCTTGTAAAATTTTATTTTAAGGATTAATCATTCAAAATGAGAAAGTGATTCTACCAAGCGTGCATGAAACTTGTTCCTACGAGAGAAAGGTATGTCAAGCTGGTAGCGGTTAGTAAAGCCCTTCTGTAAATCTTTATGATCATTATAATACATACCTATGACCCATTTTGCATGCTCTTCTAGAATTCTTTCATAGTTCTCCCCAACAATCAATTCTATATAATTATCAAGATACTCCTTTTCTTCTTTAGCTATTTTCTCAATCCGCGATGGTTTGTTTTTAATTATTATTTTGTCATCTATTTTCTGGTTTTTGTCAAAGAAATAAAGGACATTATGCACCAAGTGTTGGTTACAACTGCTGTCTGAATAGGTTATTAAAGAAAAATCATATGATGCTTCAAAGGGTATTGTTTTATCTAATAGACTTGCCAATTCTATCAATTCTCGTTTCTCCAAACTTGGTTGTAGAGTAACTTTGGGATCGATCATAGCTGCAACTATAAGTTCTCGAATATCCTTCAAACTCAATACTTCAAGTATTTTATTGCTTGATTTTCTGAAATAGCTACTATCTAGAAATTGTGGTTCATCAAATTTCTCATCAAAGTGATCTGTATCGAGTAAAGGCGATGAATAATATAATAAGGAATTGAGATTGTATTCTTCTGAAGGAATAACTAATCCATGAGAATGAGCCTTTGGTCTTCCAAAGGGGTCACTTCCATCACTTCTTACTAGTTTGATGATAATATCTCCTGTCTTATGAGTATATTTGGAAACATACTTTACATGAGGCAGTTGTTTTGTAGATAACTCTGGCATAAAAACGATTGAATCTTCAGTAAGTTTGCTCGGGATATCTGACATATAAATATGATAACCGATTTTGTCATCCCGTTGAGTTATAACTTGAAACATCTGCATTATTAAAAGCGGTTTTGAAATTTAAAAGTCCTTTCTTAGTCTAAAATTCATTGGGGGAATGCGCAATATTCATAAGTGACACACATCGATTTATAGTAGATGGCAGACGACATTCATCTTATAGATATTATTCAGAGGGCTAAAGAATTAATCAGTAAAGATAATTTAGATGATGCTATAAGTTTTCTAGAAAGACAGTTGCCTGAGTTCGAAAACACACCTAGATATCTGAATTATCTTGGCCAACTTCATCTCGAAAAAAGCGATCCAAATTCAGCACTAAATTACCTTAATCGTTCTTTAGAGATTCAAAGTGAAAATGCAGAAACCCTTGATATTATTGGAGAAATCTTTCAATATTTGAAGAACTGGGAACAAGCAATCATTTCATGGAAAAAGGCTTGTGAGTTGGATGAAAAAAGGTTTGAAATCTGGGAAAAGGTTGGTAACTTATATTTCGACATTGGTGAATATCCTCAAGCCATTCAAGCGTTTTTAAGATATCTGGAATACGATGAAAAGCTGGAGATTTTTAGTATAGTTGCTACTATATATAATAAAATGGGTAACGATATTGAGAGCTGGAATAATTTAATGAAAGCTGAACAAATTGATCCTGATAATGAACAAATACTTCAACAAATCGGTCAAACATACTTGGAGCTAGATAATTTTGACAGAGCAATTAATTATTTTATGAAAGTTACTAAGGTTAATGCAGAAAATCTTTCTGGATGGTTTCAATTAGGATTAGCCTATGAATTGAATCAGGAGCATATACAAGCTTTAGAATCTTTTACAAAAGTTGTTGAAATAGATCCAGATAATGTGTTAGGGTATCACCATCTAGCCAGTATCTATGCATCTATAGCGAATATTGAGGAAGCTATGAAGAATTATGAGGAGTGTTTAACTATTGACCCTTCATTCATTGAAGCCTCCATTTCTTTAGCATCTCTGCATTGGGCATCGAAAGAATACAAAATAGCTTTGACTCTGTTAGAAGATGCAAAACGATTCAATGACAAAGATAGCAGAATTTTCCAGTTAATAGGAGACATTCAAGAAGATTCAGGTGATATTGACAAAGCTGAGGAAAATTGGAAAAAGGCCTCTGAACTAGAAGAGGGATAAACATTCTTACTGAATCTGTTATTAATTTCACTTGTGGTTTGAAAGGAACTTATCTACTTTTCATAAAACTCACTGAATCAGTTGAAATTCGAATAAGGGGAAAAACACATCTCCTAAATGAAGGTTATTACATTTATATTGGTAGTGCTTTTGGTGTGGGTGGGTTGTCTTCTAGATTACATCGACACCTTAGAAAAATAAAGAAAAAACATTGGCATATTGATCAAATTACAACAAGTAAATTTTCAGAAATAATTGGTATAGGAGTGTTACTCAAACAGAGAGTAGAGTGTGAATTGTCTAAAACAATCGGAGATATAAAAAAAACAGTTCCTATAACAGGATTTGGTAATAGTGGTTGTAAAAAGAAATGTATAAGCCACTTCTTCAGAGTCAGTTAAAACAGCAAATGTCTGTTGCCTATATTCACATTTTTAAGATATTTCGATGCAACTTTGTAGCATTTTTCGGCTAAATCTAAAGTAGTTAGAGGAAGGTCAGAAAACTCAAACTGCGGATAGAAACCAAGTAATGAGTAAGGTATATTTTCATTAATTGAGGAAATGAAAGAAGCAATATTTTCTACTTCTACTTCATCTACATAACCAGGAACTAAAAGAGTTGTTGCATTCAAGATTGGTAAATCTGGTCTTAAATCAAAGAATTCTCTGCCTACATAACTAAAATTTTCCAACACGACTTCATTTTTCACTCCTGTTAAGGCTTGATGAATGTTTGAATCCCATGCTTTTAAATCAAATTTAATATTACCACCAGACTTTAAGGAGAGTGTAGCAGCTTTTTTGATGTAATTTTTATTCCCAAAACCATTCCATTCCCAGCAGATTCTAGCTATTCTATTTTCAGTTTCTGCAATTTCAAGTATTTGTTCAGAAACATTTATTGCAAAGGGAAACTGAGGTTCTGGTGAACCACCAAAGAAACAGATACAATTAGTTTTGGGATTGTTTTGAAATTTCTGAACTAGGTGGGATGCTGATACTTTAGTACCATCATTAATTCTCTTATGATTATGATTCTGGCAAAAAAGACAATTGAAGGAACATCCATAGAAGAATATAGATAGATTGTAAAAACCAATTTCTTTATCCTGGCTAGAAGCATATTCAGGATAGCCAGCTCCAGTACCTGCAGGACAAAACCAAGCTGCACAACAATTACAAGGAAGAGGATCAAGATAATTGTGAAGCAACCCCATTTCTTTCGTAGAGTGTGTAGAAATTTTAACATCATTATCTCTAAATCTCAAACCACAATAACTTGTTTCATTCTCATCTATTCCGCAATTATGATTACATAAAGAACAGCTAATTCTATCACTATCAGGAGCAATTAAAGGAAGATTATAGGGTGATCTAGCCTTTTTATGAGCATTTATTATTAGCTCTACAACTTTCGGAGTTCCTTTCCTCAAACAATCTATACAAACTGATAAGATACTAGCCACTAATTTCTCTTCATTACAGATGAAACACTTCTTTACATATTCTTCTTGAGATGGAATGAAAATCATTACTTATGACATAAGACTCCTAACTTGTTAATGTTGCGTTTTACTTTTTTCTTATTTCTTGCTCTTCCTCTGAAATAAAGTTTATTTACTTAATGATATTATCAATGAACATGGCACTTGTAGAACCATGGCTAACTGTAGCTGTAGTAGGTATAAATTTTGCTTTATTCTATATTGCATCCGCAATAATGTGTGGGATTATGTTTAGAAGAGACTCTCGAAGATGGACCTGGTTAAATATTATCCTATCAGCAATAATATCCGTAGCGTGGGTATTTGGATGGGAATATATTGACGGTATTATTATCGGATTGGGTACTGCTATCAAGATTCTATTTGGAATCATAATATTCTTTCTATGTTGGGTGATATGGATCACCTTAGGAGGAGTAGGCGATAAGAGTGCAGGATTTACAACGTTAGGAACGCTTATACTTTGGTTTCTATTAAGTTGGGTATTCTTAATAATCATGGAATTAGTTGGTGTTACCGATTTCCTTCCAGAATACTTTCCAACTCTATTTACTTGGTTCATATAGGAGATAAGTTTATACAAAGATCTTAGTAAAATCATCTAAATTTAGGTTGTAATTCAACCTAAATTTTTTCTGCTTTTTTTTAATATAGGTTCGTAGAACAGAGGGGTACTTTTTCTGTAATTTAAGAATAAAATACGCAACATTTTCAAAGTAGATAAAATTAACTGAACACTCTGAAGAAATTTCACTGGAGCTAGGCTCCTTCTTATCTCTAAATTCCCAATCGATACAAGGTCCCCCACAAAAATATTTGATAGGACAATTAGAGCATTTGTCAGAGTCTAATGAAGATAAATTTTCAGTTTCCTTATGAAAATAGTCTTTCTGAAATTCATCCACACCTATTAATCCAGAACAAGGATATTGTTTCAAGTTATGGTCTAATGCTATTGCAGTTCTACCTGCTGGACATCTAATAAGTTTCTTTCCTCTAGTCAAAATTGAATCAATATACTTTGTAAAATAATCCGAAGGACCAATTGACATCAAGAAGTCAGATATTTGTTTTTCATTTAATAGCAATAAATTTTCAACCAATTTTTCTATCTCAAACCTAAAACTATTCAGATTTTGTTCTGTCCAAGGAAAAACCGAATCAAGTGTAATTCTTACAGGTCTCATTGAAACTTTGTCAAAACAACTCATATATTCTGTATAAATATTAATAATATCTTTAATTTTCGAGTGAATGGGAATCATTGCATGTTTAACTACATTTTCATCAAACAATTTGATATTTCCATTAACTGCTCTAAGCTGTTTTTGATTAGTTAAATCTAGTGAAACAGTAATGTAACCATACTCATCGACATATTCCAAAAATTGCTTTGAAGGTTTGAGAAGGTTAGTAGGAGGTAACAAAAGTGAAATCTGGAAATCATATTTATCTCTAATTTGATCTATTTTTCTACTAATATCCTGAAATACTTGAAAATTAAGAGATATTTCACCAGTAAAGAAAAGTGAGAAAGCAATAGATTGCTTTGACCCATTTTTCTTTTTATTTTCCAAAAATATTTCAATCTGTGTAAATATTTTTTCTGAGGTTAGATGTTGACCGTTATTATTTTCTAACCTATCCACATAACAATACCAACATGAAAGATTGCATTCATTTGTAGGGTTAATAACAATATAATTTATTTCGTCCTCCTCCCTATGCAAATATTTATCGGAAACTTTGTTTTCACTTGAAAAAAAGCCAAATTTTTTTAGAGATTCTATCTGTTTTCTGATAATCTCAACATTTCCGGAATTAAGTTCCCAAATCATCTGAGTGTATATATCTATTAAGATGATAGTATTGTTGGTTTCGAAAAAATAGTATGAAGAATCAGAGTGTGACATCTTCATCAACAAACAGATTCTGTTTCCATTCTTCCTTCTTCATCTTGAAGGAAAACAGCTACTTTGTCTAATGCAGCATCTCTTGAGATAAATTTTCCTATGATTTTGTTTTCCTTTGCATTTTTAACTACCCACCAATCATTTTCGAGATATATCTCATAATCGCCACATTTTTCTGCATCACTCATGCTGCTCAATTATGTTGGAAATGCAGTGTTTAAATTATTTTTCCTTACGCTCATATTCAAAATAGAGCTAGTAGAATAAAAACTCTTTAAAACTTTGAAAGGACTAAGAAACCATATTATGACTCAAAGAAGCTTCAAAGTGTCATTGTGTGGAGAACCAGGGGTGGGAAAAACATCCATAGCTCTTCGTCAAGCGCAAAATTCTTTTCCCATTTCCCATCAACCTACTTTAGGAGCTAATTTTCTTATATGGAATACAGTTATTGAAGGTGAAGAAATCAGACTTATTATTGGTGATTCTGGTTCTCAGGAACGCTTCTACTCAATTCTCCCAACTTATTTTCGAGGATCAACAGCAGCTGTATTGATATTTGATATAACAAGAAAGGAAAGCTTTGAGAAACTTACTTTTTGGTTAGAAAAACTTGAGGAAGGTGTCGGTAAAA
>BPTK01000189.1 GCA_023705905.1 Candidatus Heimdallarchaeota archaeon
TCAAAACCTGACTCACCAGTATAACCAGTTCCAGTAAATAGACATTTACAACCTTCAACTTCAGCTTCAACCATCTGCCAAGCGCCTGTATCTGGTACACCAAGATTATCTAAAACAGTCTTGTATTTAGGTCCTTGAACAGCAAACATTGTAGTTTCTAAAGTCCAGTCTTTGAATTCAAGAGGCTCACCTGTCATCTCTTCAAAGATTTTAACGAATTGACCAATCCAAGCTAAAACTTTAACGGTTTGGCTGCCAGCGTTACAAACGTTGAAGTAGTCAGTTTCGCTTTTTCTACCAATGATAGTATCATCACGGTAACCAGCGTTTTCGTTGAGGTAATAAGTATAACCACATTTCATGTCTTGCATAGCAGCCATATCTCGAGGAACAAGGAGTTCCAAAAGTTTAGTGGCATACTTGCCTTTCAAGGAATAACGGCCCATATCACAAACGTCTACAATCGAAACTTTTTCTCTTGTTGCCATGATTTCTTCATCAATACCTGTATATGATACTGGAAGGTAATAGCCAGCAAAATCTGTCATTCTTGCGCCAGCTTCTTCATGGACTTTCCACATTGGAGTTTTTGTTAAACCCATAATTATAACCAATTTCCAAAAAGTTTTTCCAAATAAAAATCTTTTTCCCTAACACTATATTTTTTTCCAATTCTTGGTATAATCTTGCTAACTGATTCCCCATCTAATGTCTCACTGTATCTACAAATCATCTTTAGAGCAAAAAATATGAAATAATCACTCAACTCTAGTTCTTCTCCATTTACCAGCACGTACTTATGTTTGAGATTCTTCTGATTTAACAAATCCTCAAGTTCTGCTGAATATTTCGTCTTCTATTCCTTGAATTGAGGGAGTTTTCCAGCATTTAATCCAAAGTTATACTTATAGAGATGTATGTTCCCAAAAATGCTACCGGTAATTCAATCACATCTTATAGTTTTACGGTGCTAAATGACTATTTCTTCCTTTTTTTTGTTATGATTACATGTAAATAGAGAAATAATATTGAAAGAATGCTAGTGAATAATGGGATAACATACTGGATATGAGAAAATAAACTGTAACCAGTTGAATAGGCAGCAAATATAATGAATTGAAGAGAACCAAGAATTGCTGTGATAAACGTAGATATCATAAAAACCAGATTATTGTTTTTAAAAATCACTGTGATTACTATTGTAAGTAGTGCACAAGCTGCACAAATGAATCCAATAATCCTATTTACTTGTATCATCTGCAGGTATTCTGCACCTGGTGGACCGATATAAACGCCTATAATTCCAAATGCAAAGAAACCTGTTATACCACTAAATACAAGTGAAAGAATTTTAAAGATATTTGGTGATCCTTGTATTATAATCTGAGAAATTTCTTTAGTATACTTACTAGATTCCTTTGACAATTTAGAGAGGTTATCTATCTGTTGTTTGATTGTTTTCCATTGATTGAAAATTATAAATAATATGACAAATAATCCCAATAATCCATTAATTGCTGCCAATAATTTGTCAACCCAGAGAAGAATGAAAGAGGAAATAATCATAATCACAATGAATGACAGCTGATAAGATAGAACTGTAACGAAGTTTCCTTTTACTAGGTTTGCTGGTACTGTAATTGGTACATCAAAACTTTTCATTTTTAATCCTTCAGAAGTTAAAGTGAATCTATTTGATGGGAGTTTTTGAATTAAGTTGTGTTCTTCCAGTTTGTCAAGATGCCTACTCACTGTGCTCGAGCTGTTCATCCCTGTTGATTTCATTGCTTCACGTATTCCTATACTTTCAGGATTTTTTGATTTAACAAAAATAAAAAGCTTCAATGTAACAGGATTTTCAAGTATCGCCTTTGATTGAGTCGAATTCTTTTCATTCATTTTATCACTTTTTGTGTGGATTAGTAAAATTGCACTAAGAAATCGTTTATTGCCTCTGTATAAATTGGGAATAACTCTGGCATTTCACCTTTGTAAAAATGATCATATTTAGACATACCATCCTCAAACTCTTCAGGATTTTCACGCCTTATCCCCCAACTAGTTGGAGTTCCTATATATTCTGAAAATCTTACTAAACGAGTAAAGATTGTATTATCATAAGTTTCTATCCAGAACATTGAACCATCGCTATAAACCTGTTTAATTTCAAAAGATAAGACACCTGGCTTCCTAGTTTCATTTATTTCTATCCAATAGTTTTCAGAGACATCAGTTTGATTTTGAACCGCTTCAAAATCAGTTGTAAGTGCAGGATAAAGCGGATCCAAAACGCTATTACCTACGATGTAAAAAGTTTCGTAATCAGTAAAATTATCAAGATAATCCATCATCTGTAAAATTTGTTCATCGTTTTCTACATTATACCAACTGTGTATAGAAAAAACTGAATAATTAAAATATGGAATTGATATACTATCACAATACGGACCTACTATAGATGTTTGTATTGTTAGGGCAATAATGTGTTCAGAACGCTCATTCATTTGTAAAGAAAGTGCTTTCATTGAGGAGAAATCCCACTCAAATGGCGGTAAAAGAGTGTATCCTTCATCTTCAGAAGAGCTTATGCCATAATATATACCTATTGCAACTGAAGTTGTTATTAAAGCTGTTATAAAACCAAAAAGAATACCTCTCAGATATGGTTGAACTTTCATGTTCTTCAAAATACGATGATTGAACTCCCTATTAAACCCCATTCCAGAACAGTGTTGCTCTTTCGTGAAGAAGAAGTTGAGATGGAACAACCCAAAAGAGATTTAGAAGGCGAGACTATCAGCATACTTTCTTTTAAGCTCAATTCCTTTTTGTTTCCTTTTTTCTTTTACTATGTGATTAAACCAAGTTATTCAGCACTCCTTTTCTCTACCATAAAATAATATTCCAAACAGTAAAATTAGTGTCACTGGAACAAACACTGACAACGACGTAGTAATTGTTAATGGTTAATACTGATGACAATTTAGGTCTCCTCATTGAACCTTTTCTTAAACTTCTTGACAGTTATCAAGATTATTTCTCTAAAGGCAAGTTTTCAAATGACAAGGCTCAGGTTCTGGAGTCTCTCTTTCTCTCTCTCAACTATCTTTCTTCTATCATATTGTTATTCGTGACTTATTTAAAGAATTACTAGAAATAGTATGAGAGGAAGCTAGAAAAACTCTCAAAGAGTGTGAATGAAGATTAGGTTGGGAAAGAAAGTACTAGCTTCAAAGGATAATGGGAAAAATGGTATATAAAAGAGGTAAAATACCTTTTTCCAGTATATAAATGAAAAGAACAGAGATGGAGTAGATGTTGGTAGAAGTAGTAGGATGAAGAGTAGAGAGAAGAAAAAGAAGAAAAAAGGTTTTATGGATAGTACCATGATATCCATAATCTGATACTCTCTGTAGAATCACCGTCATGTACTTTACAGTCTGTATCTCCAGACCAAGCAATATCTATCCAAGATTCATATTTTGTTTTCATGGTTGTGTATATGGTTTCTAGTGATGTATGGTCCGCCAATGATCCACAATAGGTTCCAGATGTTTCAAAAGCAAAATAAGTGAAGAAGCATGTCCATGCTCTATTTAGTGCTGTATAGTATTGTCCATTATGGTCGTATTGGTGGGTTGTAGCGTGTGCTTTTCCTAGGTAATCCGAGCTTGTTGTAATAAAGAACCTAGCGGAGTTTGTATATGCTGAATCAGATGCATGGGCTTTAAATCCCCCTGTAGCACACCCATCAACAAATAAGAAAATTGTTTCTGGAGTGAATGAGTTCATTTTGTTTAATACATAACTATCTGTTAGTTCATATCCATCATATGTGATAATTCCAGAGTAATCAGGATCACCATTGACATCCTCAACCATATAACCATGACCGTCAAGTATAATCGCTACGATATCATGTTGGCTTTTGCTAGCTAACCAATCTAGTCCCTCTCCTATTTTGGTTTTTGTTGCATCGCCAGCATAAGAAGGATAATCACTACTATGTGAATCTCCATAAAATCGGATATTTGATGCGCTCCATCCTTGTTTATTCACGAGAAAATCATACCAGAGATCATCATCACCGTCTGTAACAATCTCGTCCCCATTATCAGGATCTTCATGTCCACGTATATAATTCAAATCCGGATTAAGACCTGTCATCAGGGGGTTCGTACCTCCCCACGTAGCAGGTTCATAATCCCCTATTGCAACAATTATTGCATACTTGTTTATAGGAATAGGATCAGCAACATTATCAATGAGGATAGTTCTTGTCTTGTAGGCATAATTACCATCATTGTCAAAAGCAAATACACGTATAGTATGATAGCCGTCATCAAAATCTGTTGAATCAAATTCGATAGATTCGTAGATACCACTTGAACCGGAACTATCTCTTCCTTTGAACACAGTATCAAGATAAAAGTCAACACAATACATACCTGAGACAGAATCTGTGGCGTGTGCTTTGATTTGAATACTTCCATAAACCGTTCCAGAGGGAGATGTTATTGATAGTACAGGAGGAGTTGTATCATTAGGGGGTGGAGGAGGTCCAGGGTCAAAATCAAAAGCAAAGACCACTGAAGCAGTGCTCAAAGCTATAGCTACATATAATGTTATAATCAGTTTTTTCTTGTTCATATTTCCCACCTTGATTATAAGGTACTGTAAACACACAAACATATTATTTAAACTATTACCAAAAATGTTCCTCTTATCCTATAGAAATCCAATACAAGAATGTCAAAACTATTCTCTTTTTTAATATAGAAAAATGGTATTTAAAGGAGGTAAAAAAGTATTTTACCAGTTTATAAATGAATTGGGGGATAAGAAGTCAGAAAGCAAATGAACTGGAAGATGATATTCATGATATATGCGAAAGGGAAAGGAGAAGAGAAGATAGAGTTAGCAAGAAATAAGATAACAGGGGTAGATGATTTGTTATTTTTTATAAATCACTTCTATGAGGAACAGAGGGAATGGAGAGAAAGAGGGAAAATGTGGGAGTATGAGATAAGAATAGTAGATGAGATGGGAAAGGAGTTGTCGATGAAGAACATAACAGAAATGATGGAGCAGAAGGAGGAAGTGATGAGTTTTTTTCAGATGACAAAGACTGCGATAGGGGAAATGTTGACAGAAGGAGTGGGATAAACTGTTCAGTAAAAAAGAAAAAAGGATTAGAAGTGGATTAATACTGTTCTTTGGCGCAGTGTTTATTGGGCTGGTAATAGGAGTTGTTCTCTTGGATCCAATTTCAAATAGTTATCAAGACACAAAGAGTACGATTTACTTTGTTCTATTATCAACTGGAATGCTTGCAATATTAGTATTCGAACACAACATGATACAAAAATGGTTAGAAAATAGAAAAGAAGAGAACAGTGTTTTACGGGGTTATTATTGGGAACAAGAACAGAGAAAAAATCCTTTATTCAAATATTATTCAGAAGAGAAATTAGAAGAGATGAAGAAGGAGATTGTGAGAGAACTTCTGTTTAGAGAAGAATATGTAACTAAAATAATCGAGGGAGAAGAAATAGGAGAAGAGTTAGCTGAAATAGCTAAAGAAAGATATGAGATAATGGGAAAGTGGGAAATTATCCGAATAAAAGAAAAATGGGAATTGAGGAGATTAGAAGAGAAAATAAAAGCAGAATTGGATTTGCGAGAAGAAGTAAAAAAAGCCATAGAAGAAAATAGAACGATAAAGATGGAATACTGGGGACTAATTCTAGAGAGAGGAATAGTAAAATGATGCAAAGAAATAATGAAAAAAGAAAGAACGGGTGGGAGAACAGGTCAGAAGATATATCGTTTTTAGTTCTTGCAGTATTAGTGGTAGTAGGGATGATAGTTCCTCTTTCATTAGAAGACTTTGAAGAACAGATAATATCGATAATAATTATTTTCAGTTTAGCAGGAATAGTAGGAATGGTTCACGTTTTATTGGAAATATTTAATCCTAGAATAAGAAGAAAGATAGAGAGAGCGGAAAGGGAAGAAACGACTATCAGAAAACATTTTGGTGTAGAAGAGGGGACAAAGGGAGTAAAATATAGAAAATTCAGACTAATAGGATTCATCAAAGGAATAGACAATGAACTGATTCTGTTTTATGAACAAAGGAGAACAAGAGAAAAGATAACGGTGATTCAAGAAGGTTGCAGAAAAGAGAAGAGTAGAACATAAAGAAAGAGGGTGAAGTATGAACGAAGAGATTAAGGTAGAACTAGCACTTAAACAAATCAAAGAAAATAGATATAAAGAATTAGTCGAGCAATTAAAGACAAAAGATAAGAAAAGGAAACTGCATGCAATTGAGGAATTAATACAATTGGGGGATGAGAGAGCAGCGGAACCTTTAACAGATTTGCTAGAGGAAGAGTTGTGCAAAATAGAACGCTTACCAAGGTTAGAGAGGTTGGATAAATATCTACAATATAACAGTGAAGCAAAGGGAGAAATGATAATAGAGAAAATAGATCAAGCGATAACAAAGGTAGCATCATGGTTATTTGATTACCTACCTATAGCGTGGGAGATGGATATGATGGCAGTGCATACATTAGAGAAATTAGGAAATAAGAAGGAAAAGAAGGCGATAGATACAATAATAGAGATAATAGAGCTAGAACCGCACAAAGATGAACTGAGGGGGTCTATGCGATATCCCGCAATGCTAGCATTAGGGCAAATAGGAGGGATGAAAGCAGAGACATTATTAGTAGAATATGCACTAAAAGAGGAAGAAGATCAAGACAGATGTGGGGAAGCAGTAACGGTATTAGAACTGTGGGGAGGAGAATATACAGCAGAAAAGATGCAAGAAGTA
>BPTK01000190.1 GCA_023705905.1 Candidatus Heimdallarchaeota archaeon
CGAGATCGTTTCACGTGACTGGAGTTCAGACGTGTGCTCTTCCGATCTGATCTGATTAACAGTTTTCTAAACCAATCATCTCCCATTACAATTGTTACAGATGATCAGGATAAGTATATAGGAATCTTGACAATTAAGGATATTCTTCCACTTCTTCAGAAGAGAAAAACTGACTTGCATGATTCTTTGTTAAGGTCACGAGTCTTAACATGCATGACAGCTTTTGATCTGGCAAAAAGGCAACTACCAACAGTTAGTGATGATGATCCAGTTGTTGTAATTGCTAGTATGATGGCAAGTTATGATGTAGTTTATCTACCAAGAGTAAAAGAGAGAAAGGGACCAATTTTAGGTGTAATCTCTCTTATGGACATACTAGCTCAAGTTAAAGATTCTTGGGATTGTGCTTGTACAACTGAAGAGGATGAATAGATGCCATATCTAAATATCACCTTTTACATTCTGAAAATATATCTTTCAGGGAGGCAAAATTATTGAGTTTTCATTTCATTTTATTTCTTTACATTGGGTTTGCAATTCTAATAGCGAGAATTTTTGGAGAGATTTTTGAGAAACTACATTTGTCTTCAATAATTGGAGAACTTCTTTCAGGTCTATTATTAGGAGGACCAATTTTCATTTTGCTTGGTATAAAATATTTTAGCATAGGAGAAAATTTCACTTTCAGCTTTATTGATATGGCTGAAGGAATAGAGCCTTTTGCTCAAGTAGGCATTCTCTTGTTACTATTTATCGTGGGATCTGAAATAAAGACTTCAGAGTTAAAAAAAGCTGGAAAACGAAATATATTGATTTCTCTCACTGATGTTACAATAACATATGGATTAGGTTTACTTGTGGGATACTTTTTAATTGGGGCAATTTTTGGTGAAAGAAATATAGGTGTTGCTGCTTTCTTTGCATTGATTTTTGTTCCTACTAGTATTGGAACAACAGTTCGAACTCTCAGTAACATGAAGAAGCTTAATTCAAAAGAAGGACAAACATTACTTAGTTTAGCGGTTTTTGATGATTTCTTAGCAATGTTGTTACTTCTGATAGTCTCAGGTATTGTATTTTCTGGTACATCTGGAACGGGTTTAGGTCTTCTATGGGATGTATTAATCCAAGTAGGATTTATTGTAGTTTTGACTATAGTTATCCTTTACTTATTACCCAAACTAATAGAATTTCTAGAAAATAGATTCAGGATTTTTTCTGTATCTTCTACAAGTTATTTGTTTGTTGGTATAGTGTTTGGACTGTTATTAGTCATATCCTTCTTTGCAGAATTTCTAGGAATATCTGCAGCTATTGGTGCATTTCTACTAGGAATTGGGATGCAAAGAATAAAATTTATGATGAATGAACCTCTCGAAACCTTCATAAAATTCGGAGAAGGGTCACTAATACCTCTATTCTTTTTCTCTGTTGGCAGTTCTTTCGTTCTAGATGAATTCAATTACATCTACTTAGTGATAATTCCTTTAGTTATTCTTGCCAAAATGACCGGGTCTTTTACAGGTGCAATGTTTTCTGCTAACCCATTGAAAGGTAGATTAGTGTCTTCAATCAAAAAAGCTCGAGGTAAAACAAGTCCTTCAGTAAAGGAAGATCTAGAAAATAGTGTTGAAAAGAAAGAAATAACATGGAAAACTACAATAAAACCAAACATCGTTTCTTCTGGAAAAATCTCTTTAGGAATGATGCCTAAAGGTGAGATTACTTTGATTATTGCAGCTATTGGTATAGCTGAAGTAGCCAAATTAGTTGCTGAAGGAAGGGTCTCTTCTGAAATTGGAACACTTGCTGGAGATTTACACTCAATTACTATATTAATTGTTCTTGTAACTGTATTTCTAACACCAATACTTCTTAGGATGGCTTTTAAAGCTCCAAAATCGAAAGAGGAGAAAGAGAGAAGAAAGGAGAAAAAGAGAGAGAAAAACGAAGAAAGGAAGAGTGAGGAAAAAGAATAATCTGATGAAAAGATTAAATCAGATGAGAGCTAATCATCATCTTCACTTTTCTTAAGATACCTATCGAAGAAATACTGTATCAATTCTTTTGCAGCATTATAATCTAAAGTTAATTGATCGCCCCATATAGATTTGGCTTTTTCAAGCTTACCCATTACAAGACCTAGTTTCAAGCCTGTTAAAGTATTTCTAGTAAAAAGCTCATTACCGTGGAAATTCAAAACACCGTATTCTTGACGTAACTTGCCATAAACTTGACTAATTTTATTGAATTCTTCAGATAATTTGTTGAATTCTTTTTCAAGGTTCTCTTCATTGGTTAAATCGTCAAGTTCAAGTTTTTCAAGATACATGAAATTTGAAAGAAAATTATCTACAACTCCCTCAATGTCATCAATTGGTTCAGAAATTGTATCAGGAATATGAATATAGAAATTTTGTTTTTTCTTCATGATTTATCACCAATTTTTGTTAAAGATTCAAGCGCCTTCCCAAGTTCTATCAATGCTAGGTAATCATCTTCGTATTCGAACTGCATCTTTTTCTGGATATTATTCTTCTTTTTTATTTCAACAATTTCATCTGCCATATTGTTTATACGCTTTTCAAATATCTTAGTGTTCAAGTAAGTTAGAACAGTCTCCCAGCGAATGGTATTGGTGTTTTCAGACCATTCATCAAAGAATCCTTCAATAATCAAAATAATATTTTCTGGATCAATATTGTGCTTAGAAGATAGTTTGAGGAGTTTTCGTTTTTGGTCATAGCTAAGCTCATATTTCACGTATTTCTTGCTGCTTCGAGAAGTCATTAGATTCACTCAACAATTTTCTATTTTTCGTTCAATAATATAGTTATCTACAGCTGATAAAGACATTACTTCAATGGTTTTTGCTAATGTGACTTTATCATTAAATGTGGGGTCTAATCCTGCAACGCCCAACGCTGCAACAACTTTATAGATTCCTAATGTTTCATTGCCTTGATAAACTAATCTTTCTTCAAGTTTTGCTTCAAAAATTAAGACAGAATAAATATAATATGGATTATTGAGAATTTTAGAGGTTTTTAACAGCTTCTGATCGAACCTCTCGTAAATCAGTATGAGAGTTTAGCCTTGTTTTGTAAGTGTATCCCACTTTTTTAGGTAAGACCAACCAGCCATTAACAATCCTCGCTTGTTGGTTGGTGAAGATAGCTACTACTTCCCCATCCTTTTTTTTGTAATTAGGTGGACGGGGCATAGCAAAAAAAGTTCCAGGGTTGGCTTTCCATTCTTTCATAGTTTGGAAATATCCTTTCCAGTTTTGAGTGAGAAGTTTGAGGGTATGTTGGGCAGTGTGAGCAGGGAGAACGCGGTAGCATTCTTCATGGTTGAGTAGTTTGTTGAGATCATTGTAAAAAAGAAGTTTGTTGTGTTTTTTTCAAGGCGCTTTTTATCAGAAAATTTGCTCGATTATAGAGATTTTTTACTTGATGACAAAGATTACTTAAGACAGACTGATAGTTAACTTCTATACACTCCACCCTAGGAACTTTAGTCATCTCTTCTTTAGCTAGAGATTCTTATAAAAACTCCCGTAATATTTGCTCAAGACTGTCCATTTAAACTGATTCCTCCTTCACCTAAGATGGCAACAATTAAGGTGAAAAGGGGACAAATAAGTTTTATAATTAGAGAATCATATATTGAATTATGCAAGAAATTACTTTCAAGGAATACTTGGAAAAAAGTGGGCATATGTTAGAAAAATATCGGTTTAACCTTTTCAAACTTACATCTATACGTGACGATATTGAAAAGAAATTTTTTAATCCTGAAGAAATGGTCACGTATTTTCATGCTAATAAAAGTGAATATTATACTTGGCAACAAACACAGGATTCTATAGTAACATTAGATGACGCTTTTAGTGAGCTAGCTGGTAGTATGTTGGATGCACTGGGAGATAAAGAAGCTTACACATACCATCTTAAAGATCAGAGAATACCAGTTATAGTCATGATAGAAGATGAAATCATTGAAGAGGAAACAGAAGAAGAACCTGATAAAGATGAAGAAATTGATAGTTTACTAGATGAATTAAAGTTCTAGATAGATTTCAATCTAGCTATGAGATCAGATACTATCCCCGCAGTAATACCCCAGATTTTGTAATCATTCACTGAATAGTAATACCTAGTTTCTCCATCGAAAGTTCCTTGTTTTAAGGTTTCTTTCTCTAATAATTTAGTTAAAGGAACAAAGAAGTATTTTGCAACTTCATTAGGATTTATTTTTATAGAAACATCATCAGATATTAAGCCAACATAAGGATGAACATGGTGATGGCTTATAGTAGATACTGGATCAAGTTTACCTATAATCTCAATAGCTTCAGGTTTAATGCCAACTTCTTCATAAGTCTCCCTTAAGGCAGTAGTGCTAAGATTTCCATCTTTATCATCAAACTTCCCACCTGGAAAGGCTATTTGCCCTTGATGATGCTTAACAAAATCAGTTCGTTTGGTGAAAAGAACTCTTTCATGTTTAAGAAAAATAGGTATCAAAACAGCAGCTAACCTAAGATTTTCTTCTGGCTGAAATTTCTTATCAATAGAATCAAGTACCGCTCGAAGTTTGGAAAGTAGATTCATTTATTATCACATTGAAAATAAAATAGAAGGAAGGGTTGTTAGAAGGTTGCTCTAACATCTTCATCAAGTTTGTTTACTTTTTCATCTATATTCTCCAGTAGACTTTCTAGCTGAGCTTCCATCATGTCAGCATAAGCTTTGTCTTTACCAGAGATATAACCAAGATTTATTTCAACGTTGTGAACAGCAGATTTAAGCCCTGTAAGGGCGCATAAAGCACCAACTGCAATGTCGCTTAAAGCATTTTTATTGCCTTTAATACCCATATCAATAAGATGGTCTATAACTTCTCGGCATGCTTTACAAGTTTCCATTGGAACTTCTGTAGCAACTTTGTATTCAGCTAAAATTGTAGCAGATCGAGTAGCTTTTTCCTCTTCTGTTCCCTTTGGTAAACCAAATGATTTGATAACTCCACTAAAGGCGTTGGCATCTAAATCAACCAGTTCAGTTAACTTTGCTCTTAATGCTTCTGTTTTTACTAGTTTCTCCTTGAAAAAGTCTAGTACATCTTCATATCCTTCTTTACCAATAGTTAGGTTAGCAACCATTGAACCTAATCCTGCTCCCATGGCTCCAGCAATAGCTGCAGCTGCTCCACCACCTGGTGCGGGGGCGTCAGATGCGAGGACATCAAGAAATACTGTTATTTCCATATCAATTAATTCTTTGCTCATATTATTCACTCTTAGAATTTATTTTCTTCTCAATAATTTGATCTCTATCGAATTTATTCAATTGTAAGTAGCTTTCTGCAGCATCAAGCAAAGCATCCATTGGAACCATTCCATAGATCTCGCTTTCAGTTACTGCTACACCAAATCTTTCTGCTTCTCTTTTGATCATATCAAAAACACGGTGTATAGGTGTTCCTATGTAATCGGTTATATTCATTGAAACTTGAACGCACTTTCGTTCAGTAATTTCCATTGCTCCCGCTTGGATATATCTGAGACCACCACCACTGTGTCTAATATTTCTAGCAATAATTTTTGCTATTTCCATATCATCGGTATCAAGATAAACGTTGTAAGCGACTAGAAAGTTTCTAGCACCAATAATTGTTGCTCCTGCATTGGGATGAGTTGCTCTTTCTCCAAAATCAGGAATGTAATCATCATTTGTTGCAATTTCTTCTTTCAATTGTTCATATTGGAAAGTTTTAGTTCTGAATTTTTGTAGAACTTCTCTTTCAGGTTTCTCAGCAGCAGCACCATAAAGATATATAGGGACATTGAGTTCCTTGGCTATCCTATCTCCAAGTTTCTTTGCTAGTTTCACACATTCATCTAATGTAACATCAGAAACGGGGATGAAAGGAATAACATCTGTAGCTCCAAATCTATTATGTTCTCCCTTATGTTCATTCATATCGATGAGTTCTGTTGCTTTTTTACATCCTGCAAAAGCTGCTTTCAAACATTCATTAGGTTCTCCTATGAAAGTAACAACAGCCCTATTGTGATCAGGATCCATACGACTGTCAAGAAGAGTTATCTTGCCAGCTTTTTTAATAGCATCAACTATTTGTTGTACTACTTCTTCACGCCTTCCTTCACTGAAATTTGGTACACATTCTACTAGAGGCAATATTTTCCACCTTATTTGTTAGATTCATAATGAAATTTTGAAGTGTTAATTTAATCACGAATCATCTTTTTCTTAAGCTAACTTAATAGCTATAAAAAGTAACGAGAAGATGTATATTTAAAATCATCGCAATGGAGAAGAAAAGAAATTAGAGAGATTTGAAAATCTCTAATAGAATATTCATACCTTCATCGATTTCAGCACGTTCAGTTGTGAGGTAAGGTCTGAAACGGATAGATTTTTCACCACAACCTAAAATCAATAGTTGTTTATCATAAGCTATTTTCATGATTTTATCGCGAGTAGCAGTATTAGGAAGGTCAAAAGCAATGAAGTATCCTCTTCCACGAGCATTGGATATGAGCTCAGGAAAATCTGTTTGGAATTCATAAACCAGATCTAACATGTATTTACCGTTTGTTTCTGCCTTAGCTATTAAGTTATCTTTCTCTATAATTTCTAAATACTTTGTAGCACGAACCATATCAACAAGATTACCACCCCAAGTGCTATTTATGCGGCTTGATTCTTCGAAAACACTATTTTCCACTTCCTTAACTTTGTCGGAAGCAAGAATTCCACATACTTGCATTTTCTTTCCAAATGCGATAATATCAGGTCTAGCTTTATCAC
>BPTK01000191.1 GCA_023705905.1 Candidatus Heimdallarchaeota archaeon
TTGGGAGATTCTAAAGAGAGTATATTAATTTCAGAAAGGATTGAAGAAAGAAAGTATAAAAAGACCAAAAACATAAAATAATTCCGTATGAAAATGGAATGAAAAATTTATGACAAAGTCCAACTCATGTCCTCTTTGTAAAAGCAATTTAAGAGAGATAAAAGCTTTGAGTTATAATCGAGGAAAAGAGAAGTATCACAATTTGATGTTTTGTGGAGAGTGTAGTAAGTACTTCTTCTTGCTTAATAACACTTGGGAAGAGGTGAGAATCCAATCACCAGAAAATATACTGCATAAAAGGGAAGTAGAAAAGAAGTCTAAAAAGTTATTTTTTTCAATTTGGAAAGGAAAATTTACCAATTTAAAAACAAAAAAGAAGATATGGCAAGTGCTAACCATAGAGGGAAAATATAAACCTGATTTAAGGGTTTTTTATGAAATAACGAAAAACTTCAACAAAACTCAAATGCAGGATTATATTAAACAACATTTTGTTTTTGAGGAGCTGAGACGAATCTTAGATGTATGTGATGTTGAACCTGATTGGAAGAAGTTAGGAATCAACAACGAGAGAGAGAGAAAAATATTTGACCCGAAGCTAGGGTACTATGTTTCAGATCTATACTTAAACTCTGTCGTTACAAGCGAGCAAAGACCAAAAAGAGAACGCATTGAATTATACAAGAATAGTACAGATTACAGCGCACTACCTTCTAAAGATACAGATAGGTCCTGGATATATGCAAAAAGGATGAAAGGAGAGTATTCTGATCATACTGTTAGAGGAGGAAAATGGTTGATTTTTGTAGATCCTATTAAATTAGATGAAGTTTGGTTAAAAATAAAGAAAGCTGTTGAGGAAGGGCTCTTGGGTAACGATGCAAAAGTCTCAACAATGAAACGAAGTACAAATGTTGTAGATTATAATAAAAAGGTAATTTGTGTTTATACTTATGATTGGACAGATGAAAAAGATGTGATGAATATTAGGGACAGATTAAGAGAACTGGGGATAACAGAGGCCATACCATATAAATCTGATGAAGATACTTTGAAAGGAAAATATCGGAAATCAGGTAATACAAGAATAAGCAAATATTACTGTTAAAAATCGAATCGAGACCAGCTTCTGGATCATATGGTACAGCATTTTATAGGGTTCCTGAAACACATGTTAAGGCAGTTTTGTCAATAGCTAGAGAGAATGATTTCATCATTTCGATTTTTCATCTTAATATGTAAAGGTGATATTTTCTGAGGTGAGATGATAGTTTATTGGTTTCCTTTGATATTGTTTTTTATTAAATAAATTATAAAAATCAACTGAAAGATTAACTTGATACCCCATTTGTTCTAAGGATTTAGATTTCTCTATTACAGAAGAAAAATCATTTTTTGGGATTGTATAAAGTGACATACTTGGCTTAAAATTACTTACTTCAATTTTTATTACCTCAACAATATTATTCTTCATATATATAATTAGATAAGGTTTTCCAATATCTTTCTGATATTCAATTTTTATTACGTTATCTACAATACTATACTTGTCTTCTAACCACTTTACATAGGTTTCTCGTGCAATTCTTACCAACTCCTTTTCAACTTTGCTGATATGATTCGAGATAGTTTGTTGAGAAGTGTGATACTTCAGTGCAATCTCTTCCTGAGTTTTACCTATTTTATTCATTTTATACTGCGTGATATATTTACTCCAATCTGTTCCTCTAAACTTTGTTCGAAGAGAAATTTCCTTTAATATACTTTCTTCATCCAATTGAAACCGTTCATGATGTAGAAAGTATTCATTAGAAGCCTCAATTAACCCTTTCTCTATTTCAATGGTAATATCTATTTGAGGTGGAATAGTACCTTTTTCAATTATCTGATCATGAGTTATATAATTTAATTGTTTCATTGCTTTATCGAATAATTTTAACATTGAAAGAATATCATTGAAATCTTTATTGTATATCCATGATAATTCTTCATCCTCTTTCTTTAAATAATCATTAAATACAATACAATAACATATTTCATCAGCATATTGGCTTTTATACACCTTTGCACAAACCATATGAATACCAGAAATATCTTCAGATAATTCTTCTTCTATCACTTCTTCAGTTTTATCTTCTATAGCTTCTCGTTTGAAATAAAATTTATTCAAAGTTGGTCCTCTATACAATCCTTTCCCAGTATCATAAATTACATCACCAAATCTCTCTTTAGTTCTAATAAATTCTTCTTGTGAAAAATCGATTTCCGTTTCATTATTCCATTTATCTTTGTTTATAGGTGGAAAATCAAATGCCTTCCCATATAATCTTGTCTGTATTAGATTTTTTTGAAATAAAGAATAAATGGTTTCTTGAGGGAAAATTATCTTTAGGTCTTCCATTTTCTTTTTAATTTTGTGAAGCAGATTTAATCTTTCCTCATATTTTTTTGGCCACAACCACCAAATGTCCATAGTTGACTTACCAAACCCTAGCATTATTGCTATGCAACTAATGTTCAATTGACAATAGAAACCTGTTTCATTGTTCATAAATTCAAAACCATATATTGTTGGCGGATTATGTGCTCCTCCTCCACCACACCAAGATTCCCAATTCTGTTTAATAAGAGGGATATTTGTTTTGATTAGCAAAGATTCTAGTTCTCTTTCACAAATACCCTCTACAGCGATATCTTTTTGTTCTTCACTTTTGCTTTTAATTAGGAAAACTTCATGATTTACATTAAAATGGGAACGATAAAGTTCGTCCAACCATTCAGAAACTTCTATACTCTTCTTTCGTAAATCATCTAAATCAGAGTAGTCCTCTGGAAATGCTCTTCTTTCTGCAATGCTTCCTATTTCCTCAACTAATCCTGTTATTCCTGCGATCATATTAACAGCTTTTACATTTACCATTTCTCGTAAATCCGGATCTATTGAAGATAATATATCATCCGCATATTGATTCCAATTGATGGTTTTATCGTTTTCTACCATCTCTCTAAGTTCCTTTTCCTTATTTTCTAAATCTTGAAACCATTTTTGGTTAGTTAACCAAGAACTTGAGATTTTGTGAGTTCTATCACGCAATTGGTCTTTTTTCTTTGTCAATTGATTACATTTATCTATAAGCATGTCAATGTCAGCTTCATTTTGAAATTCTAGTGGGAGTTCATTACCAGAATTCCTTTCTTTCTTTGCTTCACTTATTATAATCTTCATATCTTCTTCTGAAATTCTATCAATTTTACTATCTAAATCCCACGTCCAGAAAAAAGGAGTTACCTGCTTAATCCAAAAACCTTCTTGTAATTGATATTCCACACCAATTTTCAAGACCTCCCTTCTGATATTTTCATTCAAAAACTCTGTATTATTACGGTGTTCAATCTTCTCTAGGTATTTTTTGAAATCAATTTTTTTCTTTTCCATTCTATTAGTTTTAACTCAAGAATCTATAAATAAGTATTGTAAAGCTTTGTAAAACGCTTTGCTTGTATATATAAATACA
Organism: Candidatus Heimdallarchaeota archaeon; assembly: GCA_023705905.1. Taxonomy (GTDB): domain Archaea; phylum Asgardarchaeota; class Heimdallarchaeia; order Heimdallarchaeales; family Heimdallarchaeaceae; genus UBA460. Next base: position 3,516 of record BPTK01000191.1, read on the forward strand.
AAACACAAGAAGTGATACAAGGAGTCAAGAATATAAAACCACAAAAATCTAGAAATGCTTTTATCTCTCACAGATAATACATTCTTTGATACATGACCAACAAGAAACTAACTATAGATTCTCAAGAAGAATGATTATCAAGAGTTATCTCTTCTTATTCTTGTGGGAACTGCGGTGACACATTTAGAATCTCTCATAAAGTTGTACCTCCCCCTAAACCCCCGATCTGTCCTAATACATTCTGTGGAGAACGAGAAAAATTCACTCTTCTCAAAAAGGAATAACAAGGATTTATCAAGTGTATCTCTATTCTTTATTCAAAATTCTAGAATTACTTCTACTATAGACTTAACAGTGTCTTGTACAAAGATATAATAACACTAAAAAATTAGTATTTAGTTGAACATATTATGACTTCTTCCCTCCAATCCCAGATTATTAAACAATTGAAAATTGCATCAATTCAATATCAACACGAACAATTTCTTAAAATCCGGCATTTCTCTGATGAAGGAGAGCGTTTCTTTAATACTGTAGTTCCTAACTATCAAAGAAAATTAGACTATTTCTTTGGAATCAAAAAGAACCATAATACGATTAAACAAAGAATTGATAGATTTGATTTGAAAATTGAACCAAAAGAGTCAATAACTATAAGGAAATTTGAAAACGAAGAAGATATACGTAAAATAGCCAGAAAAGCTTCAGTGTATTTTCAACAGGGTTTAGAGATGTTGGAAACATCTTTTTCAATGCCAGAAAATACTTGTCCGCTTGTTGAATATTATGCTTTGTTACAATGTGCTAAAGGTTTCATAATACTTGACTTAGACGTAACTGAAGAATTATTTTTCACTCAACATGGATTAAGACCTGTAAAAATATCTGATGAAGAACAATCATCCAAATATCTTAGTGCTCAAGTCATGCCTTTAGGTGTTTTTTCTGCTCTTTCAATTAGAACTGCTTTTTTTGAAGATAAGAGGCTAGAAAGAAATGACCCCGAACATTATGAGAATGCCATGGAAGATTATTTTGATGAGAGTTTTCTACCTTCTATTGAAAACATAGTCATTTATGATAATGATAATCCTTATAGTCAACTAATGAATAACTCATTGACAACTTTCATTGGTTCATGGATGCTTTCAACTTTGGTTAGATATGCTCCTATGGAATGGCAAGAAATATTAGCAGGACAAGAAAATGACTTGATAAAGCATATTAGGGATTTTAGAAATGAACGTCTTATTCGTGTATTTGATAGTTTCCTTCCAGACCATATGAGATAAAAAAGAAAAAAAGGAAGTGTAATTATTCCTTGAATGTTATTTTTGAGAATTCCAAACTACTTCTTATTTGGATTCTTTTGATTTGATCTATTATCCTTGGAAGCTTTATGTGAAGCATTATTAGGATTTTTGGAGTTAGATCTCTGATTTCTAGAACTTTTACTACTTTTAGCCATCTTTCTTTTCACCTCGTATATATTTATTCATTCAAAATCACCTGTGATTTTTTTTTGGCTTAAGTGTGGAATTAATAAAAAATCCTTGAAACTAAACCCTTTCTCGAACACCGTTGTTCTTACGAGTCACCTTTCAGAATCAGTAGTAGTATTCCTAAATGTCGCCATGTTGTTAAGACATTCATCCCTTATAAATATATCAAAATCAAATAATTTTCATTTTTCTTGAGCTTTCTGTTCTTCTCTTCTTAATCTTCTTATCGACCTGTTTATTTCTCTTCTTTCTTCATACACTGATGTTTTTTCCAGTGTTTTTTCTAATACTTCTATTGAACGAGGGTGATATATTTTCCCTAGTATTTCTATTGCATGTTGTTTCAAGAACATATAGCTTTCCGCTTCATTCACTAATACTTGTTGCATCTTTTCTGCTGTATATTCCCCTCCCCACAGTCCCAATACTGTTACTGCTTCCGCACATCTATCTTGGTCTTCTTCTTCTTTTAGTGCATACTCTACTATTAATGTCTCTCCTTTCATCCCTCCTATTTGTCCTAATGCTAGCATTGCTGGATATCGCATAGACCCTCTCATTTCATCTTCGTGCGGTTCTAGCTCTATTATCTCTATTATTGTATCTATCGCCTTCTTTTCTTTCTTCTTTGCTAATTTATCCATTGTATGTACTGCCATCATATCCATCTCCCACGCTACAGGTAGGAAATCAAATCCCCATGATGCTAACTTACCTATTGCTTGATCTATTATCTCTATCATCATTTCTTCTTTTACTTCACTGTTGTATTGTAGATACTTATCCAACCTCTCCAATCTTGGTAGATGTTCTATTTTAATCAGTTCTTTTTCTAGTAAATCTGTTAAAGGCTCCGCTGCTCTCTCATCTCCCAATTGTACTAATTCCTCTATTGCATGAAGTTTCCTTTTCTTATCCTTTGTTTTGAGTTGCTTGATTAATTCATTATACTTGTCTTCTTTAATTGTATTGAGCTCTTTAGTTACATCGTTTTGGTAGTTCATCGTTCACATTCTCTCGTTTATCCTACTTCTTCTCGATATCCCTCTTGAAACACTGTTATCTTTTCTCTTGTTCTCTGGTGTTCGTAAAACAGAATTAGTTTATTGTCTATCCCTTTGATTATTCCTGCAAGTTTGAACTTACGATATTTTACCCCTTTTGATTCTTCTTCAATCCCAAAATGCTTTCTGATAATCTTTTCTTTCCTTTCCGTTCTTTCTATCCTTTTTCTTATTCTAGGATTAAATATTTCCAATAAAATATAGGTCATCTCTGCTATTCCTGCTAAACTGAAAATAATTATTATCGACATTATCTGTTGTTCAAAATCTATCAATGAAAGAGGAACTATAATCCCTACTATCATCAATACTGCAAAAACCAAAAGTGCTATATTTTCTGACCAGTTCTCCCACCTGTTCTTTCTTCTTTCATTATTTCTTTGCATCATTTTACTATTCCTCGCTCTAGAATTAGTCCCCAATATTCCATCTTTATCGTTCTGTTTTCTTCTATGGCGTTTTTCACTTCTTCTCGCAAAGCTAATTCTACATTTATTTTCTCTTCTAATCTCCTCAATTCCCACATTTCCTTTATCCGAATAATTACCCCCTTCCTCATAATCTCATATCTTTCATTAGCTATTTCAGCTAACTCTTCTCCTATTTCTTCTCCATCGATCATTTTCCTTACATATTCTTCTCTAAACAGAAGTTCTTTCACAATCTCCTCCTTCATCTCTTCTAAACTCTCTTCTGAATAATACTTGAATAAAGGATC
>BPTK01000192.1 GCA_023705905.1 Candidatus Heimdallarchaeota archaeon
GAGATCGTTTCACGTGACTGGAGTTCAGACGTGTGCTCTTCCGATCTGATAGGTTAAATGGAAAAAACCAAGGTGTCACCGCAATAGTAAAATTCCCATTAAGGATGTTATCTATCCAACAGTTGGAAAGAATTTCGGCGATTTTGATACATGCAGAGAAAATAAGACAAGTTAGAATTGATACTGATAATTATTTCTCTCTTGGTTATTATGTTGGTGAATCTGATGAATTTCCTAATCTTTTTTCAGGAATTGAAACTAGAATAAATTCATTCATAAAGGCAAACAAATCTAATCCAGAATCAATAATAATTCCTGATTGTCCCTTATGTAAAAATAAGAAAAATGGTAAGATGTTGCTATACGTTGATGACACTTCAAAGAGAGTTTATCATCAATGCAATAAGTGTGATGAAAAATTCTTTATATATCAGACAGACAGAGAAATTTTTCGATGGAGACCAACAGTTATCGTATCAACAGTAGATAAATGGGCAGGATTATCATTACAAAGACGATTAAGGAATGTTTTAGGTGGAAATGGGAGCATGTGTCCATCTGGGCATGGTTTTATTCCTTCAGGCGACATATGTGAAACAACTAGAAATGAATCATTTAGGTGTGAAAATGAGGGATTAAACAATGAAAAAAATGTAGGGCCTATTCTTTCGGTTCAAGATGAGATGCATCTTCTTAGAGAGGGTTTTGGTACTATATCCGCTCATTTTGAGGGCTGTATAGAAACCCTAGTTCAAGCTTTTTCTAATCATAGCATTAAATATGTAGCAATGAGTGCAACCTTGAATGGTACAGATAAACAAATAAATCAATTATATAGAAAGGACACCTTTGTAATTCCAGGGAAATGCCCATTAGGAGAAGGAAGTGAGGATGATCTTTTCTTTGAAAAAATTGACTATCCAAATAGAATAATATTCAATTTAAAACCAAACATACGAGATAACCATTATGCTTGTTTAAGAACACTTCTACATTTTGCTGAATTTCTATCTACAAGTCAAAGAAATCTCTTAAAAGATCCAAGAGAATTTTGCCTTAAATATGGTCTTAACGCGGAAATTGAAGGTTGGGAACTAATTAAAACCTATTTGATACCTTTGACTTATCACATAAAAAAACAAGATGCTTATGATATGCTTAGATTAAAAGACGTCGTTATAAATGATTCTTTACATAGGAATCAGAATTCTCACTTGAAAGGAGATGTGATAAGCGGTGATAGTAGCTTAGAAGATTTGAAGAATACAATTCAATTAGTTAAAACAATTGTAAGAGATTATTCTTACACTGAGAGCACTACTGAGATAACTTATAATTCTATTTATGCAACATCAGTTGTATCTCATGGAGTTGATTTGGAAGAATTGAATTTTATGCTCTTTCAAGGGATTCCCTATTCGACATCTGAATATATTCAAGCACTTTCAAGAGTTGGAAGAAGAGATTTGGGTATTATTTTCCTTTGGTTTTATCCTAACCGTGTAAGAGATGATAGTTTTTTTAGAAATTTTCAACGTTATCATGAAACAATAGACCATTATGTCAAACCAGTACCTATAAACAGATATTCCAAATTAGGCTTACATCAAACTATAAATTCTATATTCTGTTGTTCAATTCTAAATTATCTATCAAATGTTAAAAATATTCCAATATACAGAAAAGAGGAAATTTGTTCTCTTAAAAGCAGTGATTTTGATAATGTAATTGAATTTATTGAAAAAACATATGGTAGAAAGCTCATAGCCATCAATGTTAAATATGAAGTTGAGGAGAGATTAGAAGAGATTTGTACATCAGCTAGTAGTAAAAAAGAATTCTTTCCAAATATTCTAAGTTCAAGCGGTAATTATTTTTATAGAAACCAAACAGGTATGAGAGGAATACAGAAAATATTGAATTTAGAAATTTATAATAAAGACAAAAAATATGTTGAGTGATTATATGTCAAAAAAGAAAATTAATTATTTGATACCAGAGTCCAGTGCCTTTTTTCAAGGGCATAGAAATCAATTTTTTTCTTTAAAAAGAAAAAGTTTCCAGATCACCAGCAATTATCCTGACTTTACTACTCGTAATATCAACATTGCCAAATATAAGAAAGTATTTCTAAAAAGCATTAATAACTTGATTCGACTAAGGAAAGGCGATGGCGGAGATTATAATCTCTTGAATGAAAATCAACTTATTATTAATAAGGTAAGATTAGTTGATAGCAAAAACGAAGATGTTTCTGGATCTTTTACTTTATATCCAAAAAGTGCTCTGTGCAAGAAGAATAATTGCAATACCTATTTTGATATTAGAGAGAGTAGACCATGTGGTCATAAAGATAGTGATCCTTGGGAACAGTTGACAATTGCGGCCTTTTGTGATGATTGTGGTAGGTTACTTCCTTTACATTATATGACAAATTTAAATCATAATTGTGAGGAATGCAACTCTGAAAAGAGCATGGCAAAATTGTATTGGAGAAGCTTTGATCAGCCAAGTTCATTTAAAGTAATTTGTATCAAATGTGGCGCTCTAAAGCCGCTTTTTTTCTTTCATTGTGACCATTATGAAAGAAAAATTGATTTTCACCGATCATCACTCGAAAAAAAGAAATTTAGAGGAGTTCCAGTTAGAGCAAATGCGATTTATCATCCATTTGTAATAACAATTCCTGATATCCCATCAATTGAAGATGGTAATCAAACAACAAAACTAGATTCAGTAGCTAGAGTCTTCTCTGAAGCTTTTTCAGACATTGTATCAAATGAAATTGAGGAAGTAGTAATTTATTCAAATGAATTTCTTACTGAAATGAGGAATTCTAAAGATTTTTGGGAACTACCTAGAATAAAACTCACGTGTGAAGATTTGGACATTGAACAACAAAAATTAGTGGATTTACGAGACAATGAGATAATTAAAGTGATTAGAAATGTTCTACGAACTAGTTTTGATAAAATTAGATCAGGAGCTGATGAAGACAAACTAAAGAAAAGATATGGCATAGATATAATATCGAAATTGGTTTCTACATTAAAAGAACTTGAATATACGGAAAAAGATTATCAAGGCATGTTATTAATAAACACAGCATTCAGTCAGGTAAGTTCGAATGTAAACATACCTTCCCATCAATCATACTTATCAAAGTACAAAAACAAAGGTATGAACATACTTAATCAATTGAATATTTATGATGTTTATCATATATCTAATTTAAAAATGATTCAAGCTGAACTTGGATACATAGAAGGTTCTACTAGACGTAAACCTCTCCTTTTTGATACATTTCGCGATTTTGAATCTCGGGACAAACATACCGTTTATGTAAGAGATTTCTTAACAGAAGGTATAGTTTTTCAATTAAATAAATCAAAGATATTTCAGTGGATAAAGAAAAACAACCCTTCAATTTGTTCAACATTTGATATTGATGAAAATAAGACAGGCAACGCGTCATTTGCAAAGATAATTAAAAATGAAGAGTGTGTAAAACAAATTGAAATATTACTACATACGTTTTCTCATTTACTGATACAAAAATCTACTGAACACACGGGTTTAGATGTAAATAGTATCTCCGAGATTATTTATCCAAAGAGCGCTTCATTTTTGCTTTATTCAACCAATTCAATAAATATTGGGGGTCTAGAATTTACTTTTGACGAAGCCCTTATGGATTGGTTATCTGAAATCCAAGAACTAGCTAAATCTTGCCCTCAAGATCCAGCTTGCTTATTAAATGAAAAAGGTTCATGTAATGCTTGTTGTTACGTACCAGAATTTGTCTGTGAGCGTTTCAATAATGATTTAGATAGATCAAGCATAACTGGAAAAACAGAGAGAATCGATGTAGGTTTTCTAGATGTCTAATATTGTAATAAAAAGAAAAATACAAGCATTTCTAACGAGAATGCTGGAAGATCATAAAGAGTGTACAATAGATGAGATACTTGATTCCTATAATCTAGATGAATATATTATGCCTTCTGAAATACAGAAGGTGTTAGATGAAGCAGTTCAAGAAGGTAATCTGAGGATACGAAAAGATGTTCAAAAAAATAAGCATTATTATACTTTTGAGAAATCTTTTCAAAACGCACTTATTACTAACAATACTATTATTGTAATATCTAAACCCAGACTAAAACATCTAAGATTGGATGTTCCAAAGCTCCGCAATGATTTCATAGATACAAAAGAATGTTATAAGAAAATTTTTCAAGAAACAAACATTGTCTTAAGAATTAGCTCTCCTTTCTTTGAATATAACTTTTTTGAAGAATTCCCTGAATTTGTTAATTATTTGCAAGACCTGTTAAGAAAAGATGTTAAAATAAAACTTTTCACAAGAGATTCAAAACAAGTTAAATCACAACTAAAAAAACTTAAAATTCTTGTACAAAATGAAAATAAACTTCACAATCTAATGATTTCACGTTATCACTTATCTGGAGAAAGAGGGACTGTATTTTCTAGCACTCATGCGAAAATGTTAATTGGTGATAACTCACTTGCCTACGTTGGGAGTGCTGAAGTTAGAAAAAACAGCATTTTAGCCAATTTTGAAGTTGGTTGTCTAATTGCTGATGAGAGCGTATTTGGATTATGTGAAATATTTGATCTTATGTTTAATATGGGGATTAAAGAAGATGAAACTGCATAGCATAGAATGTATTTATAATGATACTCAAAAAATTCTAATTACTGACAATGATCCAAAAATCTCTCTTGTTACAAAAGAAATTTTGGATGCTATACTTTCTAAACAGGTAGTAATAATATTTTCCCAGGGTGACTTGAATTTAACACCACTTATCTCAAGTATTCATTCTTTGACTCAAAAGAAAGATGTCTTAATTGGATCCCCCAAAAATGACTTTAATAATAGATACAAGGATTTTAAAAAGAAGTTTTTTTCTTTAGTCTATAAAAAGATAATAAATAATCACTATTCTAAATCAATATTCTTTTATGAAGATATTCTACTTTGTAATGGGGTCCTAGACAAACAAAATGAAGAGTTTGAAAAGATTAAGATTGAAACAAAACCTCTGTTTGGTGATAGTAATTATAAAAAGAGATACAAGGAATTTCTAGAAACAAGATTAAAAGATCCATCCTTCAATCCCCCCAAAATACTTTCTGTTCCAATTGACCGAGCACTTCCAATTGGTATTTTGGATAAAACTTTCATATACCATGGAGAAGAAAAAACATCCTTGAAAAAGTACAACCCAAGTATTCTTATTCTTGAATCGATAAATGAAAGATCATTTTATTTTGACAATTTGGTTGAGCTTACTAACAATGCTGTCAATCGAGGGCTGAAAGTAATTCTTCATTTTTCTTGGCCCTATCTTTACAACATTAAAGAATTCATTGAAAAAATAAACCAAAAAATCAGATATGTTTATACCATTCATCTTGGAAAAAGTCTTTGTTTAAATATAAAAAATCAAGTACAAAAACCAGATAAATGCGGATTAGAGCATTCATTAGAGGGAAAATACTGGGATTACATTTATGTACCAAAGGAGAATTGCTTTTCAAATGTTAGCATTATTATGCCATTATTAGAGAACTATTACAAATTAAAAGATTTAAATGAATATACAAAAGTACATTGGAACATAGATAATAAAATCAAAGATATTAGAGCTCAACTGGTAGAATATAAGCCTGATAGTTTTTCCGACCATATATTGAGATTTCCTCCCTTTAATGATTCTATTTTAAAACCGTCTGATATTAAAGTTCGCTATTTTAATCAGAGGGAAAAATCTATCTATTACATACCAATTGCTGATTTCATAGAAAACACAGTTAGTTCAGATACTTCTCTAGTAGATTCCTTTCGAAAAATAGCCAATGAAATAGAAAAAGATTTGAATATCTATAATCTTCTATGTAACTTAAGCTCGAATTATTTTGTTAGCAAAAGAACATTATTCCATACAATATTAATAGAGGAAGTAACAAATTTCATTAGAAAAGAAGTTGGTTTCAAGTTAAAAAAATCAAAAAAGGAAGAAGAACTTAGCTTATATGTTGCACGCTATTCTCCTTCTTTTGATAATTTTACAGCATTCAAGAGAGATATAGAATATATCTCTAAAGCTTTATCTTCAATTGTATCAAAATTCAGTTCTTTGAGAATCGAGAATTCTATAAAAGGAGAAATTAAGATAATTTTAGATCCTAGATCTTTTATAATAATGTCTAGTAACAACTTAGATCGAAAGGAATTGAGAAATTTCGATGTATTTCTAAAATCTATAGACGAAAATCTCATTTTAGATTATTCTGCAGATGAAACAATTAGTATCACTATAAGTAAAGAAATCAATTCACGTTACATTCAAGGATATTGTGAAAATGATTTTGTAAATCCATCAGTTAACCGAACGAATTTCAATTTCTTCAAAATGGTCATTAAAAATGGAAGAATGGTTGATTATGCATTATTAAGTTCGGTTACAAATACATCAAATCCATCTAAGAGAAAAGTTGTGATTAAATGTGAACTTAATACGAAATCAGAGATATTCTACAGAGACGTTCAAATATTTGTAATAGATCTTGATAAGATAAATAGAATTCAGAATAACTTAATTAATGAATCAAAACTCATTTTACCTGAGATCGGAAGAGCGTCGTGTAGGGAAAGAGTGTAGATCTCGGTGGTC
>BPTK01000193.1 GCA_023705905.1 Candidatus Heimdallarchaeota archaeon
AGGAACTGATTAATCGAAAAAAGAAAATAACCTGTGCTATCAGTTAATGTTTGTATTGGCGAACCATCTAGATACATGGTTACTGTTACTTGATCTAACAATCCTGAAAAATTCTCAATAATTCCTGAGATATATCCTGTTTCTCCATAGGAAGCTGCATCATATTCAATGCTTACAAGTTCAATTTGATATTTTACAGTCAAATTTACACTCAACTGTGACTGGTAAAATGTTGAATCTCCTTGAAATTCGATGATGAGCACATAACTACCCACGACGATGTCACTAGTTAAAGTTATTATCGCATGACCTGAAGAATCTGTTGTAATTGTTGCAAAGTAATTACCATTAATTGTGATAATCAGTTCCGCTTCAATTGGATTGAACAATATGTCAGTTAGCTGAATGATAAAGGTAGTTTCTTCACCATACTCATGATAAACATCTAAAGTTCCGTCTAATTGTGTGGGAGTTTTAGAGATGTTGACTTGCAAAGTTTTCTCTGATCCAAGATGATTACTATTACCATCAAATTTTACCAAGATGTTGTATAAACCAGGTGTTATTCCAAGACTAGTTAAGAACTCACCAAGCGCATTAACGCTTAAGGATTTGAAATATGTTCCATTGATGTAAATGTGTATTTGTTCTCCAGTTAATGGATGGATGCTATTTAGAATTCCACTTAACATTGGTTGATAAGAATCATAATAGAAGTTTAATTCAATACTAGTTTCAGCTTTTGCAATGTGAACTAACTGATTGAAACTTACAGTTGAATATTCTATGTCACCGCTGAAAGCTATTTCCATATTGTATAACCCTGCTTCTAGCAAGATATCTAGAGTAATTAACACATAGCCGGAAGAGTTAGTTAACCCGAAATATTGTACTCCATCAATTGTTAATATGATCATTTTACCATCTAGTGGAACTCCTTCTGAAGTAAGATGCACCTCTGCAGTTGTTGAAATAATTGCATATATTCCTTCAGTAAGTAGAACAGAAATTTCTGTCTGTGATTTAGATTGTTCAAGTACAATAAACTGAGACGATTCTTCAAAGATTGAAGTTCCTTCATAAATCAATGTGATTTCATAGATTCCTAAAGCAACACCTGTAACATCTAATGATGTATAGCCTGCTGCATTTGTACTATTTTGACCAATAAACGACCCATTGAGATAAAATAGAACTAATTCTCCTTCAATTGGTTGATTATTTGAATCTTCTAAGTAAGCTTGTATTGTTAAAGAAGTATCTACCCAATTGATAGTTCCTTGAACACTAGTGTCAATTTTCCAGATGTAAACTGTTTTTGAAGTGCTGGAAGATAAATAATCTTGATTTCCTTCAAACGAAATTTCGATAATATATGTCCCTGGTTGTAGAGACACAATGAACAAATAATAACCTGAAACATCTGAAGAAATTGTTTGATAAATTGAATCGTTGATTCGCAATATTACATCTATACCTTCAATTGGTTGCAAAAAGATATTTTGAATGTACCCTGAAATTTGATAATTTGTCGTGTAATCTTGATTTGAAGCATTGAGCAAAATATCTGTAGGCATCTTACTGATCTGCAATGTTACAGAGAGGGATGAAGCTAAGAAATAGTTATTTCCATCAAAGGTTATTACAAGTGAGTAGAGGCCAGGTTGAATAGAGGGAATTGTCCATATTCCCCATCCAGAGGAATTAGTGATAATTTGATCAGTTAATACTCCAGAAATGTTCAAAGTTAGATACACAGAGGAAATTGCTCCCAAGGAGGAGAAAATGTAAATTTGTACTTCGGCTGATTCATTATAATAGATGAAGACATCTGCACTAGAAATGTAACTCTCTGTTTTGTTAATTGTCAAACTAGTGTTATCTAAACTATCTAAATACATACCAAATTGATTAACTACAGCAGTTAAAGAGTAAATCTTTGGAACGAGATTAACTAACCACAACAAACTAGCTATTCCAGATGAATTAGAAGTAGCTGATCCGATGAAAATCCCATCAAGATAGAATAAAACCTCTTGTTCAAGAGGATTATTGAATTCGTCTTGAATGTATACTAATATTTCCAGATATTCATTATATTCAACATTGCTAGAGGTAACAATATTTGTGGATGTAAAGAAGCCAATTTTGAGAATGCTAACGCTTGTTCCACTTGACCAATCAGCTGAAGCTTGTAATTCTGCCTTCCACAACCATTCTCCAAGTGGAAATGATATAGTGGGGGAAAGTGTAGCATATCCAGAACTATTAGTTAATTCAGTATTAATGAAAATCCACGATACGCCATCATACCACGAGAAAATTACGCTTAACCCCTCTAGATTTGTTCCATATATAGATTCAACATGTACAACAAAAGTTGTGAATTGAGAAGTTTCTTGATGAATATCAGCTGTTGTAATGATGATATCACAAGAAGCACAAATAAGATCTATGCTAGCATTTGCTACAATATAATTTGTTGAAGAATCAAATAGAAAATCAACCGCAATATTTCCACCTGAAGGAACACTATATTCTAGAACAAAATATCCATTCATATCAGTAGTAACCATATATTGCTGGCCAAGAATGGTTATTGTTACCGTTTCATTTGCAATACCACTACTACCAGAAATCAAACGTCCTGTGATGCTAATAGTATCTTGATTAACACAATTAATATCAAAGAGTTGCACAAAAGAACTACTTGCAGGGGTACAAGTAACATAGGTTATGTACGGAACAGCAGCAGGATAATAGACTACACCATTTTCTGAAAAATCTTCTGTAGTTATCATAATGTTGAGCTCATCACCTGCTTCTAAATCAAGAATAATAGAGCACGATGCAAAACCTGATTCGTCTGTTGTTAAGTAAATATGATCAAACCAGAAATCAAAATAATTGGGAAGAGAGATGAAAATCTTGACTGTTATATTTTCTAGAAACTGACCTAAATGATTTGTTATATAAACCTCCAAATAAAAATTTGAATTATAGGTATATGTTTCATTATGTAGTAAATTGACAGAAATACTTACCTGATCTTCCATTATTGAAAGTGAGATTACGTGTTCGAAATTGTAATAGTTCACAGAACTTACTCGTACATATAAAATATATTCTCCGGGATCAAAAAATCCACTGTCAAAGAAGTGAATTCCATATCCATCTTGATCTGTAGAGAATATCCCTAATGAAGTGTTTACCCCTGTTTTGCTATTAAAAAGTGTTAGTTCGTAGTTGAAATTTGGAAGATAATCTGATTCATTATCCAAGAACCTATAAGATACATTTAGAGGGTCATTCCAATATTTGGTTAGGGAAGTTTCAGACTCCAAAGTAATATTATTAGGAGCTATTCTGATATCTCCATAACTTGTTGAAGTGTAATCGTAAAGAGCTGAATCTAAACTGACTGAAATCCAGAAAGAATTTGGATAGAATCCAGCGTTCCAATCAATAAACCCTGTGGATGTTACAGCTGTTCCAGTTGCATCGGTAGCAACAAAAATGGGTTCTAGTGATCCAGTCATATAGAAAACAACCATAACACCAACTAATGGAGAGTTATCATTATCTAATACTCTAGCAGATAATTCGTATGCAGTAAGAGTAGCAGAATTAATTTTGCTTCCATAGATAGTTTCTACTTCTGGAACCGAAATAACTACTATTTCCTTTTCTTGAAGAGTTACAGAATAAGCAGCTAAAAGATTGTTTACAGCTTTGAAATAAACAGGTCCTGAGGATTCTGTGATAAGATATTCCACTGAAGCGAAACCACCAGCATTGGTTAGAGCATAATCAACCAGTAACCAAGTTGAATTATCCTCAGAAGCGTAGAAAGAAACATTTTGGTTTTCAAGAGGTTGGTAGTAGAGATTCTCTACTTTAGCAACCAAATCAATGTTATCAGAGTATTCAGCTGAAGGAGGACAAATTAATGTTAAGAATTCAGGGATGACTGAATCAACAATATCCAAATCCCAAAAATCTGCAGAAGTATCATACGTGTTAGATGCATCAAAATATGAAGTAACTAACCTATGTGATCTACCTGTTGAACTTGAAGAATCATAAAGTAAGGAAGACTCTCCGCTAGAATCGACTGCTGTTGTTTGTATTTTCGAACCTTGATAGACAGCAAATTGAATGTCAACAGCTGTTTGTTCAGTCCATAATCCACTGTTATACAAATAAACACTATTATCATCATTTCCTGAAACATCATCTGAATATTGAAGACTGAAACCTCCAGTAGATGAAAGAATGGCATAGTATGTGTTCCCAGCTATCAGGCTGGAATTTATCTCAGTAGATAATGGATGATCTCTATAGATGAACATCAAAGGGGATGAGGGATTATTTTTGTGGAAATTATAAGTGTGCACAGATATCTCAGATTTCATCAAATAATTTGTTTGAAAATCAGTTAGACTATCTGATAAATAAAAATCAAGTTGGCTAGAAGACATGGAAGCTAAAACTTGAGACATATTATACGAAAAGGCCATGATATCAATACTGACAGGCAGAGTAAAAGCAACAGCAATTTTTGTATCAGAAGAAATTCCAACTGAAGCTTGGTTATCATCAAGGGTTGTAACTAAATCGTACCAATGATGGTCTCCTCGATCAACAGGAAAACGACCAATCAGCTCAAATTCTGTCCCAGCGGTAAGTTGTACCGTATCTCCTTTTTGAATAAAAGAAGAGTTACCTACCAAAGATGTATAACTCATGTAAGTGGATGGAGTAAGGAGGTGCAATGCGCTAGGTGAAGAACTATCACTTTGTTCTTGTTGATCTGTAGAAGGTATAATCTGAATTGTTTGAATTAAGTCTTCTATTTCCAAATCATCGAAAGAAATAGTGTGAATTGGATCAGTAACAGTATTGTTCTCTGGAATCATTCCTTCGATTATTGAGTGACTAATAGGTAATGGAAATACTAAAATTAAGAAAAGAAGGAAACTGATTTTGCGCATTATTACTCACCTCTCTATAATTTAACAAATTCTGTTTGAACTTCTTCTTCATCTTCAGATGGTGCCACTAGACCAGATTCTAATTCTAGAGCTAATTTTCTGTGATTAGCTTCTTCTTCAACATCAGTAATGCCGAAAGCTCCAAGAGAGAAATGACACTCTTCTTGAGGTAACCAACCACAATCAGTGATTAAAGCGCGCCTTGCATGAGGAGCGTCATATTGGTTACGGATCTTACTAGTTGCACGCCTTAACCATAATCGTATATCACTTGCATGACCTAAAACAAAGCCTCCGACCGGCTGGACCTTATCCATGGCCGTAGCAAAAGGATCAGGGTTTGCCATAACTTGATTCGTATAAACGACAGCTAAATTGTAAGCTTCGGCGATTCGCATAAGAGAATGTAGAAATTTATTCAGATGCTTTTGTCTGCTAGCTAATTCTCCTAATCCACCATATTCACTGCGGAATGGATCCATTAAGCTGTCAACGATTAGAAGTTTGACTTTATTCTTTGGAATAATTTTCCCTGCCTCTTTTATTGCTTGCTCAATTTGTGCTAGAGTTCTAGTAGCTGCTACCATGAAACGATTTGTGTTCAGTTTTCCTTTTGGAATGTTGTAAGTATATTCATAATAAGAGAGAACTTGTTTAAGCCTCTGGCTGGAAAAGCTTCCTTCCGTATCGAGCCATATCACGCCAGAATCTAACCCTCCAAAATCTTCAGGAAGTAAAGTATTAGCTGCTAAGGAATAACACATCTGTGTTTTACCACTTTGCGGTGCGCCATATAATTCCACAAAACATCCCGTAGGTACTCCACCTTGTAGTAGTTTATCAAGAGCTTTAGAACCAGTTTTTATTTTTTCTCTAACTGTTTCCAATTCTTCTCTTTCTTCTAAAGATAGGAAAATACTACCTTCAGATTTTGTTTCAAATTGATCACGAAGAAGACTAGCTGTAGCATCACTAATCCCAGGAAGGTTTTCTAATTCCTTTTGTGTAAGTGCTTTTATGCCTCTAGGGTCAACTATTCCCTCAGTTGAAAGAACCTTTTGCACTCTCTTTTTCATAGTATCAGAGAGACCTTTGATTCCTGAAAGAAAAGTTAGTAGGGGATCATCTGAAGATTTAACAGACTTTTTCCGAGTAGTGATTACTTTCTCTTCTTCATCTTCTATATTTTCATCTTGTAATTGAACCATGTCTTTCAATAATATAATATTCAATTTCGTTTATAAACTCGAGAAACTAAACTCGAAACTAATAAGAAAAAAAAGAAAGATAGATTTCTCCTAAGATGCAACCTTGTTATCGCTCCCCCTTAAATAGTTGAATATTTCAATCCTAATTTGTTTCGAATGTTAATACCTAAAATCTAAAATTTCTTAGAGACAAATTGTTTCTTTAGTAAAACTACTGCACAAAAGATGATTATTATAAAGAAAAACGAAAATTCTAAAGCATAACCAACCTTTTTTGTATCAGTATAGGGAGAAAGGGGAGGATAAACTATTGTAATATCATCCGAAAGTAAGTTATAACTGTCACAATTATTGAGTAAAGCAATGATATAGGATGTTTCAATGCTATTAACTCCTTTAGTATTTTCCTCATAAGTCTGGTCTTCCCCCCAAGAATAAGGAAATCCTCCATAGAATGGATTTTGTGATTCTACTATTTCTA
>BPTK01000194.1 GCA_023705905.1 Candidatus Heimdallarchaeota archaeon
CCATTGCTGTATAAAATTATTCTCTGTAAAACGGCTATAGAAGTATAATGTGACTATTGTAATAGTTATTATTATCATAATTATATATAAAATGTGTTTTTTCTTAAATTTCGAATTTGTTTTATTTGAATTCATAATATCACAATATGCTTTTTGAGTAATATAAGATAGGTTAAAAATAAAACTATCTATTGGGAGTTAGCTGTTTAGAAGAGACTTAATTTCTCTTCTTAAACCATGGAATGAATGAGGATATTCTTGATTTATAGTCACTATAACCAGGATATTTCTTCATTAATCTATTCTCCATCAAGGGTATACTTATTGTCAAGAATAATATAGTCATACATATTGGTCCCACTATCACCCATAGAGTAGATACACCACTTGCTATTACAAAGAAAAACATACCCCACCAAAAACTAACTTCTCCAAAGTAGTTGGGGTGTCTTGTGACTGACCACACTCCTTTTGTCATAAATTCGTCTTTTTGTTTTGTTTTGATGAAGTTTCTGAGTTGTTCGTCAGCTACTGTTTCTAAAATTGTTGCTCCTAAAGCTATTATTATCCCAATTATATCAAAAACTCCAAAGGTTGGGCTTATTGAAGTTATACTGTAATAAATTGGAATACAACCTAAGAATACGACCAATGTGGGCATCATTTGCAATCCTGTGAAATTGATGAACCAAAACAAGCTAGGTTTCTCTTCTCTAAATTTTGTGTATCGCCAATCTTCATGATTTAATCCTCTCCAACCTCTAATCCAGTTAAAAGTCAACCTTAAACCCCAAATAGCTACTAATGTTATTATCACAATCTGTCTTATCGTTATTGTTGGGAAATTCTCAGCTGTGATTAACCAGTACAATATGATAGGGATTGGAATAAAACTCCAGTATGGATCATAAAGACTAGTATTCTTAAAGAAAACACTAATACTGAATATTATTACTGTAGCTATCACATCTACAATAAAGGCAGTCAGGAGGGGATGAAGTAGGGGATGTAGAACGAATCCAATACCAATCGCAACTCCAATTGCTAGTAAGTAAGACATCAAACATAAAATCAGAGAGATAAGCTTGTTATCTTTATAGGACTTATTTTTGCTCAAAGTAAATTCACCTTTCTATTTCAGATTTTGAAGTTATTAGTTTTTTATAAACTTTATCTCATACAGAAAAGGTAACTACTTGGAAAGGGAAAAAGAGAGGAAATCAATTATTGATTAACGCACGTTCATTGATGGGTCTAGTTCTTTTCAGTTATTAAAACTGAACAAAATAATAAAATCTTTCATCCATTCTTGATTCAGATAAACCTACAAAAAACATAATAAAATTAGAAGAGATGGTCAGTTACCATCTCTTACCATCGTTACTCCAGATCTGTTAGGTTCTCCTAGTACTGGTCTCATAACTTTGGAGAATGATTCTGTACGTTTAGTTAAATCCCAGATATATTTTTTCATGCCAAATTCCTCTGTACTATTTGCTAGAAAACTAAGGAAGGACGGATATGCTTCCACTGCTTCAGGAAGCACTGCGCTGGCTATCAATTGAGCTGTATTAGGGAGACCTTTACTCCATATGGCTCTTCCAATACCAACTATTTGTTCCCCATTAAGCAATACACTAGGAAGTTGATTAGAAAGCCTCATTTTCTTTGTCTCAGTTTTGTTAAAGGATTTGCGATAAGATTTCTCTATACTTTTCATATCTGGTAATTCATTCTTGATACGATCCAATTTAGCCAAATCTGCTTTTTCAGCTAATCTCACTGAGTAGCCTTCAGGAGGGTTAATTGATGGAAAAGGTAAATCACCAATAAACTGGTCTTCTATAGAATCTTCAATAAAACCATATTTTTCGTATAAGTGAATAGCTACTGCATTGGTTCTATTTACACCTAAATCTATTTTCTTTTCACCATACGAATTAATTATATGTTGCATAACTGCATTTCCTAAACCTTTTCGCTGAAATTTCGGTCTAGTAAATACATTACCTAGACCATATTTATCCTTCTTTTTATCATAGATCATTGTGAATCCAGCTGCTATTTCACCATCTATCTCTGTTACAACGTCGCTGAAATTCTTCATTAGAATCTTACCAGGTAAACCTAGAAATATATTGTTGATTTTACAGAACTTCTTTAAGAAATCAAATGATATTCCCATTGTACTTGCATGATCTCTAGTTGATTCAAAGGCATACTCATAGAAAGTCATTCTTTCTCTTTCTTTAATTTGTCTGAATTTCAAGTCTTTCAACTGTATTTTATTATTTTCACTCATTTTGTTTCTCACCAAAATTCGATAATCGAATTTACACCAGTAAAGGGATTTATAAATCTTTTCATAATCGAATTAATTAGATGAACGAATTATTTATATATGCTCACTTTGCTTGTGTATTGAGATGACAGCGTCAAAGAAGTCAGATAAGTTAACAAAGCGGTTTGAAGATCTATTTGCGAATGAGACAAGATATGGGATAATCATGGCCATTCGCAATTTTGGGTCAATGAATATTAAGACTTTATCAAAAATAATGGGGAAAACTGAATCAACAATTTTCCATCACATTGGCGAATTGCTCAAAGATCCAAAGATAATTGAAATTGACAATGATAAAACCATCTCAACTAGAGGTATATTCTACAAACTATCTAAAATTACTGAGAAACATTATCCTAAGACTTCTGACGACGTATTTGAAGAAGACCTCCCAACTGTTTTTGATCGTGTTTCCAAGCTCAATTCAGAAGAGATAGGTAAAATGATGATGCTTCGTATGTTAAGTCAACCGGATTTGGGCGAAATGTCTAAGAAAGCCAAAAGATCCATGTCCTATTTTCATAACATTGAAAATTTCATTCTAAATAGCTTCGAAAGATCCGAGCAAGCTTTACTTAAAGGTTTTAAACCTAAAAACCTTAACTATCCTTTTGGCAGTCACAGTTTACTTTCCATTGATTTGAAAATTTTCAAACCTGAACATATGATTGACATTGCAATAGTAACTTCAGAATTTTTTGCAAAAATTGCAAAATTAAAAAGGAAATTTGAGACAGAGATGAAAAAAAAGAAAATCGCTGAAGAGCAACAAATTGACGTAATCTATTATCTTTTCGGAGGGGAGATTAGTGAGTTCGAATTTGAGGAAGATTCAACTTGGAATTATCAAGAGTATACAGCCGATATAGTAGAAAAATTACAGAAAATCTACGAAGGTATTGAAGAATCGTAGTTAATGTCTAATTAGAAGTTTACAAAAAGTCTTATTACACCGATAAATATCATACTAACCGAAGCTGTTTAGATAGTATTTCCAGGTGTTAGGATGAAATGCCAAAGATGTAGTAAGTTTTTAATCAAAATAGGAGAAAATAAACAATACTGCAAAGTATGTAATTTGCTCTACTATACACTTATACCCGGAATGCCCCTAGGATTTTCAAAATGAGTGAAAGTTCTCTGAATGGCGATCTGTAGAAACTGCACACTCAATTTTTTTGTAACTCTTCTGCTAAATGTAAGACGCTGTTTTTACTTTGGTTTAAATACAAAACTTGTCATATAATAGTAGGAGCGAACTTATTGTCGGGAAAAAAAACTCACGTAGCTGTTGGTGAAATCATCGGACTACCTTTAGTAGGATTAACATATTATTTTTTTTCATCAGAGCTAAATTATTTCATTTTGTCACTGATTTTAGCTGCATCATTTGTGTGCATATTAGTAGGAGCAATTCTTCCTGACCTTATTGAGCGACCAAATCATCCTGATCATAGAAAGTTCTTCCATTCATGGTTCATATTTGCAGTAAGTTTTATTGCATCTTTTGTTATGGCGTTTGTTGTTATTCCTCTCTACGACCAACTTTATTATGTCTATCCCATTTTTGGTTTCTGTTTTGGATACTTTAGTCACTTGCTGCTAGATTCTACAACAAAAAGAAGCTTGACATGATAACTACTAATCTAATAATTGACTTTTTTGTGTGGTTTTAATAGTAAGTGGTTCACAGATTATTAGGGATATTTCTTGGTTAAGATAATTCTACTTTTCGAATCTACGTGCTCTAAATGCGGGTCTAGAGCTAAGTATTGCTGTTCTAACTGTGGTAAGCCTCTTTGTGGTAGATGTTTAAGTAGAGAAAAGAAAGAACTAGTTTCAAATATTATTATTCCCGCTGGTTTGTGTAGCAAATGTATTGAGTTAAGAATAGAGGATTATAAGAAAGGTGAGATGAACCCTCTTTCTGAAGCAGTTAGCATTTATGTCACAGAACCTATTACTAAAGAGAAAATTGTTGACAACTCAGATTCATGAGCAAAATATTTATTTGAAGAGAATAAGATAGATTCAGTTTTCATATGACAAAACCATCTCAGAATAAAGAAATTCAGAAAAAAATACTCGCCGATCCATTAATGTGGAAGTTTCGATTCTATGGATTCTTTAAAAACTTGAGATTCTTTGAACCCTATCTTATTGTAATGCTCTTGGTATATTTAGGAGATTCTGAATTTCCTTTGCTTACTATTGGATCTCTTTTCCTTGTTCAAGAAGTATTTACTTATCTTTTTGAGATTCCATCCGGAATTCTTGCAGATAAGTTTGGAAGAAAGAATGAATTATTACTATGTTTTCTTTTTTATGTTGCATCATTCATATTGTATTTCATTGGATTTAGTTTGACGTTTGATTACTTTTTTGTCTTATTCATTGCAGCTGCACTATATGGTTTAGGAGAATCGTTTCGTTCGGGGACTCATAAAGCCATGATCTTAACTTGGATGGACAAAAACAATTACAATGAACATAAAACATATGTTTATGGAAGAACTCGATCATGGTCATTAATAGGATCAACAGTAAACGGAATAGCATCAATTTTTCTCGTTCTTTTTCTCCCAAATGCACAATGGGTGTTTTTAGTGGCTATTATCCCCTATGTTTGTGATTTCATTCTTATTGCAACCTACCCGAAATATATGAATGAGCATCAACCAAGAGAGACAACGTTTTGGAAAGAAATGGGTAAAGGGTTTAGGGACATATTTGTGGCATTTAAAAATAAAAGATTAAGGAAAGGAGCATTTTCGTCAGCTACTTACGATGCAATATATAAGAGTCTTAAAGACTATATACAACCTATCATCAAAATCTACATTCTAGTCATTGTAGCAAATATTGGTCTAGCATCTTCATCTGCTATTTTCACTCCAGTGAACCTCATTCCTATCCTCATAGCTAATTTTGGTCTACTATCATCCTCATCTATTTTCACATCAAATAACCTAATTATAATTATTTTAGGGAGTATGTATTCACTATTTTACTTATTATCATCCATATCATCAAGAAACGCTTACATGGTAAGAAACTGGTTCAAGAGCGTAAAGAATTCAATGGACATATTATTTTATTTATTTGCAGGGATTCTAATTCTGAATGCAGTTTTTATATCCATTCAGTTACCCATTGTTGTTATCTTTCTTTATCTTCTGATATACATTTTTCAAAATATAAGAAGACCACTTTGTGTCGATTATCTTGCAGGTATAATGAAAAAGGAGCAAAGAGCCACTATTCTTAGTGCAGAATCTCAGATTAAATCTATATTAGTTTTCATTTTCGCTCCTTTGTTTGGATTCATTGCAGATTTTGCAGGACCGTTATTTGGCTTAGATTCTGATTTTTCCATACCTATTTTGTTTATTTTTGTCGCTATAATAATGGTTGCTGTGAACTTCTTCTTTCTTAGTGGAGACGTCGAAACAAAAGGAGCACTTTCAGTCAGCAAATGATAATTTAGTCTCAGTTAATGGGTTTTGACAATTACCCTTCACTTTTGGAAGAAGAATATATTTAATAATAACTCAAACTAGCTATAATCGAAGTCAAAGATGACTTAACATTTCACATGGTGAATGATTTGAATGAAACTTTAATCGTATATGGAACTAGATATGGGGCAACCCCAGAAGCGTGTGCTGAAATTCAAAAGATACTGGAGAGAGAATACAAACTATTAGTAGAGATATGGAATCTTGAGAATTACAGAGCATGCCCAGATTTAGATGAATTTGATAATATTATATTAGCTAGCGGAATCGAGCATGGAAAATGGACAGAAAACACAATAAAATTCCTTACAAAGGATTTGAAAGACAAAAAAGTTGCTGTTTTTATTTCTTCCAGTTTTGCGGGAACAGAAGAGCTTTATGAGTATGCGTTTAAGAATTACATAGAGGATGTTCTTTCAGAGTACCCTGAAGTTAATATCATAGCTAAAGCTGCTTTTGGTGGAAGGGTTTCCAAGAAAGATTTACCAAATATTGCAAGAAACGCCATCGTTGCACGATTACCTGAATTTCAAGAAGACAATAGAAATTGGGAAAAAATCACTGAATGGGCACACGAAGTAGGAAAAATATTTACAAGTAAGTAATTTTTCATATTATCAAAGTTAATTAACCTAAGCAAATAAATTGGATTAGCCCATAGCTTAAAAAGTAAATGCAAAATATTATAACAATGAAGTTTCTTCAAAAAACTACAAATAAGGTAGTTTTCTATGGAATAATTGGAGTAGTTCTTCTTTCCTCAACTGTTTTATTGGTTTATTTTGGAATTCAGGTAATCGTG
>BPTK01000195.1 GCA_023705905.1 Candidatus Heimdallarchaeota archaeon
ATATATTCGTTCGATAATAAAAGATCTTGTTGAAAAAGAAGGAAAAACGATTCTATTATCTTCTCATATTGTTTCAGATCTTGAAGAACTAGCAGAATACTGTGGGATTCTAAAAGAAGGTAGTTTAGTTTTCCAAGGGGATAAGAAAGAGATAGTTAAAGCTTATTCACCAGATACCAAGGATTTTGAGGATGCTATAGTTAATGCTTTCCAAGCTCCTGTTGGTAGCAGAACAATCTCTCCAGAGGTATTAAAATGAAGGAAGACAAATTTAAACTATATCAGCTTAAAGCTCTTCTCAAGAAGGATATTTCGTTATTGTTTCGAAAGAAAATAGCAATTTTTATCTTTGGGGGACCTTTCATCTTAATGTTTATTCTTATTGGTTTACCTGCATTATTTACTTCTCAAGAGGCTCTTATTCTTCTAGTTCACAGTGAAGATTTAGGGTATTTAGATGCTAATATTGGTGAATCAATTGTTGGTAACATATCATTATATTTTGCATCAGATGAAACTATTGAAGTGCAGGTCACTGATAATCTCACTGAGGTTTTGTACACCCAAGAATTAGGTTATTATATCCCGGATAACTTTTCAGAACTTGCTTTTACGGGAGTACCTGTTACATTCACTATAGATGCTACATTATCTCCTTATATTTCATCAACTTTTGGTGTTGTTCAAGCTATAGCAAATAATGTGATGGTTACATATCTTGCTAATAGAACAATTCCTCCGTTACAAAATTATGAGCTTCCCCCAATTTCTTTGCCTGAGGAACAGATTCTTGGCCCTAAAGCAGCTGCAATTGCAATGCCTTTAAGCTACATGATATTTTTACTAATTGCTCTAAATTCTGGATCTTATACCCTTATAGGTTTTGCAAGAGAAAAACGTATGAGAACAATGGAGATTCTATTGTCATACACGCACAAACACAGTTATTTGGTAATCTCCAAGGTTTTAACCGGTTTGATTGCTTCTCTAGGATCAACCTTATCCTATGTACTAGGTATGGTAGTAGGAACTCAATTGTCTGGAAACAACTCAAGTGGTTTATTACTTATATTTGGATTGAATTTAGATAGTATAGGTGCTGGAGAAATAATTATAAGCTTAATTTTTGTAGTGTTAGCTCTACTCATTTCCACACTCATAACAATGGCAGTCGATTGCAATCTAACTCGGGAAGCATCCGAAAGAATCAGTCCTCTAATATCAATAGGATTAGCAATGTTCTTCTATTTTGTAGTTCTGATGAACCCTTTTGCAACTTCTTCAGCACTCTTGATTAACCCATTTTATTGGTGTTATAGGTTGGGTCTACTGCTGATAGCAGGAGTATTCAGCATGGAGGTATTTCTTTATTTTGCATTGATAATAGGATTAATTTCAATCTTGATTTTCTTTGCAACTAGAGGTATTCAGAAGGAAAAGAGTTTATACCTTGAGTAATCAATATTGAATTACTCCTTATTTTCTTTTATTTTCTATATCGAGAATGAATTTTTTCATCTTCTTAGCAGTTTCTCGACTGTGTGTTTCCTGAAAATTAATTAGATTCTCAAAAATAGCATTAGGAATTCTCTTAGAGATTTCAACACTTTGTTCATATGAATGAATCTTATCATTAGATGCTGCAAAAATATATGCTGGGAATTTGAAATTTGCATAGTTAACTTCAGATTGATAATCTAGTAATTCTAAAACGCAAGCTTTCATTCTTTTCGGAATTCCTGTCTCTAGATTCCTTTTATTTAGATAATACGTTCCAGGATCATTTTTCATATCTGTTCTAAAATGTTTTAATATAAATTTCAGAAAAGGTAGTATAGGATAATATAACCATGAAGGAGCGAACTTAAACAAAATTTTCATCCAACCTGAAAAACTAAAAGTTTCCGCTGGACTAATTAAAATCATCCCCTTCGGTGCAATATAACCTGCTTTCATATACAAAGCTCCGATTTCTGCACCAAATGAATCTCCATAAATATAGAATCCTTCCTCGTTCAAATTGTAATGCTCAATTATTACTTTGAGATCTTTGACAAAAACTTCAAAACTGTAATCAATCTTCTTTATAGAATGTCTTGAAGTGTTTTTTTCTCTAGTTTCAATGTGATAAATATTGGCTATTTTAGATAGTTCGTGATCAGAACTTAACCATCCTATAAAATGAGAACACAACCCAGGAATGACTATTAAATTAATTTTGCTCCTCTTGTGCTCACTTGGGATTTTATAAACTCTTAACAAGATTCCTTCTTCTACTTTGACATAGTCAATTTCAAGCCATGGGAAAATAGAATAATCTACTTCGTTGATGTTGGCCAACTGCAAGTTATCCATCTTTTCTTCAAGCATTCTGATTTGATTAAGCCTTACATTATTTATAAGATTTGCATTAAGTGATTAACTCGTGAATCAAAAATCACACTCAATCAGAAGAAATTAGTAGATAATTAAGAAATCTATTACCGCTGTACTAATCTGTATAATAAGAATTAGACCTATTACGTAGAAATATTGTTTCTTGTAAGTTGATAATTCATTAATTGTTAAATCTGCAGTTTCTTGAGGTTCTGATTTCTTTCTGAAACTAGTTGCAAGCACTGCTAAGATAACTGTTAAACCAAAATATATTGCTGTCAAGATATAATCTTTTGTTTCGATTTCCCGTACATTTTGTAGAAAGAATATCCATATATTGAAAACAACTGCAGAAATAAAGAAAGAGAAACCGATTATCAAAGGATACACATGCATTTTTCTTTGTTCTTCCCAATATGAAACAACATCATTATTACAAAGAGAACATTGTAGTTGTTTTTGAACCGATTCCTTATTGGTAAATTGCAGAAAGGAAACATGTTTTTCACATGTTGTACAATACTGTTTTCTTTGTAAAAACTTCATAGAGGCTGTTCAGTGTCTAGCAATTTAACCTTTTCGACATCACTTTCTTCTTTTGCACCTTTCTTTTTCTCATTGATTGATAATAATAATGTGGGGATAACTGCTAGAAATCTAACCGAGGCAATAACGAAAAAAGATATTTTCAGAGCAAAAGCTGTATTATTGGTATTTAGAAAATTATTATGTAACAATCCTCCAATAAATGTAGGATCAGAGATATTAAGAAAACCATTATACAGGAACACTCCAACAAATGCTGGATCAGTGAGAAAACTTTCATAAATGAACCCCCCTACAAATGCACCAAGGAAGGAAATTACCCCTGCCATTAAATTATATGTACCTGAATAGGCTCCTTTGGTGTCTTCTCTGGACAAATGGAGAATTTCAGAACTAAGAGCAACAGTTAATAACCCATTCCCAAAACCTCCAAACAAATTTGCTATTAAAATTACCTCCCAAGCACCCCAAGTAACTGTGTATGCAAAAAATATGGGGACAAGGCAAAACGATATGAAACCAAGAACTAGAGTAAACCTTCTCCCGATTTTGTCAGCAATAAATCCACATATCCATTGTCCTAGCGCGATAAATACTGCAAATACTACAGACATTAGTGCTAACTGTGTAGTAGTTGGTTTTACACTAGCAGTAACAATCGGTGCTAATGGCCAAAGAAAACTCATTGCGAACCACCAAATTAAGGTTGTACCTGAGAATTTCATGAACTTCTTATCCTTCATTGGTTCCCAGAATGATGTCTTTTTCACTTTTCCTTTTTTATCGTTTGTTTCAGATATCAAAATGGTTAGAATAGTAGCTACAGCAAAGAATAATGCACCGATTAGAATCATAACTCGATATTTTTTTAATAGATCAAAAGGCAGGAAATCTGTTAAGAACCCTAGCAATAATAAAATCATAGATGAGAAAAATGATCCAATCATACTAATCTGACTGATAATTTTTGTTCTCGTCTTTTCTGTTGAAATATCACCTAAAAGAGCATTCCATGTGGGAATAACCATGCTCATGCCTAGCGAATATATTGCTATTACTATCATGAAAATAATCGGAGATGTCAATTGCGATATCACAACTGTTGTAATGGATGCAATTATGAATCCAATCATCAGAACAAGTTTTCTACCAATTTTATCTGATAGATTTCCAAAGACAGTTTGTAGCAATGCCGAACCTAAATTCTGTATTGCAGTAATGAAAGACATCATTATAGCTGTTGCTCCAATACCAACAGCAAGAACAGTAGCATAGTTGAAGTAAAAGTTCACCCCACCACTATTTGCAATAGCCAAAGCTCTTGTGATGATTTTTTGTTTCAATGTTGCTGATTTTGAGCTTTCAGGTTCTTCATTTGCCTGTTTCAAGAGTGTCAGTGGTCTATCATTGCCTTCGTTTAAAAATATACTTTATCTGGCTATAATTCAACTTAATTAATACTAATCAGTATGTATCAAATCAGTTGTATATAACGAAATTAACAGTGCTTACAGAAACTTTAAAAACGTTCTTCCATCATCGATGATTAAATAAGTCAGCTACTTGAGGTTATAAATTTATGAAATTTTCAAAAAAATGGCAAAATCTATTCTTAGCTGTAATTGTTATTGGTTTGCTCGGTGTCAACACCATTCTAAGTGCTGAAAGTAACTTAAAATTAGCCCCACCAATTGATGGTTTGTGGGTAATTAGTGATCAACAAATCATTAACAATGAAAACATTATTATCAACGGTTCAATTTCTATTGGAGATACAGGTGAATTATCAATAATTGATTCAACTGTAACCCTTGCTGTTAACGAAACATTTAGTCTAGATATAAGTGTTGCTGGTTCTATTATTGTAGAAAACAGTACTCTGACAGTTTCGAATACTCTTTACAATTTCACAATAACAGCCCTTCAAGGTTCTTCAGTATCCATCACCGACAGTGTGATTAGCTACCTTATGTTTTCAAGTGACGAAACAGATATACAGATAGATAATAGTGAATTTAATTTTTACAAACAATTTGATCTAATCAATTCCCCACACGTTTCTATTGTTGATACAGACTTCCTTTCTGGTGAAGCAATATTCACTTCAGATGGCGCAGACAGTATTAATCTTATCGGAAATACAATCGAAGTAAAAGGATTTGAAATATCTAGTGCAATTAATGCTACAGTAGAATACAACAGTTTCTCATTGCAAACTGATTTTGCTTTATATATCGATAATGGACAAAACGTGATAATCTCTCACAACACTTTCACAAATTCATTGTCAGGATTAAAAGTTGAAGCAGTAAATGCATTAATTTTCAATAATACTTTTGATGATTTAGAAACCGCACTGATGCTATATGGGGCACATCATAGCAATGTATCAGAAAATGTTTTTACTGTTGTATCTGACAAATGTATTGAATTAGATAATGCAGATTTTGTGACTATTGAAAATAATCAATTTAATGATAGTGTTCAAGCTATCTATGGATTCAGATCTACAGTAACAATAGATGATAATATTTTCTTTAATCTTAAGGATGGTGTCCAATTGTTATTTGCTGATTATTCAATTATAAGCAACAATAATCTGACTGATATTGCAGAAACCGGAGTAAAATTAACTAATACCCGTAATTCAGCAATTTCATACAATTATTTCATGAATATTACTTCTGCTGCAGCTATGGAAACATGTAGAATTGCCCTTATTGAAGGTAATAATTTCTTTACAGTTCTAGAAGGAATTAGTGTTATCACTTCAAGAGAAATTGAGGTATTAGCTAATATCGTTGAGGATACAATTACTGGTATTTACCTCGAACAAACAAAGGATGTTATTCTGACAGCTAATGGGGCAATCAACGCTATATACGGGATATCATTATGGTCTATGAACAATGCGATTCTCGCAAGCAATGGTGTTTTTGACTCTACTTACGGTATCAGTGTATGGTTCTCTGAAAATGTCCAACTACTAGGTAACCAAGTTAATACCTCTGATATTGGTATTGTAGCAAGAAATACAATCTCTCTTCTAATTAAGAATGGTGATTATAGTTCTCTTAACTATGGATTACAAATCCTTGCTAGTGATGACGCAATAATATTTGGAAATACATTTGACCAAATTGTTTTAGATGCAATTTATCTAAAATCTAGCAATGGATTCCAAGTTTATCATAATAACTTCTTGACCGTTGGAAATTATGCGACAATAGAAACTTGTATTGGAAGATTTGATTACGATTTAACAAATGTAACTATAGTAGGTAATTATTATGATGGAGTCACAGCTGATGAAGTGCTGATTGACACAGTTAGCATAGACTTTCTAACAATTGATATTATTGATCATGCTCCATTAGACAGAGCTTATGTTGTTAAACCAACAATAGAATTCGTTTCCAGAAATATTGAAGAACCTGATGACAAAGTTGATGTGGTTGTTTATACACAAGCTTTCGTTCCTTCTGGAGTTGATATTACAGTTTTTCTAGAATACTCCCTCAATGATGAACCTGATTGGAATACTGTTGATGTAACTGCCTCAGAAGATCCTATTGGTTCGATTGGGACTATAAACCTATATGAAGGAACTGTCCCAGCTCAGTTGTATAATTATCTTGTAACATACAGAATTCGAATTGAGTTTATTGATGGTCTTGATACTATTGAATTGCTTTCTGAAAATCATACTTATACAGTATTAACCTCTCTTGAGACACC
>BPTK01000196.1 GCA_023705905.1 Candidatus Heimdallarchaeota archaeon
GCTTCATCTTCATTAATATGAACACAATGAGCAAGAATTGAATCAGGATTCAGAAGATTATGCTTCTGATATCGTTCTACGACTGTCATATTATATTTCTCTAAAGAGTCATCTTCGTCTTCTTTACTTTCTGCAACATGAACATGAATGGGATTATTACCAATCACATCACTAACTTTGGTAAGAGTTTCTTTAGAGAGACTCATGGAGGCATGTAGACCAAAAATACCTCGAGCGTCAGTAGAATTATACTTGATACCAGTAAGGTTTTCTGTTATACAAGCATCAATATCAAAACGATCGCTGGTTTCAAAGCAGAAAACACATCGCATTCCTAATTTTTCAACAATTGCTTTCTTGAGTTGTTCTAAACTACCTAAAATGTCAATGCCACTTGCGTGATGATCGATAAGAGAAGTGACACCATTTTTCAGAGATTCTAATCCATAAACCATGGCACTATGGAAAGTGGAGGTATTATCCAGCTTGCTATCAAACTTCCACCAAAGTTGTTCTAAAATGTCTCTGAAACTCTTAGGATTAAAAGGAATAGAAGCTCCTCGAACGAGTGTAGAATAGATATGAGTGTGGAAATTGATTAAACCAGGAAGAAGAATCTTGTTTTTGCCATCGATAATTTCACCATCGAAATCTGGAAATTTCTTCATATCTCCAACTTCGAGGACTTCTTTACCGTAAATGCAATATCCGTCTTCAATATAGGTCCCATAATCATATATTTTCACGTTGATTATAGCCTTCATGACTTGACAATATCCTTTTCTCATAAGAATTTTGTCTTTTTTAGAATAATATGAGTGTTTGAGAAATAAAAATAATTCTTTTATAAATAAGGGGGAAAATGCTTTTATTTATAAGACTTATAGTTCTTAATTTGAAAAATTTCGTTTAAATCTAAAAAAGATTAAAAATTCAAGAAAGTGATATTATGAAAAAGAAAAAAGATAAATTATTTGTGAGCTTAAGTGTTCTCTTAATTGTTTTTTTGATAAGCTCTTCTTCTATCAATACAATAAACACACAAGCTCTAGTAGAGGAAAAACAAGATCAATACTATACAAATTCCTTTGATCAATCTACTTGGAGATGGTCTACAACGAAAGTGGTTTCCACAGAGAGTACAGAAGATTCTTTCATTCCGTCTCTTGCGGTCGACACTTTAGGAAATGCACATATATCTTGGCATGATGAAACTGATTATGCGGGGAGTGGAACAGATTGGGATATTTTCTATAAACGTTGGAACCCTACTTCTTCCTCCTGGACTACTACAGAAATTGTTTCCACCGGGAGTGCAGGTATTTCTGCCTTTCCGTCTCTTGCGGTCGACACTTTTGGAAATGTGCATATAGTGTGGAGGGATTCTACTGATTATGCAGGTGCTGGAACAGACGAAGATATTTTCTATAAACGATGGGACGCTTCTATCTCTTCATGGACCACGCCAGAAGTCGTTTCCACAGAAAGTACAGAGCATTCTCTTACTCCTTCTCTTGCGGTCGACACTTTAGGAAATGTGCATATAGCGTGGTGGGATCTTACTGATTATGATATTTTATACAAACAGTGGAACGCTTCTTCCTCTTCTTGGACCTCCACTGAGGTTGTTTCCACCGAGAGTACAGATGATTCCTCCTCTCCTTCTCTTGCAGTTGATTCTACTGGTAATGTGCATATAGCTTGGGTAGATTATACTGATTATGCTAGTGCTGGAACTGACTTGGATATTTTTTACAAACGCTGGAATTCTTCTTCCTCCTCATGGACCACGACAGAAGTCGTTTCCACAGATAATATAGATGATTCCTCCTCTCCTTCTCTTGCAGTTGATTCTACTGGTAATGTCCATATAGTATGGTATGATTGGACTGATTATGCGGGGAGTGGAACAGATCCGGATATTTTTTACAAACGCTGGGATGTTGCTACTTCTACTTGGACCACGACAGAGGTAGTTTCAACAGAAAGTACAGCAGGTTCTAGCTCTCCATCTCTTGCAGTCGATTCTGCAGGGAATATTCATGTAATCTGGGAAGATTCTACTGATTATACTGGAGTTGGAACAGATCATGATGTTTTCTATAAACGCTGGGATTCTTTTTCCTCCTCATGGACCATCACAGAGGTTGTTTCCACCGAGAGTACAAGTAATTCTAACTCTCCATCTCTTGCTGTGAATTCAGTAGGGAGTGTACATATAGCTTGGTATGATTATACTGATTATGCGGGGAGTGGAACAGATCCGGATATTTTCTATAAACTTCTAACAGCTCTTCCTCCTCCTGCTCCTGAATTGGCTTTCATTATCCCTACCCTTACTGAACCTGATGCTATCTATCTAGATTGGAATGATGTACTTGTGGCTAACACTTACTACGTTTATCGATCCACTTCTTACATCTGGTCAATTGAAGAACTCGTCCCCATTACTACTGTTTCTTCCAGTGAGTATATCGACACTGTACTATCAGAAGGTTTCTACTACTATGTTGTTATAGCGGAAAATTTTGTGGGCAACAGTTCTATCTCTAATTGTCAATATATAGAAGTGAAGTTTCCAGATCTTGAAGCTCCAGAATTAGCTACAATTCTACCAAACCCTACAGATATAACCAGTGTCTCTCTAGTTTGGAATGAGATTATTGGTGTAACGGATTATTACATCTATAGATCAGATTCTTATATCTGGTCTGTAGAAAGTTTAACTCCCATCGACACAGTTTCTACTAATTCTTATGTAGATTCACTTCCAGCTGAAGGATATTATTTCTATGTCATTGTCGCAACTGATGGAGTAAGAAACAGTACACACTCGAACTGTGAATACGTAGAATATAAATTACCAACTCTCAACGAGTTCGTCGCAATATCAAGCTTGATTGTTGGTTCTTTTGTTACAATATATGCAATTTTGCAGTATCGTAGGAAAGCTAAAAAGAACTAGTTCTCGCTAGTTTCTCTCTTTTTTTCCTTAATTTTGAATCATTATAATGTGGAAAACATTTTTGAATTCAGTATGCATATTGTGTTCTTATATTAGTTAAATTGAGGTCTTAAACAAGATAAATATTGATAAAAGATGATTTTATGAACAAAGCAGAAAAGAAATTTTTGAATATTACTAGTTTACTAACTATTGTCCTTTTACTTAGCTCTATGTCACTTAATATCCATTCAAATGCAATGATTGAAAAGAATGATTATAGCTATGAAATGCAATCAATCGACTACTCTACTTGGCAGTGGAGCGATACAGAAGTACTTTCAACTGAAAGCTTAGACCTATCTATGTTTTCAAGCATGACAATTGACTCAAAGGGGAATGTGCACGTAGCTTGGGAAGACGATACAGCTTTGAGTTCCGGAACTGATCGAGATATTTTCTACAAGTATTGGGATATACGAACTGAAACGTGGTCCACAACTGAAGTTGTCTCAACTGAAAGTTCAGGTGATTCAGTTCATCCTACACTTGGAATAGATGCAGCAGAGAATGTTCACATAGCTTGGGTAGACTACACTGATGGAGGGTCGGGTTCTGATAGAGATATTTTCTATAAAAGATACGAAGGAGCAAGTGGCTGGATAGCCACAGAAGTGGTATCTAGTAGTCTTGATGGGATGGCAGAAAATCCGTCTCTAGCAGTTGATAGTAGCAATAATGTACATGTTGCTTGGGAGGATAACTCAAATGTCTTAAGTAGTGGGACTGACTTCGACATATTCTACAAGCAATTGAGTGGTCAGACACACATATGGGTCGATGTTGAAGTTGTTTCTACAGAGAGTACAGAGATGTCAGCTTTTTGTTCTCTTGCTGTTGATAATTTAGATAATGTTCACATAGCCTGGTATGATGGAACAGATCTTGATGGTGCTGGGACTGATGCTGATATTTTTTACAAGAACAAAAACTCTTTTACAACCTTATGGAGTGCTGTTGAAGTTGTTTCTACAGAAAGTACAGGTGTATCCATAGTCTCAGATATAACTATGGATTCTCATGGTAATGTCCATATAGCCTGGCAAGATTTATCTGATTATGGTGAACTCGGTTCTGGATATGATATCTTCTATAAAAAATGGGATATTTACACCCAGCTCTGGAGTACAACCATGGTCTTATCACCCGGTAGTACAGCTGAATCTCAGGGGGCAAAACTTGCTGTAGATTCAGAAGACAACGTACATTTAGTTTGGTACGATGCTACTAACCAAATAGGTGCAGGTACTGACAATGACGTCTTTTATAGGAATTGGAACGCTTATTCTGATGAGTGGAGTTCTATTCGCCTTGTTTCTACTGAAAGTACAAACCATTCTACTTCTCCATGTCTTGCTGTTAGTGATGCTGGATATGTTTTTGTTTCTTGGTATGATTTAACAGAATTAGATTATTGTGGAGCTGATCGAGACATTTTCATTAAGTACTTTGCTGGTCCTCCAGAAGCATCCGTCTTAGCCTACTTCGACCTTAATCCTACAGAAGTTAATCTCATACTTCTTGATTGGAGTGATGTTACTGGTGCAAGTGAATATCATATTTATCATTCAACATCATTTATCTTCTCAATAGAAGGAATGGATCCCGAATATTCCACAACTGGTAGTTCATACAACTATGCACTGGTCAATGAAGACTATCATTACTTTGTTATTGTTGCAGAGAATTTCGTTGGCAATGGTTCGAGTTCAAATTGTGAATATGTTGAATTTGCGATTCCAACACTGAATGAATTTGCTCTAATTTCAGGTTTGATACTTGGTATATTCACATTACTGTTTGTAATAACTAGAATACGTAAGAAGAAATCTGACGTAGAGTAATTCAACTCCCTTTTTCTCTTTTCTAAAAATTCGAAATTAAACCTTCATCAAGAAATTTGTAAACTTAATCGTCTTAAAACTATAACAAATTTAGAAAAAATAAGGATGAAACAAAATAATTTGTTTCATATAGTTACTTCAAAGATACTTTGAAGCATGTTTCTTGGGAAAATTCTGATTGGAAATCTTAAACTTTCACAACATTTGTAGCTTGTGGTCCTCTATCGGTGTCTTCTAGATCGAATTCGACTTCGTCTCCATCTCTTATATCGTTAAAGTCTTCTTTAACTCCAGATCTATGAAAGAAGATGTCTTTTTCTTCGTCTTCAACACTTATGAAACCAAAATTTTT
This sequence comes from Candidatus Heimdallarchaeota archaeon, assembly GCA_023705905.1. Taxonomy (GTDB): domain Archaea; phylum Asgardarchaeota; class Heimdallarchaeia; order Heimdallarchaeales; family Heimdallarchaeaceae; genus UBA460. The sequence continues at coordinate 5,201 of BPTK01000196.1, forward strand.
TTCATACATTATTCTTTTAACTGTACCTTTCATTTGGATTAACTCCAATTTTGTGTGTTGGTTGAGATACTTTGTGTATTCAACCCAAATTAAAAAATACCAATCAGAAATTACTAACCTTTTAATATTAAATAACAATCTAATCGCTTAATTTTTAACTTAGATAGAAAATTGTGGAACCTATTAATAAATACTCAGTTTATGATAAAAATGATAATAAATATGCATAAGAATCTACTTTTTATTGCATTTCATTACTAGCAAGACCTCTCTAAGTGGGAAAAAACTTTAATTTGGGGAGATGCTTGGTCGAATCATGAAAGCTGTTCAGTTAATCAAAATTGACAAAGATTTAGAAGATCGAGAAATACCTACACCAGTACCTAAACCTGACGAAGTCTTAGTTAAAATTGAAGCAGCAGGTATATGTCATTCTGATGTTCACTATCGAGATGGGGTTTCTTCAGTCGGTTATCGACCTATTACTTTAGGACATGAAGTTGCAGGAGTAATTGAAAAATTAGGCTCAAACGTGCTAGATTTCCAAGTTGGTGATAGAGTTTGTCTCAACTATATGATAACTTGCGGAAAATGTAGATTTTGTGTGCAAGGAACTGAACAATTCTGTGAACAAGGAAAGATGATCGGAAAGGATGTTGATGGAGGTTATGCTGAGTTTATCGCAATTCCAACAAGAGGTGTTCTCAAATTACCTAATTCAATCTCATTTGAACATGCCTCAGTTATGATGTGTTCATCTTCAACTTCTCTACACGCCTTGAGAAAAACTCGATTTAAACCCGGAGAAACGATTGCCATCTTTGGATTAGGAGGGTTAGGAATTTCTGCTTTACAATTAGCTCAAGCATTCGGGGCTCGAGCAATTTATGCTATAGACATTGATTCAAAAAAACTTGAAACAGCTAAAGAGCTGGGAGCTATTCCAATAAATGCTATGAACAGTGATCCTGTAGAAAAAATAATGGAGTTAACTGTTGGTGATGGTGTTGATGTTGCATTAGAGCTTATTGGACTTTCATTGACAATGGATCAAGGTGTTAGATCATTAGCTCGTTTTGGTCGATTAGGATTAGTTGGAATAACTGCAAACACATTTGATATCAGTTCATATGAAACAATATGCAGAGAAAAAGAGATTATAGGTGTTTCTGATCACTTATTATCAGAGCTACCATTTTTACTAAATCTAGCAGAACAGGGAAAATTGGATTTAAGTAAAGTAGTAACAAAAACTGTCCCTCTAGAAGCTGAAGCTATCAATGTAGTTCATCATCAATTGAAGGAGTTCAAAGCTGATTTCAGAACAGTCATTAAACCTTAAAATAACCTCTTCAGTTGACATCAAACAAATTAATTCAGTTTCTTTTGATAAACATTCCTCTTTTTGTAGCAACAAATTTACCATTCTCTAC
>BPTK01000197.1 GCA_023705905.1 Candidatus Heimdallarchaeota archaeon
GGAGATTGCGTGATGGATACAACTAATAACTTAGATAAATCACATCTAAATCTAATTATAACAAACATCCTTCAAGGGGAGAATGACCTTCCTCTTCAAGTTGCAAAGTTTTTTGGACCTGAAGACATTCAAAATAATTTCGTAAAACTGAATAATGAAGAACAGCTTCGGGAATTGTTTGAAGTTGTTCCTTTGTTTAAGGAGTACAAAGAAGAAGACATAATACTTGATTCAGTACAATATGCCGAATGGGAGTTTAAAAAACCTGATACAAATTTAGCTCATATATATTTATCAAAAAATTCTCTTAATGATGTTTATACAGTTAATTTTTTACGTACAGATTTATCGGAAATTAGTTTATTAAAAATAAGTAATGAGATTGCTTTCATTGGACAAGCTCTAAATGGAATATACAGAAGAGTAACTGCAAAAACAAATGATAGTGTTGAGTTTCTTGGTATTAAAGATGAACTTGACAATGGTCTACATAAATTGGGTAAATTCTACAATTGGCAGATTTCCGAGGAAAGAAGTTTATTGAGGGGGAGTGAAAAAACTGGTTTATCGCCTATGTTAACAACTTTGTTCATGGTTAAAGCAAGTATAATCCAAGAGGAATACCTCTGTACGGGTACTTGTAATCGAATTCTAAGCTCTAGAGAGGATGAAGGGATCTCTTGCGAATGTGGAGGAGAATATAGGTTACTTTCCCCCCATATTAACTTAGATCAAGTATCATTTGTTTATCCAAACAGCATACAAGATATTTCTACAAGTAAAAGTTTGGAACCAAAGAAAATTTTTCAGGTTTTGGAAGACATCATGATGCCAAAAAGACTAGTAATTCTACTCAACAGAATAGCCAGTTTTCTTTTTGGAAACAAAGTACTTCTTCCAATTACAGCCAATTTCCATTCAGAAGCTACTAATGATTCTGTAAAGTTAATAGTTGATTATTTCTGGAAAGCAGAAGATGAAATCCATCTTTTTGCATATGTTACCGACACAAGATATTCACATATAGATTTAATTTCTGCCGTATCATTGCCGATGATCATGAGAGAGATTAAGGAAAATGTGAAAAATCATCTTACTTTTGAGAGTGCAATACAAAAATCTAAATTAAAAGATTGGAATCAGACACCCTTACTTAAAGTTAAACAACTCTCAGAATATAAGGAACTAAACAAAGAAGCCAAAAAAAATCCTGGAGGAATGACCAATGAGTGATTTGCTAAAAGATTCTATTGATATTATTTACGAACCAAAAGATGTCTTAGATATAATAACAGAGGTACAGGGATTGTATTCTAAGCTTGAAGCAAAGATCAAGAACTTCGTGATTACGCAACCAACATTCCTCGGAGAACTTAAAATGCAATTAAAGATGGATATTGGATTCCTTTCACCTCATAAGAAAGATATGGTCTTAGCTGTTTATGGAATTATCATAACGGAAGATATTGTAAAGGATTACAATCCACAATTTTACGCAGAAGATATATCTGCTTTACTTGAAGCAACAAATAAGAAAAATCAAATTACTGATGATGAATTTGTTGGGTTGTTAGCTTCTTTTATTGTTTGTTTAAAATCAGTTTTTTCAGCTTTTAACACTATTCTTCAAGGTTTAGTCGATCTTGGAGGAATGGGAATTGAGTATGACATTATTGCAGCCATATTAATTAATAGGAACCTTTTACCCGCATTCTCCGAAGCGAATTTTTGCTTTGAAGCTGGAGAATTTGAGATGGATTTGAGGTTTATCACCGCTCTGTTTGCATCTAGCATTGAAAATTATTTTGAGAAAAATGAGTTATTAGAAAAAGCTAAGTCAACAGGGCAATTGTATATAGAATTTTGTAGCATGTATCCTTTGTCTCAAGGAGAGGACATATTATACGACCTCATAACTAAAATATTCATAAACACTTACTTTGATAAGATAATGGATTCTTTAAAAACTATAATAGAACAGAAACAAACATTACTTAGTGAGCAACTTTCTATTTCCAAACATCAATTTCATAGTCCAACTAAGAAATTATCAGATCGTTCAAAGATTGAACAGATTCTAGCAGCAGTGGAAAAAACCCTTGTAGAAACCTTGAAACTGCGCAAAGAATTGACTGAACAAAAAATTAGAATCCTTGAGAAGAATATAGAACGAGTACTTAGAAGACTGGCTAGTCAGGAATTTGGAACACAAGATATTGTAGATTCTCAACGATATTTACAATACATTCAAGATGCTTTGTTTAAAATATTTGAAGAATTTCCTCAAATGGCTCTTCCTTTAATAGACATAAAACTGTATGCAAAATTCATAAGTGATCATGAAGCTTTAATTGAAGAGCACAAAACTTCTATTATTCAACAGCTTCAATTCAAAATTCGAAGACATACTAAGGGAGAAAGGTTCACTCCAACTAATCTTGCTCTAGCTTTCTCAAAAATCTTATTTGAGATTCTCTCTAATTCAACAGTATTATCATTAGATCTAAGCTAAATAGAAATGCTAAAAGTTTTGTATATTTTTTGATGAAAGCTTAGCGTAAGTCTTTTATCGTCATACTTTTTTTAAAGCTTGATGAAGGAAACTGTTGTCTTTAAGGAACTATTTGACTATAGTGAGTACAACAAAATTGAAAATATACAAATCAATGCTTGGGGGTTTCCAGACAGAGAAATAGTTCCTAAGAGAATAATATATGCAACTCATAGAAGCGGAGGAGTAGTTATCGCTGCTTATCTAAATCAGGAAATCATAGGTTATGTATGGGGATGGATGGGGCAAATTGATCCTTATGGCATATTTGTCTATTCTCACCATAATGCTGTTGTAAAAGAACATCGAGACAAAGGAATTGGTATACAATTAAAGCATGAACAGAGGAAATGGGCTTTGGGGAGAAATATCAAAACAATAAACTGGACCTTTGACCCACTCCAAAGTAAAAATTGCTACATCAATCTACATCTACTTGGAGCGATTTGTAACATTTACAAAGTAAAATACTGGGGGGATATGCATGATAAATTGAATATTGGTATTGATACAGATAGGCTATATTGTAATTGGTTTATAGATTCAGCTCACGTTATAAAACGCTTAAACAGGGATTTTGTAGATTATACAAAAATCATTAACAATAAACGCCATCATTCAATCAAAACGACTTTTAACAACGGAATACTAAAAGTCGAAGAATTGGATTTCGATATCCAAGAAACAGTTATTTTTGTAGAAATCCCAATTGATTTCACTAAAATTATGAGAAGCAATATTGAACATGCAGAAGAGTGGCGAAAAGAAACTAGACATATTCTCACTCATTACTTTGACAAAGGCTTTTCAATTATAGATTTTATCCTTGATAAAAGTGTAACACCTTGGAAGGGGTATCACGTACTAAGTATCATTGAATCTGTTGATTTGTAATAATATTATAATTAAAATTGAAAACTAAAAAAAGAGAGAAGAAAAATGAAAATTGATACAATAAATCTATATCACGTCAAAATGGAGTTAAGAAATCCTTTCAGGACTAGCTTTGGAGTAACTCAAGAAAGAGAGATTTTAATTACTCAAGTTAAAGCAGAAGGATTCGATGGATATGGAGAGTGTGTTGCAGAAAGAGGTCCATGGTATTCTGGAGAAACAATTGACTCTTGCCAATCCATCATTGCAAATTATATTGCTCCCTGGTTAAAAGAAACAGATTTAGATCACCCAAGAGATTTCAAGAAACTTGTTCAACAAATAAAGGGGAATCAAATGGCCAAAGCCTGTATGGAGGACGCTATTTGGGCTTTATATGGACAAATAAAGAATAAATCACTTCAAGAACTTATCGGGGGAACCAAAGAAACAATTCCTTCAGGAATATCATTAGGAATCCAACAGAGTGCTGACATTCTTATTGAAAAGATTAGTAAAGCTTTAAAGAAAAATTATCAAAGAATCAAAATCAAAATTGAACCAGGTTGGGATATAGATATTGTGAAGAAGATTAGGGATGTCTATCCAGACATACCTTTAATGGTAGATGCAAATAGTGCCTATAGACTCAAAGATAAGGAAATTTTCATATCACTTGATAAATACAATTTAATGATGATTGAGCAACCTCTGCAGTATTATGATATATTAGATCATGCTAAACTACAAAAAGAGATAGCAACTCCAATATGTCTTGACGAATCAATAAAAAGTGTGGATGATGCACGAGTTGCAATTAACGCAGACGCTACTAGAATAATTAATGTAAAACCCGCTAGAGTAGGTGGTATAACTGAAACCCTTCGTATTCATGAATTAGCAAAAGAAAATGACTTTCCTCTTTGGTGCGGAGGAATGCTTGAAACTGGAATTGGTAGAGCGAAGAATCTAGCAGTAGCAAGTCTTTCAACCTTTACCCTACCTAACGATATAAGCGAAAGTGAGAGATACTATACAAATTATTTAGTCGATCCAATATTCGAGTTAAATAGTGATGGCACAATTTCAGTACCAAATAAACAATCAGGTTTAGGAATACAAGTAAACCTAGAAGCTATTGAAAAATATACTAAAAAGAAAGTGTGCTTGTAATTTAATGTAAGACTAACTCATTCAGAGATTGACCAGAACAGAGCTTCAAGCATTTTAGTTTTGAAATCATAAGGTGAAGTAAAACTTGCAGAGAAGAATGGCATTCCACTTATGTAACGTTGTAATCCAGTGAAGAACTTTGCATATTGGTGACTTGCTTTCTCAATATCATTGGGGAGTGAGATAACAACAGCAATTTTTAATTCTTTTTTCAGTTTTGATAAGAGTTTATAGAAAGGTTCGTATTTTTTACCAGACACATCTATGATGAGAATCAAAACTTTCTGAGCGTTTAAGAATTCCTCATCTACACTTGTGTTAAGCCGTAGTGAAAAATTATACTGTTTTGTCTTTACATTTGCTTCTTCTTCAGAATAATCTGCAGTTTCATATGGGAGAGAAGATAGAAGAGAGTTGTAGTATCTTTTCACCATACTAATAAACGCTTTAGGATAGATAATTGCTAAATTTAATTTATCTTTTTTACTAGGTTTTGGTTTCTGTTGAATGAATTTCTTTAATTGAGCTGAAAGAAGCTCTGCTTGTTTGCTTTCCATTAATTCGGTTAGAATTTTATTATAGGAGTGTATTATACTTCCAAGGAATTTCTCATCGACATCTCCAATTTTTTTAATATTATGAAATTTATAGATAAGAATTTTTGCAAGTTCTTCTCTAAAATCATCAATTTGTGCCAGCATTTCTGGCACAAGCATTAAAATTAAACCCAGAGTTTTCTTCTTCATTCTTTGATCTTGAACAGTTTTATCTTCAGCAAGAAAAGAAAATGCATATTGAACAAATCCAGAAGTAAAAGCAAAAGGGAAGGGACCATATAGATTTGAGGGAAAATCTTCGATTGTAACCATTCCTTGAAATATTAGGGAGTATGTGATGGAACCTGAAAACGCAAATTTCTCTGTTACGTTTTCATCGAAATCTACATTTTGATCAGAAACCATATTGACAATGGTTGGTCCATCATCTTCAAGTTTGAACAAACAGATAAGCATGGATACTAATTACAATCTGTACTTTAAAATTTTGCTGAACAAGAACAAGTGGGGAATCTCATTTTTAATTTGATTTTTTCTCTTCAACAGGTTTCTTTTTTGCAGTTGAATTTTTTGTTCGAGCTGGAGTAGTTTTCTTGGTAGGGGACTTATTGGCAACTGTGGTTTTCTTAGGTGAAGTAGGTTTCTTAGCAGGGGGTTTCTTAGCAGGAGATTTCTTAGCAGAGGGTTTCTTAGCAGGAGATTTCTTAGCAGAGGGTTTCTTAGCAGGAGATTTCTTAGCAGGGGGTTTCTTAACTGACACTTTTTCTTTGATCTCCTTTTCAGCTTTGATAACAGTCTCTTCTTCTTTGTCTTCTTGTTCCTGAACAATATACAATCTACTATTTACTAATTCTATTCGAGCAGTAATTTCCTCTTTTAATATCAGATCATAAATAACTTTTTCCGCTTTCTCGATAGGTACTTTAAGATTTTCTGCGAATAGCTCAAGAGGAATTGATCCCACTTTTGATAGACTTTTGACATATTTTCTTTTCATCATATCATATTCAATTGATTCAGGTAATTCTCTACCCCGAAGAGCTTCTATCAAATCTTCATAGGTTCCGTCTTTATATGCGAGAAGAATGTTTTTCACTATTTCTTCGTAAGAGATACTGAAATGCATAGTCTCGAATTTTTCAATTATACTCTCGATTACTTTCTCATAGTCATTAAGAATGAAAGCAATTCCAACTGTACAACCATCAAATAGAGATAAAAAGGACATAATACGGTCCAAAATTGTATCTCTTGGTTCCTCAGTTTTTATTTCCTTTGTATAAATTGAGGCTAAAACCTTCGCTACTAATGAAAGAAGGTTTGAATCTGTTAAAGCTATTGCATTAATAATTCGTCTAAGTTTATCCTCTAAATAAATGTCATCTGTTGTGATATTTTTGCAGATGAATTTTTCTATTACTTCTCCTGCAATAAG
>BPTK01000198.1 GCA_023705905.1 Candidatus Heimdallarchaeota archaeon
AGTCTAGAACTTCCATTACGGTTCCATTAGCAAGGATTTTCGTTATAGCGAGATCATTGGAAAGTTCATCTTTGAATGAGAGTTCAATAGAGAGATCCTCACCAAAGATTGCACTGATCTCGCTACTGTCTAAGATTGTTATACTACCCTCAGATTTTACAGTAAATGTATACATTGTAATAATCTCATTCGGTGAGATTCCTTCACCTGCATCATCACGAAGAATAATGGTTAAATTATGCTCACCATGTTGTAATGGGGCTTGAATTAGCCATGGATCATTTAAAATCAAGCTTTCATTGTCGTTCCAATAATAGATGAAAATAGATAAATCGTTAGATGATGAATTGTCATACTCAAGATTAGAACCTACTTGTATATAATCAACTGTTAAAACATCAACACTAGCACCTAATTCCTCATCATAAATATAAAGTGTTGAAACAGGCGGTGTTAGATCTATTTCAAACGAAAACAAAAATGTCTCACTATTTCCTACAATATCTTCAACGTAGATTGTTAAAGTTGCAAATTCACCGGTTTCATAAAGTGGTAATAAATTAATTACAAAATCACCGTTACTGTCGGGATAGATTTCTGGAATAAATGCAGGAGCTTTATCCCAATAATATTCAGCATAATCAATTGTATTTAAAGATAAGTCTTCAATGTTGAATATTAGATTTGTGAGTTCATTAATTCTTGAAAACTCGAATGGAAAGGTCATATTAACAATAGGAGCTTGACCATCAATAGTAATCTCATAGACTATAATCCGTTCATTACCTATTGAATCACTTGCATTTATCACTATTACACCAAAACCATCAGGAAAATCTAAGAATATGGTATTGGTAATTATCTGATATTCAGAACCATCCCAAGAATAAGTGAGAGAATATGTTGGATCGTCATCAGCAGTAGTTATTTGAATAGAGGAGTTGTAAGGTACATACATAGAAGTATCAGGCAAAATCACCAATCCATCAATACTGACAATGGTGATTGTAGGAGATGAAGAATCCATAATGAAAGTAATAAATTCAGTTGCATTATTGCCAGCTATATCAAAAACATAAATTGTAAGATTATATTGACCATCTGTGAAATCAAAAAGCTCAAACTCAAAAGGATTACTGAGAGTCACATTTTGTTGATTATCAATAGATACTAAGACTATCAACTCATCAATTAGGGTTGCGTTATCGCTGATAGTAAAAGTTAGTATTTCTAAATCTGTCAAACGACTATTATCATAATCTAAGACAGATGAATCAATAACAGGATCCTCGATATCAATTTTGAACTCAAAAACAAAGATATGTTCCACATGATCAATCGAACCAACAACTATTGTCAAATAGTGAGAAGAACTAATCGAAGTAGGAAGAACATTACTTTCATTGAGTGTTAATATTTGTCCTGTTAGATATGGTATTCCAGTAAGAAGAGAATTGTTATCCCACTTAAATAATAGGGTATTATTTGTTCCACTAATAGTTATCTCGACATCATTTCCTCCATAATACCACGATTCATTTATCATTGTCCGTAATTCAACCAACAACTCATCCGTACTAACAGTAAAATTGTAGAAATGAGTTGTTAAATGATCAAATTCATCTTCTGCTTCAATAGTTAAATTGTGATAACCTTCTGTTTCTGGTAAATATGTTCTATAAATTGAACCCTCACCTGGGGTCCAAGGTAAAAAGTCCTTATCATCCCATTTATATCGTACAGATAAATCTAAAGAGAAGTCTGTTATGTTCACTTCTATTAATTTTCCAGAAGCTTGAACAGAGTCATTTAGAATATGTAATAATGAGATAATAGGAGAATAAGAGTCAACTGTAAAAAGATAAAGATAGTGTTCAAGAACAAAAGTATCGTTAAAGCTTACTGACAGATTATGATAACCTTCATCAGATGGTACAGCTAGATTGTACTCAGGTATGGCAAGAAGATCAATTTCAGTTCCATTGTTGTCCCATTCGCATATAATGTTGTTAGCACCAGCCGTAGAAAAATTCAATATTGATGCTGAATCTATTACAGAATTATTTGAAGGCGTGTTCAATATGAGATATCCTTCAGAAGGGTCGTACCCTATATTATAAACTTCGATCGCTAGATTGTTGAAGATATCAGCTGCTCTAACTTCAAGATAATGCCATCCTTCAGTTAAAGGTAAGAATGTGTCATAGGTATCAGTAAAGAAGGTATAACTATCCAGATCCCATCTGAACGAACTGTTTATAGATCCTGAGGTAGATATGTGGGCAGCAATCTCTTCATAATAATGAGTATTATTGGTAACTCCAATTATAGCTATTTCTGGAAAAGTTGCACTTTTGTAACTTATCTGCATTCCTAGAATTCTATCATAGCCAGCAAAATCGTATGTATTTTCATAACCTTCATCAGATATTTCCCAAGTGTATTGCCCAGAACCTTTGTGACTTGTGATTAGTCTAGTTATTGCTCTAGCACTTAGATTACTGACTTTTTCCTCAAAGGTTAATTTCAATCTATTACCAGTTGGGATAGTATAAGTTTTGTTGAGAGTTAATTCGAAAAATTTCTGATTAGCAATTAGCATTCCAGTTGGGAGAACTTCTTCAAGTGAAGCAATCTCTGTTATATTTGAAGTATAAGAATCAAATATTGACACTTTAACTCTCATCGTCAGCGTTACAGGATCAAGAGATTGAGTGGATATATGAGATAAGACATGTATCGTTCCTTCAATAGAAGTGGCTTCCTCAAAAACTGGTGTGAACATACTTGACACAGATCCAGGGCTATCCTCTGTTACAAGAGGATAATATGAATCAACTTGATCAGGCCAAGTACCATCCTTTGAATAATCCATAAGAAGTGTTGAAGTTATTGCAGAAGATGCTGAACTTCTCATATCATCATATTCTTCCAAAACATGAACATTCCCATCAGTATCAAGATTAACAAAATCGTTGTGAGTAAAGTAACCAGCAAGAACATAATCACCCTCTATATATGTACTCTCCAAAATTCCTACAGGTTTCTTCTTTAAGGTTGACTGAGGTTGGAGCTCATCTGAAGGTATATCCTTCGATGTGAAATTATCTTCATCAATCTTATCCACCTCCTCCTCTTGCATTATTGAAGGTTCATGATAAACCATCGAATTACTAATTGAAATTATTATAAAAATTGTTACAAATACATCTAATTTCCTACGCATGACCAGACCTACTATGATAAATATAGAACCCCAGTGCAGTGATTTGCACTTACGCACTGATTTTACAAACTGTTAATTGATTAAGTAAATATAAAGTATAGCTAATATGCAAGTGAAAATGATAGTATACAGAACTTTTGTTAAATATAAAGTATGGCAAACATGCAAGTAGAACATCACAGTAGATATTCTTGATACATCCAGAAAGGATTTTAAAGCTTCATATTAATATTAAAATACTGTAATGCAAAAATTCGGATGCATGAATGATTTCATGGTACTACGAAAAAAGAGTCTCTATTTTCTTTTCATAATTCTTCTATCTTCATCTTTACTATCCAACAATATTACAAACATCAAGGCAACAACGACACCTACACTAATATCTCCTGCAGATGCCTCTTATGTTACTACAAGTACTCCAACTGCTACATGGTCAAGTGTTTCAGGAGCTACTGATTACCATATTCAATTGTCACTTGTTAGCGATTTCTCGACAATTATGGGTGAGGATTATATAACCTCAACATCTTACACACCGGCAACAGGATTACCAGACAATACGTACTACTGGAGAGTAAGAGCTCATTCGTTAAGTGGAGGAGGATGGAGTTTATGGCCAACCGCTTGGACATTTACTGTTGATACAGCTGCACCAGCCACACCTACATTGGTTGATCCTAATAATTTTTAATGGATAAGCGATAGCGCTCCTACATTAGATTGGAATGCTGTATCTGGAGCTTCACATTATAATGTGAGGTTTGGAAGTGATCCAGCTATAACTACACCTATCGTAGATACTACAATAACTAGTGTTTCATCTTATTACACTCTGGCTACTCAATCAGATGGTTATTATTATTGGGATGTCAGAACACGAGACGCTGCCGGTAATTGGAGCCCTAGATCATCAATCTGGCAATTTCAAATAGATACAGTTTTTGTTACAGTTGCTGAAGATATACCCGAGTACGGTTTAACAGTACCTCTTATTCTTTTACCAGTCATTTTCATTGGTATCATTTTTATTCGAAAACGGAGAAAATAGTTCTCCGTTTCTCTCTTTTTCTCTTCTTAAATTCAAATTTTGGTTATTAACATTTAAATATTTGAATAACAAAGTAAACATTGATAACAATGTGGAGAGACTGTAGAATTGTGAGAAAAGGGAAGATAGCATTTTTGATAAGTTTGATAATTATTGTAAGTATCATATCTAATACCAGCAATGCTCAAGTGGACACTCCATGGGATGTTTCAAGGGAGTCATACGTATACAATTACTTACGAACTGAGAAACGCTTTGATATTGAAGGAACGTTTGGAGGAGATAAAATTTACATTGACGAAAAAACTGTTAAAATGTGGGAAGTAAATTCTACTGGAAACAAAATTACTTTTCGAACAAACAATCTAGAACAATTCTTAGGTTACGTTCATTGTGAATCACCAGAGTGTTATCAGGAATATAAAGACGCTTGGCAGTATAATGAAACTGATGATAGTTTAACTGTAACATATCTATATGATAAAATAGAGGGTAAATTAGGATTTCTAGACCCCATTTTAGGTACATTTTTAGGTTTCGATATGGAAATTCCAATAAATCCAATTGATCTCCCAGGTTATTGTTTAGGTTGGTGGGGAGGTTTGGGATTTGTCTTTCTACCAGTTTTAGACTATGATTTTAATTTCATAAATGATTTTCAAAATTATACAGTTATTTATGATGATTTCAGCATTCAAGTAGATGATACATTTACTTTTGATGGAAAAAAATTTGATGGGTATTCGTATGAAATTGAATATTCACTAAATATTGGAGGAAGAAAGTGGAGTTATTATTACAAGTATAGTTATAATACAAAAGGTATACTTTACACTCATTATGGTGAATCAGAATATTACATAACAGTAGAAGATAATCTAGAAAGAAGTATGTACTCTGAACTAAAATATGATATTGACTCAATTGATGAAGATCTTATTGTTGGTGTTAATTGGTCATTGAGTTTATTTGGGTTCATTGTAATTATAGCATTATGGAGAAAGAAAAAGAGAAAAAATAATCACACAACTTTCATTCTCGGAAATTTAGCAAGATAGCCGACAATCAACCCGTCAGATTGTGATCAAATAAAAATCCAGAATCATAGATAATTTTTCAAATGTAAAGTATATCACAATTTTTATATATAACACAAGTTTCATATCGTTTATGAGTCCAGTTTTTTCACCAACCAAAGTACTTGATTCGATTATTCTAATGCAATTAGAGATTGACGGACCACTTCATGGTTATGCTTTAGCTTCTGCATTTGAAGCAAAATTTGGTTGGAAACCAAGCCAAACGGCAATTTACAATTCTCTGAAGTCACTAGAACAAGACGAGTTGGTATCAGTTGAGGAAAAAATAGATAGTGGGCGAGTTCAGAAAATCTATACTATAACAAAGAAGGGAAGATCAACCCAAGAAGAGGTTCATCAGCACATGAAAGAACGTATGATGAAGAACTTTGCGCAAGTTTTTTCATTCATGCAAATGCTGATTGATAGTGAAAGTTCAGAAGAAACAAAAACATATCAGGATACAATTCAATCTGTGTTTCAAAATTTCCAAAGTATCTCAAGACTAACATTTATGGTACTAAAAGAAGACCCTGCAAAAACACAAGTAATTATTGAAAAAACACTGAAATCTCTTAAGAAACTAGCTACAGAATTAGATATAGATTTTCAAGAAGAAGAAGAGGAAAAATGTTTCCATAAAGAATAATAAAAATTACAATTGTGGAGTAAAATAAAATGTGGAAAGTACTAAAATACACTAAGCCTTACTTACTGATGATTCTTTTTTCCATTGGGTTATTATATGCACAGGCTAACTTAGAACTTGCTTTGCCAGATTATCTATCTGATGTGGTAGATACCGGTGTACAACAAGGGGGAATAGAGACTGCTGTACCCCTTGCAATACGTCAAACAGAGATGGAACGATTATTCATTTTTATGAGTGACGAAAACGAGACAATAGTTCTTGAAGATTATTCACTTATTGATGAAAATTCAACGGATTATGAAACGTATATAGAGGAGTATCCTATACTTGTTAATGAATCAATTTATGTGTTAAAAGATAATACAAATGCAACGATTGATGACCTCAATGAAATTATCAAAGAACCAGTAGTGGTACTTTTCGCTTTCGAGCGGATGTTAGCTGATCCTATTAATGCAACTATGTT
>BPTK01000199.1 GCA_023705905.1 Candidatus Heimdallarchaeota archaeon
TGATAGTCCACGATCAAACCAGTAATTACCCATGAGAGTATCAGTTTGGTACCAATAATTTTCTACTCCGTCATCTGAAGCTTGACTTAAAGCATCTGGTGGAATCAAGTTATTGAAGAAACTATTATGATGAATAATATATTTCCTTGTTCCTCCGTTTAATGATATTCCATATCCAACATTTTCCAGTAGTAAATTATAGGATAGAGTTCCTCCTATACTATTTTGAACTATAATTCCTCCAAACTTAGTGTTGTATTCAATTGAATTATTATAGATTCTGATATCGTTGGCATCTAGAATCCAAATACCTCCAGAATTCTGATCAAAAATATTGTTGCTTATGGCAGCATGTTGAGAAAACCACATATGAAGTCCATAGCTATTAAATTCGCAAATATTGTCAATAATGATTGAGTTGATACTGGAATCGAGAATACCAGTTCCTAGATGATTAAATGAACAATTGTTATTTTCTACTAAAGAATAGAGAGAGTTAGATAGTTGGATTCCATCATAAAAATTGGAATTTATACACGTGTTGTTTTTTATCACACTATATTTTGCGGTCTCTACCGAAATCCCAATACTATTACTATCACAAAAATTATTGCTTATTATAGAGTTGGATGAATTAAAATCATAAATTCCTAAATGGCAATCAATCAACATATTTTCATATATTTCACATGAATCTGAGAAAAATATACCAATTCCGGTGTAAAGATTTGACATAATTAAGTTTTTTACAATTACGTTTTGACAATCGAAAAGCAATATTTGTCCATATATTTGGCTAGAAATTATTGTTTCGGTTACAGTTTTACAGAACAATATTTCATCTCCCTGTATTGAATTATTTTCTACTATAAGATTGTTTAATTGTTCATAATTCAAATCTAAAGAAAAACCACCTTGTGAAAAAACGTTATCAATGAATTCGCAATCCATCGTGTTTTTTAATCTTATCCCCGCGTATTTGATGGTGTATTCTTCATTATCCTTTCCGGCGAATGAATTGTTAGCCACATATATGTTATTAGTAAAAAGCATCTCTAGCCCGATATATGAAGACTCTACAATATTACTTGTTATAGTCACATTAGCACAATTAATCAATTTAATACCAATCTTGATATCGATGGGATAAAAAGAACCTGTATTATATATTGAATTGTTAGTGATGTTGAATCTTACATCTGGGATATTGGCAATGTTAATCGAAAATGTTGCCGCGATCCGACAATTTTCTATGCTGAAATGTTTTGTAATGTTTGAGATATATAACGCTGTATCCACACCTGACCCACCCAGCTGGAAATATTCAATTCTATATGGGTCCAAGAGGGTTCCACTACCAGGTAAACCTAACAGAATAAAATCCTCATCCGATTCAATCTTCATTGATTCTATTTGGACATATTCCAAAGAATTTGCAAATTCCACTATAGGTGAATCTTGTAACAATTTTACTGGTAACTCATTGAGCTGATATGATTGAGAATGGAAAGAACTTGTCACTAACAGCGAAAATACAACAATGCAAATCAGAGACATACCACACCTAGAGCTCATTGCATTCATCTTTTATCTATTTATTACTACTTCTGTACTCTTACGTTTGTTCTTTATCAAACACTTTAATCTTTTTCGTATTCATGTTGCCAAATTTTCTTTCAAATACTTGATACAAGATTCCCTAGTATTTTCGATTTCCTCATTCATAATCGCTCTCTGTAAATTCCTTTTTAATTGTTCGATTTTTTTCCCTTTAATTCCAAATATGGCTTCAATTTCATGACCATCAATTTGCAATTGAAAATTAATAAGACCTTGATTCTGCTTTATCTCATCTAGAGTATTTTTCAAAGGAGCAAAATTTAGTATATTAGCTTTAACAGATAATTCAGCCTCAGTTATGTAAATTATGTTCTCCAATTGTAATCCTAGTTTCTTTATTAGTTGTCTAAGTTCAAGTTTTGACGGTTGACTACCAATTAATCTTAGAAGTGAGTTGCGATTTTCAACAATAAAAAGTATATTTTCCCTTATTTTATTAGAAAATTTGTAAAATCTCAATTGTTTGTCAAGTTTCAATTTCAACATAGATTCTCTTTTTTTGTCCCTTTCTTCTTCTATATATGTTTCCATCAGTAAAACAGCAAAATATACCACAATATCTGAGACTCTCAAATCTGTTAAGTGCTTATATTTATTTTCTATTTTCTGAAAAACCGTATTAACTGAGAAGATTCTCTTATCTAAGTCAAGATTTCGAATTTGAGGAAACATTGTTTCCAGTATATCCAAATCTATCAATAGGTTCAATGTTTTAACAGGATTATAACTAAGAGCACTTTTCAGTTCATTTAATGTTCGTTCTTTAGGAACATCTAACAAATTCTTAACATTCTTTCGTATTCCAATTTGTGTTCTCTCCGACAGAGCGAAGTCTAATTTACTTGCAAATCTTACAGCACGAAGCATTCTCAGATAATCCTCTTTGAAAACGGTTTCGGGATCACGAGTAGTTTGAATAATACATTGTTCCAAATCTTCCTTTCCATTGAAGATATCAAGTACTTTTTCATTGAACAATAATAATGCATTAATCGTAAAATCTCTTCTATAAAGATCTTCCAAAATAGTACCAACTGATACTTTTGGTGTCCTAGAAGGGTATTGATATTCTTCTTTTCTTGTGGAGTTAAATTCAAAGAAAGTTCCATCTGTAAATCTAATTTGTGTTGTAAGAGTTTTGTTATTCATTTTACCTATTTTGCTTCCAGTTCTTTCAGCCAATATTTGTGTAAATTTGGTTATATCTCCTCTAAATATAACAAAATCAACATCTTGACTTGGGTTGCCAAGTAGTAAATCTCGAACAAATCCTCCGACTATAGCCAGAGAAACTTTCTGCTCTTCAGCTAATTTCAATACTAATTGAATTTTATTCGATATTTTATCATTAATTTTTTTCATCAAATTTTGTGGAATTATGTATACTATAGGCTCCAGCCCTCCTTTTTGGATATCTTCTATACAAATGGATAGATTAGAAGTGTTATTACCATTCAAAGCTGTCAAATTAACCTATGTTACAAAATATATTACTATTTTGCTTAAAAGTAAATTTTCAACTGAATTTCTATACGTTTTTAAATTGCCACGTCTAAATTTACATGACTACGCAGAAGGAGAAGTAGAATAGCATATGGCATTTGATACATTCCTTAATGGGTTTGAAAGCGTGCTTTATTATTTAGCAATAGGTTTGCTAATATCTGGAGGAATTTTGATTTTATTATCAGTTGTTCTAAATTTGGAAAGTCTAGCTCATGCTTTAGGTATAGGGGACCATGATGTGTCAATGGATCATGACCTATCCGGTGATCACGACATTTCAGGAGACCATGATATCTCTTTGGAACACGAAATATCGTTAGACCATGATGTGTCAATAGACCATGATGTGTCAATAGACCATGATGTGTCAATAGACCATGATATTTCCGGGAAGGATTTTGATTTATCAGGGGATTATGCTGGAGATGTTACTGAAGTACAAGCTGATGGTTTCAAGGACGTCACTCATACAACTGCCCCGATATTTTTGCTAATGTCTACTTATTTCCTTATGTTCGGAATTTTAGGAGTATCAACACTACAAATTAGTTCGGAAAGTATTGGAATAAGGATATTCAGAATAATTGTGATAATTGTCTCACCTTTTCTACTAGCACTAGCTATCACAAATATCTGGAAGAAAATTTCAGCTACAACTGTCAAACCAATTATACGAGGCGTTCAGTTAGTAGGCAAGGTTGCAATAATTTACGTCCCTGTGGATTCAAGGGGAGGTATTATCCATGTTGATCTTGGAGAAGGTATGGGATTACAGAAACTAAATGCAAAAAGCTTTGACCATTTCAAGAGATTTGAGCGTGAGGAACAGGTTCGCATTGTTGCCGTAAAGAATAGAGTATACCTTGTTGATGTAATCTGATTGTTGTATAGTGCTTCTTCTTTGTATTGCAAAAAACATTTTTACTTCATTTTACTAAATACAGACGTTTGGATACCTTAAAAAGCAACCGTTACTAATTTTAATTCACAGAAAACAGAGGGTATGAAGAAGAATGGAAATAACAATGGTTATTGTTTGGATAGTTATTGGAATCGTTGGTGTTGCTATATTATTCTTGCTGTTCTATGCAAGTCGTTATCGGAAATTTACTTCGGATACATACATGATACACTTTCGGAATGGGAGAGTCATCAAAGCAGGGATAGGAGGAAAAGCAGTAGTTATTCCACTTATAGATGAAGTCAGAGTGATACCTGTGACAACCCAGTCTACATTTTTAGAAGCTAAAGAAAAAGTGGTTTCAAGAGAATTTCAAGAAATTAGTGTAACTGCGTTCATTTTCTGGCGTGTTGTTGATCCTGAAGTAGCATTCTCACGTACTTCATGGGATACCGCTTCACAAGCACACGTTGAGAAAATCATCAAGAATGCAGCTGAAAGTATTATAAGAACTGCATGTGCAAATATGGCACTAGAAAAGATCATAAGAGATAGACAAGCGATCATAGAAGCTGTAACTAAAGAGTTACACACATTAACTAGAGACTGGGGTCTAGTTATCGAATCATGTGAAATTAGAGAGATTGAGATCATCGATCCTGATCTAAAATCTAATGTCAGTGCTATAATGAAAATTGAACAAGAGAAACTTGCTAGACTAAAGAATGCTGAAATGGAAGAAATAACAAAGTTACGAGATCTTGAAGTAAGTCGAAAAGTTGGTGTTGAACAACAAGAAGTTGGTATGGATGTAGACTCTAAGGAGAAAGAGAAAGACATTCAGGTTCAAGAACTAGAGAAAAGGAGAACAGAAGTAGAAGCTCAAACTTATCAAACAAAGATTAAGATAGAAGCTTCTGCTGAAGCTGATAAAATTAAAAAATTAGCCGAAGCTAAACAATTCGAAATTGAATCAAGAGCTCGAGGTGAAGCTACAGTTATCCGTGAGGCAAAAATGGCTGAAGCTGAGGGTATTCTTAGAAGAATTGAAGCTTTAAACAAATCAGATTCTCGTCTATTCCAAGAAATGATTATAGAGAAACTTCCAGAGATTTATCAGAATTTAGAAATAGATAAGATGATTGTAACTGGTAGCAAAGACGACGCCTTCTCATCGATAGCTAATGCAATCTTACCATTTCTACAAGTTGTTCCTGAATTAGTTAAGAGAACCAACATAGATACTGAAAAGAAGAAGAAGTAATTTATTCTTCTTCTATATTTTTTGCATCAAAATAAAACTTTCATCTAATCCAATGTATTTTAATTTTGAAATCCCATAATGCTTTAATTTAGCAATAAGTGAGTTTCTTTCTAGATTGAAATAGTAGGGGTTGTAAACACCCATTATCCAGTCAAAAGACAGAGAAAGTTTTCTAATAAGAGGTAAAGCTAAAAAACCATCATCGTGCAAAACAACTTTGCTTACATTGATGAATTTCATTAAATCATCTTTGAATAAGAAACTTGTTCCCACAACAAGATCTACAGAATTTGCCATTTGATTTGCTTTGAAATCATCAAACTCTATGAATTCAACATTATAAATTTCGTATAAATCTTGCAGAACTTGACACCTGTAAAGAGAGTTTGGTGGTTCTATGCTGATAATTTTGACATTGTGTCTATAGAAATCAGCTAAGTGTAAAGCATCATATCCCGAACCATTTCCCCAATTAAGAAAAGTCAGTTTATCTTTAGAGAAAAATAATGACATTCGTTGAGATATTGTCTTGAAGAATAAACTTCGTAATTGAAAGAAATATTCTGAACCCAATATGGAATCAAGTGCATTTATTAGATCAACTTCTTGTAATTTGCTTGACTCTCCTTTTAGTATGGATTCATAAATAGATCCAAGGCGGTCAAATAACGAGTTGAAATTTGTAATTAGATCATTATCAAATTCTTTTATATCGTTCTCCATGTACTCTTCTAGGAATTTTCTTCTAGGATTTTCAGCGTAAAATTCTCCTTGTTTTGTTAATAATTCGTTGTAAGTTAGTAAATCAAATATTCTAACGAATTCCTCTTGCAAAGTACTGAAATTGGACATATGAAATATTTCTTCAGGTGATCTAGGGCGGTTAAGAATGTTGTAAATATCTAAGTTTTCAAACATTTTGGATGCCTTTAAGGCTGATAGTTTTAGCAATATATCTAAGTTTTTGTTTATATCTTCATCAGATAATGATTCTGCAGCTTCGTACATTCTCATAAGGTACACCAGTTAAAGGAGATTATATGCTAAAGAATACACAATGTATTTTTAATCTTATTATAGTTTTTTTAGAAAATCAAAAAGAATTCAAGTGAAACAACATGCTATTTTTTTCTGTAAACGTC
>BPTK01000200.1 GCA_023705905.1 Candidatus Heimdallarchaeota archaeon
GAATAGAATGTAAGTGAAATCTGTTTATAAAGGAATCTGAAGTGTTAGTAAAGGGATTATTATGATAAAATCGGTATCTGCTAGAAAGAAAAGTATGTTGTTTTTCGCACTCTTTGTATTATTTGTTTCTACAACGTTAAATCAAACACAAGTAGATTCATCTCTTGTGAACGAGGAGGATTATTTTTCAGAATCATTAAAAAAAATATACACAGAAGATCAAAGTAGACAGATTTTCTTACCTACTGATTATGATTATTCATATGCTCCATTAATTCTTGATTTTAATGATGACAAAGTTCTGGAAACAGTTGTAGTTGGAACGATGAAAGAGAGTGTAGGGAAAGCGATTTTCCTTATTCGGAATGAAAAAATAGTCTCAGGATGGCCATTAGAACTTTACTGGAACGCAGCAAATTTTGAGATTCTAGGAGAAGTAAGTCTACCCGGTGACCCTGATGAGGGGATTGCTTTTCGCTACACCGAATTAGTTGGAGAAAATCCTCAAGAAACTTTTTTTATTGTTACTGAAAATGGTGACATTTACTTGCCCTTTGGTTTCACATTGCCAGGTTATTTTGTTGCTGGAACCATATTTCACGACATGGATAATAACGGAGATAAAGAAATTATTTTAGTTCGTAGAGATGGATATGTCTTCTATCTTACAAGTGAAGGTAACAATATTACCAATTGGCCTATGCAAGTAAACGATTCTGTAAATTTCAACCAACCAGTAGTGGAGGACATCAATTATGATGATGAATTGGATATCATCGTTTGTACAGACACTGGAATGATCTACGCTTGGAACCAAAATGGCAGTTTAGTGGAAAATTTTCCTCGAAACCTAGCACTGACTTATCCAGAAGAAGAAGATGATGAATGGATAAGAGAGATGCCAATTGTAGATGATTTTGATAACGATGGTAAGATGGAACTCTTTGCAGCTTCTACAATCAGCTATATATATGGAATATCACTCGATCCTCACACAAATAAAACATGGGTTGCACCCATCTTAATTTCTCTTTATGATACAGTGCAAGGAATTGCTTATGATCTAGATAATGATGGAAAAAAAGAGGTTATCCAGTATACATCAAATGGTTTATCAGTTTTCAAGGTCCGTGAAGAATTAGAGGAAGTTTTCTCGTTTTACGGTGGGGGGAACTTTTATGGCACTCCAGCAGTAGGAGACATAGATGGAGATGATTATCCAGAGATTGTAATCACCAACAGTATTTACGTTTACATCTTGGAACATACTGGAACAATCAAGAAAAGAATAGATAGTTGGCTTCCCTATTCAAACGATATCTCACCATTAATTTATGATATAGATGATGATAAAGAAGTAGAGATTGTTCATCTAAGCCAAAGAGGAATAATTTTCATAGAAGAAACAAATGATTATGGGTTAATGCCTTGGGTAGATATTTTCGGTTCTTCTACACATACAACAAATTTCGATCAAGATGCCGATGGTCTTTGGGATCATGAGGAAGAGATATTGGGGACAGACATGTACAATAATGATTCGGATGGGGACACTGTAAGTGATGGTGATGAAATTAATCAGTATCTATTAGATCCATTAGTTTCCGATACTGACCGAGATACAGACGGAGATAAGATTTCTAATATAGAAGAAATTGATTATTATCATTCAAATGTAGAGAATCCTGATACTGATTTCGATGGGATCGGTGACTGGGAGGAGATAAATATCTATGGCACCAATTTACTTTCCTCAGATACAGATGAGGATGGACTCTCAGATGACTATGAAATTCTATATGATTTTCTAGATCCAACTAATCCTGATGATGCGTTCCAGGATTATGATGAAGATAATCTTGGCAATTTAGATGAAAAAAACTGGGGATGTGACCCAGGAAATCCAGATACAGATGGGGACACACTTCTTGATGGAGATGAAATAAAACGTTATTATACTAATCCATTGATGAGCGACGCTGAAGCTGATCACGACGGAGACGGGTTAACTAATGTTGAAGAAGTAGATATTCATGAAAGTGATCCTTCTAATCCTGATTCGGATGGGGATGGGTATGGCGATGGTGAAGAGGTTGAAAACGGTTCTGATCCTAATGATGAAAATAGTA
This sequence comes from Candidatus Heimdallarchaeota archaeon, assembly GCA_023705905.1. Taxonomy (GTDB): domain Archaea; phylum Asgardarchaeota; class Heimdallarchaeia; order Heimdallarchaeales; family Heimdallarchaeaceae; genus UBA460. The sequence goes on from BPTK01000200.1 coordinate 2,130, forward strand.
TTCCAACAGATAAATCATCTTTGTACTGGTTAGGGTTAATTATTGTGTTTCCTCTACTGGGAATTCTTTATCGAAAGCAAAAAAGACAAACAATTTTATAAGGGTTACAAAATACGATGAGAGATTACGATGAAATGTCCATATTGTGGCTATCTTAAACCTAAACGTAAGAAAAATGCTTTTAGGATGCACACATGCCCTAGATGTGATTATCAATTTGAAGCATCTACAGGAGAAGTAATCCTTGACAAAGTCCTCTCTGTTCCTTTTTCGTCTGTTCTCTATACGCCTATTATCATAACCATTAACTATTTCATAGCGTATTGGTCATATGATGGAGGAATATTAGATTTTGGGATGTTCGTCTCTTTTCACATATTGATGTCTATAGTTACTATACTCTTCATTCTATATGTAACAACAAGAGGAAGTAATCAAATTTTCATTCTTAAGAAAAGAAGTGGCAATAACATCATTGAAAAAATAAAGAACGTATCACCTCTCATCAAAATCTCAGTTTATCTTGGGATAGCTACGATAATTATACCGTTCATCATTTAGAGTGAAAATACAGCCATTTTACCTATCAGAAAAAGAGAAGATAGAAGAATAATCTTTAACAAACAAAAAGAGAAAGTAATCGAATAGATGAAGTATCCCATATCACACCAGTACAACTCATTATGGTTATGGAGGTATGCTTGCACATTAGTCTGGTTAGCATGATGTGCTCCTTGTAATAATTGTGGACAGCGAGTCAACAATCAAAAAATGTTGGCCATAATATTGCTTCTCTTCTTGATACATTTCTTCTTATTGATTCCTTCTCCTCATCGCACACGAGGAGTCCCATTTGAACGACAGTCAAATCAGACAGCCTCTGGTAAGTATAACAATGTTTCATAACGACGTTCTTTCTTCATCATAAAATATTCAAAAAAAAGTTTTTGTCAGCTCCACGATTGTTCATGTTCAGTCAAGGTTATCTTCAGAAGGTTCTATTTACAGAGGTTAAAAATAGACAATTAATATCTGCTTTTTTGATAAGTATTAAAAAGAAAAAGAAAAAGAAAAGAAAAATTATTTCTTCTTTTTGTACAATGCTACAAATGATGCTGCACCGATAGCGGCTAAAATACCAAAGATTGGAACAGGAGAGGGGTCCACTGTGATATCATATCCAGCTGCGGATAACCAATCGACTGCTGCATCAAGATCGCGTGTGTATTTGATAATGTCGTTGTAGTAGTAGAATGCTGTATATGGATAGATTACACTGTGGGCAAGTAAGTACTCACCATCATGAATAACCTGGTTCATTTCGTCACGATCTACTGCATAACTCATTGCTTTACGAACTGCACAACCTTTAGTGTATTCCTCTTTACCAGGAGCTGTAAGATATACATTGTTATCAGTACCACCAACAAAAGGTCTTCTCATGTTGTAGAACATGAAAGTCATAGAGGCGGCCATGTAGCTTTGTATTACAAACCTTGCATCAGCTTGCATTTGCTGTCTGTCTTTGGGGAATGCGGTTAAACCAGTCCAGTCTAATTTTCCAGCTTTGAATTCTGCTAATTCTGCTGAAATATCAGGGATTACACGAACATTGAATGTTGCGATGTCTAGATCTTGTTCAGTTCCGTCAATGACACCAAGACCATGCCAAAATGGACTGGCTTGGAGAACAGTAACGGAGTTCCTGATATAGTAATCTAACATGTATTTTCCACAACCAAACGCGGAAGTACTGTAAGCGACCCATTGATCAGTGTATAAAATACCATCATAGAGACCGGTACATTGTGCATTACCATAAGTGTAGGTAACATCTGATTCAGATGAATTCAAGAAGAATTCTGGTATAATTTCCCAAGGTAGTCTAGCCCAGAAGTCGACGTAATTTTCAACAGCTGGTGTGTTTGGATTTCCATCAATTTCAATGTGGAAAGACAGTTCATCTACTGGGTCAACATAGCAATTTGATATCCATTGATGATAAGTTGGACTTTCACTGACTAAATCGTTTGACCAAGCAAGGTAAGTAAAGACTGCGTCTTTAGCTGTGACTTGTTGATTTGTACCATCGCTAACGGATCCGTCAAATAGACCTTCCATTAATGGTGTGGTCGCTGGATCAAGTGGGTCAGAACTAGCAGTTCTGCCTGTAACGTTGTATGAGGGGTTCCAATAAACATCGTCTCTCATAGTGAATTTGTAGTGGAATTCGTCAATTTGTGTCCAATCTTCAACTAATGAAGTTTTGAGTGGGGCTAAATCGGGACTCCAACCAATAATACTTTCAGCCATTAAGCTGAATATGAAAGAACTGGATGTATCGTCTGTTTGTAGAGGATTTAAATCTCTCCAATTAGCGTCTGCTACACTGAATTCGTCCAGTGCAACTTGACCAGCGTGGAAACCATCGTATTCGATGTATGGTAAGGAATCAATAATTCCCCAACGAGCATCATAACCGAGTGTGTTTGCCCATGTAGCAACGTATGATCTTGGAGCAAACAATGGTAAAATAGGAACTATCTTATCCATTACTAATTCTTGCCAATCATAATACCACTGTTGTCTGGCTTCAATGTCAGTCATTGTTACACCTTCGATTTGCATGTTCTCGCTTTCATTTCCGTATGGCATTTCAGCATTCATTCCGAATAAGTTAAGTGAACCAGTTTCACCATATACATCGTACATGTCTGGTGAGGCTCCACCGCCGGATAAACCGACTACACCTATATCGAAATCTCTAGTTAACATCAATGTTCCAACGAAAACGGACCATTCTTCGACTTTAACTTCTACTTCAATTCCTATCTCTCTGAGGTATTGTGCTATGTAAAGACCGTAGTCAGGTCGGACACCACCGCCGTTAGTCTTGAAGACTAAGTTTGCGACGGGTTCAACTGCTGCCTGTGAGGTATATGCATTTAATGCACTCATAGCTACTAAGCTAGAAAGAATGAGAATTGTAAAAAATATAGTTTTTTTCTTCATTTTAATATCACCAATATTTCTTTTATTTTCTCCTTCGCACTATTCCTAGTGCGGCTACTAGCCCGAGCATTGAGACACTTATAAGTATGCCGAAGCCGAATCCAGCTGTTTCTGGTTCACCAACGAAGATACGAATGACTGCCATATCATGTCCAAAGCCTACTACACCGACTGGATCTAGACCATAAGCATCAGCATAATATTGAACAAAATCGTCTGCTTTGAAACCAAATAAACTGAAGAACACAAAGTTTTGTCCTAAGTTTAGAGGTAGTGTATCAACTCCAGAGTCTTTATACTCGAATGCGCCTTCACTTACCCACCACATATATGTGTTTGGTCCCATTTCAGTCCAATTAGCATATGTTGTTCCCCACATGAAACCATAGGGTCCCCATTGAACGAATGCTGGGTTTAAGTCAGTATTAGAAGCGTTATAGTTAACTTCTGCTTGGCTTGTGATAACGCCGTCTTTTACACCTTCTACAGCTGTCTGATATTTTTCGCCTGTAGCTTCTGCAACTGGTCTTGGATTAGATAACCAGCCGTCAATAGTATAATATTGTCCTAGATCTTCAGAATCAACAGCGTTAGCGATCAATGTTACCTCATTATAAGCTGTTTTTATGGTAGGAGCAACAAAATCTCTTGTTTCAGCTACGTAGAAAAATGTTTCATCTTTTGCGTACTCCCAATGCCATTCAGTATGATTGCCATCGGATACAAGTTCTGTTGCAACAATTGTTAGATAATGCCATCCGACGTCTAATTCTAAAGCAATAGATTGATAATTCCCATTATCTTCATCTATATAGAAATTAGATAGTCCTAGGTCATAGTCGTCTAACATTAAGTTGAAAGCACCTGCGAATCTTGTAACATTGTGTTTCCAATATATTGGTTCCACAGTATAGTTCCAAGTTGCGGGATTATTTACGGCATCTTGAGCCCAAGAATCGGTTTGATAACCGTTACCTGTTGAAAAAATTCCTGCCCAAGAAAGAACACAAACATCATAAAAGAATGAGAAACTTATGATATCTTGTGTTGTAAATACTTGACTGTTTTTAACATATCTGGTGTCGAATTCGACAAAAATTGAGCCCATATCGACTTGCGCAGATGGAACGTAATCAAGGTTAACTTCAACTTTGTTGTTAGATTGTTCTGCATTTACAATAGTAAGTGCGCTAACAGTTGATGCAACAAAAAAGAATATTAAAATTAGTCCTTTTTTATTC
>BPTK01000201.1 GCA_023705905.1 Candidatus Heimdallarchaeota archaeon
CTTTCTCATCTATGAGTTTTACAGTTCTGTCTCCGGCCATTATAATCACCTTAAATTTTTTGTTGGTCTTCTGATATCATATCACGAATTCTATCAGTCAAACCTTGTGTATGAGCCTCTAACTCAATTTTTCTTATTGCTTGAATTGCTTTTACTTCATCTTCTACCTTCTTCCCATTAACCCATATTTTTCCATTCTGGCCAGTGATTATCTGGGTCCTAGTCAATCTTTTGATCATATTGATCATAGTACCCTTTTTACCAATAACACGGGGTATGTGAGAGGCTTCTATTTCAATTAATCGCCCCCCTCTTAGTTTTCCTAATCCTCTTTCATTTGTGATTAGCATGGGATCTCGTGTTCTATCAAAACTTGCAATTTTTGTGAGAATAATATCACCTAGATTGAAAATTTTTCTAGCATCATCCTTAACTGGGTCGAAGCGTTTTTCGGTCGCATTATTGGCACTAAGTATTGCTGTAAATGGCGAACCTATGTCAACAATCCAACTTGTTAAGCTAACTTCTATGACTTTTCCTATAACTAGATCACCAGGCCGAGGAATGTATTTTCCTCTGAGTGCTTTAACTTGGATAAAATCACCTTTATCCTGAAATAAACCAACTACTGAGGCGTAACATTCACCATTTCTTTTAACAATTCCTTCTCCAAAATTAATTGGTCCCTCAGCTAAAAGATCACCTGGTATAACTATCGCATGATTCTTTGCTACAATTTTAGACATGTAATATCACCGTTCTGTTTTTCTATTCCGACATTCTTTCCAAGACTTTAACTTGAGCTTTGCCCTTTGTTCTAGATGTAATTTGCTCTAAGAAATCAGCTTGAGTTCCTGAGGGAATATTAACAACAACGGCTAAACTGCCATCTGATAACCATTCTTCTTGAACAAGACTTCCAGCAGAAATTACAAAACCATACAACGATCCAGTAAAACTTGGGGGAATCTTTACAGCTAATTTTGCTGTTTCAAGTCTAATAGGCATAATTGGTTTCAATAAATCAATGACCTCTAATGCCTGACTTTTTACATCATCTTTGTATGAAATATTAACACCTAAATCAAGAATTGCATTTTCAATTCTATCTTTTGGAATTGGTGTGTTTTCACGTGGGTTAATACAGTGAATGTGAATAAAATCTACTATTTCAACTCTTTTATCTTTTAGGATCTCATTTCGTTGATCTAATGTTAACTGTAATTTACCTTCTTTAAGAATCTTAATAGCTATTTCTCTCTCGGTTAATCCTTCAAAAGCTACGTTCAAATCATCTTGTGTAGATTTAACTCCACGAGAAATGTTCTCATAGACAATATACACTTCAAAGATGTCATCGATTTCCACTTCTTCGCCTTGGACAAATAACCAAGCTGGTTCAGGATTAACAAGTAATTCATAACGCCTCCCATGTTTTTCATAGCGGACAATAGATTTGCCTCTTAAATCAATGCGTCTATCTATTGTTACTCCTCTGAAATCTTTGCTCATTTTAATCACACTCGAGTGTCGGAGTATTATCTTTAACTTTTGAAAAAAGTAATAAACCAGATTTATAAGACTTTTTAAGAATGAGAATAAAGAATTATGCTAAAGAATAATTATTTTATAAAGAAAATCAAACTACGAAACGACATAACAATTTTCGAAATTAATACACAAAAAAGAAAAAACAAATCATTGATAATATCAAGGAGCTAATTAGATGCCAGAAGGACCAGAAGTTGAATGCGTAAGACGTTCTTTGAAAACGATTGTAGGGAGAAAAATTCAAAGAATCATTCTAACTGAATTTTCCCAAAAGTATCAAAAATATCAAAATAAACAAATTCAATTTGATCAATTCAACGGACATCAAATAGACGAAATTGAAAGGATTGGAAAGTTTCTGATTTTTAAGTTTGATAAGAAAGAGGTTATACTGAATCATCTGGGGATGTCTGGTAACTGGCTTCTATTAAAGAAGAAAGACCAGATTTTACCTCCACACCCAAAGGTGTTAATTGATTTTGATACATTACCAAATGTAGTTTTTTATGACATGAGAAATTTTGGTCAATTCAAAATTTATGAAAACTATAATTCTGTGCTTCAGCATCATCCAATTCGTAAGATGGGCATAGATGGACTTTTAGATGCTTTTCCTTTAGATGAATTTCTTCTACGAATAAATAAGAAAAATTATGCAAACCGCGAGATAGGTTCTGTTCTTCTTGACCAGAAATTAGTCGCTGGAATAGGAAATATCTACAAATCAGAATCTTTGGCATTAGCAAACATTAATCCCATGCGATTGGTAAGATCATTGACAAATAAAGAGCGGAGCAGACTAGGCTATGCTATCTCAAAAACACTCCACAAAGCAGTGAAATATATGGGAAGCACATTTGACTCATTCAGAACTCCTGATGGGGGAGAGGGATCAGCGCAGAATTGGCATAAAGTATATGGGAAAAAAGGGGGAAAATGTAGTAATTGTGGAAGTGAAATAAGGAGAGTTGTACAAAATAAAAGAAGTTCTTTTTATTGCCCTAAATGTCAGTTGTAAATTAATATGGTAGTTACTTTTTAGATATCGATGTTGGCTTTTCTGAGTTTTCTTATAATTATTGGTTTGAATATTAGTTTTCTAAGTGCAACTTTTATGTACAGACTCTTTTTGAAATATTTTGCAACCAATTTATATGAATTAATTGCATCCCAAATTGTTGGATGAGCATCTATCTCGTTAACTATTATTTTTCTATACCCTCTTTCCTTTATGTTTTGCAATATGTATTTGATTGGCAATACCCCTGATCCAAAGGAGTAGTGTGAATCTTCACCTTCATTACAGTCTGAGAAGTGAATTTCTTCTAACTCATCAAATGGCATTTTATCAAGTAGATCTAGATATGTCTCCGAGCCATTTTGAATGTATGAATGAGCTACATCAAATAACCAACCTTTCAGCTGCTTCCCTAGATCTTTTTTCAATTTATTATAATAGTCGAGAAAATCTTCATCTGTTCTGCTCATAACATTCTCTACAACCACAGGGATTTTTAGTTGACTGACATTCTTAACTAACGTTTCATATTCCCCTTGATGCTCAACTGGATGAAATACTGCAACTATAATATTTAATTTGTCTATATTTTCATTAACTAGTTTAATAACTTCATCAATCTCTTTTTGTTTCTCAGGAAAAGAAAAGTCATATCCATCTATTTCATCTACTGGAAGATGAAAAGTTGTTATCATATCCCCTACAGCTTCTATAACGCTATCAAGATTATCAAAATTCACGCCCTGTGGATTTAACTCACAGGATTCTATACCTAAAGTTTTTGCAAATTTGATTAAATGTTCACATTCCAACCCTTTGTGAGTTTGAATTGTTTGACCGATAAGCACCATACATTTTTCTATAATGGAGAGATATATAAATTAATCTTATAATGGAAAAATGATATTCAGATGAAAATCAAAAAAGCGATAGTACGAGAGCCTAGTTTGGGTTTCACACAATGCGTTTCTTCGCATCCATTGCACCATACTGTGAATCTTGAAAAAGCCATGCAGCAACATGTCAATTATTGTGATGTACTATCTAGTCTTGGTCTTGATCTGATCAAACTTCCTCCAAAGAAAAAGTATCCTGATTCTTGTTTCGTCGAAGATACTGCAGTAGTTGTTGGAAATAAAGCATTTATTACAAGAATGGGTGTTCAAAGTCGTCGTGGTGAAGACAAAGAAGTAGAAGAAGCCCTAAAGGAATACTTCACAATAAAACGAGCAACAGAACCTGCTACTCTTGAAGGTGGAGATGCCTTACATCTTCCTGATAGGTTGATTTGTGGCATAACTCAAAGAACAAATGAACTTGGAACTAAACAAATGGAAGAATGGTTGCAAGTTAAGGTAGACACTATAACCAATCCCAATATCGTTCATCTCAAAAGTTACATGAAATATTTAGGTAATAATATGATGATTATTAGTGATGAATATGTTGATCATCCTCTCTTGCAAGAATTTGACCTTCTAGTAATTCCTAAGAAAGAAAGTTACTCAGTTAATTGTTTATCAGTTGACAATACAGTAATCATGTCTAAAAACTTCAGTTATGCTCAAAACATTGTAATTGAAGCAGGATTTGAAGTTATTTCTCTAGAAATGAGTGAGTTTGAAAAATGTCAAGGAGCTTTAACCTGTCTCTCGATTCTTTTTTAGCATTTTTTTTATTTTTGTCACAAAATAGTACTGCTGCTGTAAATGCAAACATCTAAATAGTAAAATTACTACTTTTTTCTGAGTAAAATGTTCTTCAGAAATATATGGAAAACTCTCATTGGTTTTGTTACTTGTACTATTGTTGTTCTTCTCTTAATATTTCTATTGTGGCCAACATTTGATCAACCTGGGTTGGTAGAATTTAATCGAGAAATGGTTAATCTATATGGTTCAAGTGGTCACTTTGCAGTGGGACTTTTATCACTTCTAGTTGTAAATATATTTTTGCCCATAGATTTACCTGATATATTTGATATTGCGCCTTATGTTTCTGAAATTCCTGATGGTTTTCCTTTTAGTCATACAGGAATGTATATCCTTATTCTAGCGATCTGGCTTATTGGTTCTTTTGCTGGCGGATTAGCTTCTCGAGGAGGTTTAAGGTCGGGTGCATGGTCTGCTATGTTATCTTTTGTTTTTCTGGATCTGATATTTTCTATTATGATTGATGCTCTGGATATTTCCATTGCAGGTTTTACAGGTTCGTTCTTTGTTGTTTTCTTTTTTACGTTAGTTGTTGGTTCATTCATCTTTATACCAATAGTCGGTCTAGCAGGAGGAATAGCAGGAGGAATTTTAGGCAAAATGCTATTCCGGAAAAGTAAGGATAAAAGTAGCAAAGATTCGAGTAATGATACAAAGGAATAATCAATATTGGGAGAAAAGATCTCTTTTTTCCCCGCTTAAGCATATGTTTTTTATATTGAAATATAGAATTCATAACTGACTAGGATGGCTTCTCAAACCAACATTCAAGCAATACCTTTAGTAGAAAAGTACCGACCAGGAGTTTTTGAGGATTTCATTGGAAACTCAACCCTAGTTCAAGAACTTGAAGATTGGTTAATAACATGGAACACGCAAAAAAAGAAGGTTGTTCTGATTGCAGGTCCTGCTGGCGTAGGTAAAACAAGTGTTGTATATTACTTAATCAACAAATACAATTATGAGTTTGTAGAAGTTAATGCAAGTGATAAGAGAAACAAAGCTGCTGTAGAACGACTAATTGGTCTATCTTCAACTGAAGGGACTGTACTTCAAGGCGCTAGGGTTAGGAAATTAATTTTAGTGGATGAGGCAGATGGGCTTTTTGGAAATGAAGATCGTGGAGGAGGGCCAGCACTAGCAAGAGCTATAGATAAAGCTAAAATTCCAATAATATGTACAGCAAATGATCCTTCAGCAAAATCTTTGAAAGCTGCAAAAAGGAAAATGAAAGTTATAACATTTAAAAGCCTCACAGAGCAAGAAATATTGCTTCTACTGCAAAAGATTGTAGAAAAAGAGAATTTTGACATAGATGAAAAAGTGCTAATTGCAATTACAAAAAACTCTGGTGGAGACGCTCGCTCTGCAATCAATGATTTAGAGGGTGTTGCTTTTGGTACAAAAGATTTAGAGGTGATTTTTTCACCAAGAAATCAGAAACACAGTTTGGATGCAGCTTTAACAAATATCTTCTCTGCTAAAGATTATGGGGAGGTAAAACGCGCTCTCGATGGGGTTGATGTGGATTATAGAGAACTACTAATTTATGTTTATGAACATGCTTGGAAGCAAGCAGCAAATCCTACTGAACTTTTCAACATTTATGAGTTAATTGCTGAAGCTGATACATATTTGCAACGGTGCTACATCAAACAAAATTGGATTTTCTTGAAGTATTTCTTTATACTGATCTCCTCTATTAATCTTGTAAAACAATCATCTTTCAAATATACGAAATTTAGTTTTCCAAGTTATTGGGCTTTAATGGGAAGATTGAGGGGAAAAACTGCAAAAATGAAGCAACTAGCAACTAAGAGCACAGAATCTCTTCATTGCTCTACAAGAATATTCATCAAAGATATTTATCCCTATCTTAAGATTATTTTTAACACAGACGCTACTATGGCTGCAGGTATTGCTGTTTGGTTACAATACACCGAAGAAGATGTAGACTTCCTAACTAATGGCACTTCAAAAATGACAAAACAAATTATGACGCTTTATGAAGAAGCATATGTACAGATTACTGAATCTAGATTAGAACAAGCGAAAGACATTGAAATTGATTTGATGTTTTTTGCTAA
>BPTK01000202.1 GCA_023705905.1 Candidatus Heimdallarchaeota archaeon
CTCTGATTTTGCTATAAATACAATAAAAGAAATAAGAAAAAACTTTGGTGATGTAGAGCTTATTGCTGGTAACGTGGCAACAAAAGAAGGAGCTCAAGAATTGATTGAAGCTGGTTGCGATGGTATCAAAGCAGGTGTGGGCCCCGGATCAATTTGCATAACAAGAATCGTTACTGGAGCTGGAGTACCTCAACTTACAACAATTATGGATTGTTCAAAAATAGCCAATGAATATGATGTTCCAATTATTGCTGATGGAGGTGTTCAAACAAGCGGAGATCTCACAAAAGCCATAGCTGCTGGAGCTTCTACTGTTATGATAGGAGGAATGTTTGCTGGAACAGAGGAAAGCCCAGGATCGTCAATTCTACGTCAAGGCAGAAGGTATAAGGTTGTCCGTGGTATGGCAAGTCTCGGTGCTTCTTTAGGTAGAGAATCAAGAAAGAAAGGTTCTTTTGATGAACTTGATTTAGGAAGCATTGTTCCTGAAGGTGTTGAAGCAATGGTGCCTTATCGAGGTTCAGCAGTAGAAGTTATCGAGCAATTAGTAGGTGGATTGCGAAGTGGCATCAGTTATTGTGGAGCTAAAAATATAAAGGAAATGCAAAACAATGCTGAATTCATTCAAATTACTTCTGCTGGAAGATCTGAATCTGACTCACATGATGTTGAGAAACTCTAGATCTTATCCTTTCTTTCTGCTTAACATTTTTGGTGCAAATAACTTATAAATGGCATCCAAATCTTTGCACAACAATGGTGGAATATGGGGCAATTTCCGTAATCATTTTCAAAGTAAAGAACAATCAACCTTACTTTTACCTAGTTAAACGAAGCTCAGAAATACCTATTTTTCCAGATACTTGGACTCCTATTGCTGGTGCTATCAACAAGGATGATCAAGAAGTTTATTCATTCCTTTACGATAAATTAGGTAATATTATTGATGATATGAAATCTAGACTTACAGCAGTTCGACTTATGCTTGAACGAAATCTATTTTCACCTTTTGAAGAAGAGCAAGCTGGTAAAACCAAACAGGATGTTTATGAACGTATACGGAATTTAGATCCAGATCTATTAAGCGTTTATCTCCATTCAATGATCCCATCTGGTTTTGAGACAATCGATGATGGGAAGAATATTTTCAATGTTAAACAATACATATACGTATCTGCAGGAAGAAGCATTTTTAAAAGAATAAATCTTATCAATAAATCAACGATTTATATTAATCCTAGACTTAGGTTAGAAACTAAATCCCGATGGTTTTCGACTAAACAGATTAAGAAATTTTACGAAAAACCTAAGGAATTGTTCCATCCTTTTTTTGCTTTTCTTATACATTTAATTACGGATAAAAAAATGAAACTAATAGAAGCAGCTCGTAGTCGAGTGACAACATTGGAAAATGATGAATCTGTACACTACCAAATTCTACCATATATCTGGAAGTTCATGACTCCAGCTTTGACTTTGCCTCCCTTTCATACTACCAATATTTATGTTATCGGTGATGAAACCAAATATATTATTGATCCTGGAGCAAATAGTGTGTCAGATATTGTGAATCTTATAAGTTTTATCGATGCCCATATCAATGAAATTGAGGGTATCATTTTAACAAGTGCAAATGCTGATCATTGTAATCAAGTTCTAGAACTTAAAAAAAGATACGATTTCCCAATTTGCGCTTCTCCCTCAGCTGCAAAAATTATGAAACGGGAAGGATGCGTGATTAACCAGTTAGTAAGGGATGGTGATAAAATTCCGTTAGGTACCTATAAACCTGCAGGAATGAGTAACTGGTTTATGGAAGTTATAGATTTACCTGGTAACTCTCCTGGTTGTATAGGTTTATGGGATTCCAGAGGTATCTTATTTACAGGTTCGACACTACATAAAACACTAATTAACACTCCTGGTCCTTACCATAACTCCTTTGACGATTTATTTAAAAGCATAAATAAGTTGAAGAAATATACTGCTCGTTTTGGACTTTCAGGTCATGGGAACATAATAACAGATGTGAAAGCTTCAATATCGCTCAATCTAAAAAGGATGAAATGGTCAGAAAAATCGATTTTAAAGCATCTCAAATCTGGTAAAACTCAAGTAGATGAAATTGCAAAGGAGCTTATTAGTGCAGAATTACCCTCATGGCAAAGAATGACAAGGAATTCCATTGAAGCTAATCTTGAGAAACTTGTTTTTCATAAAAAAGTCCTTCGCAGAGGGGATGATTACTTCCTCTCAAAGCAGTGATTAGTTACATAATATCACACTAAAACTTATATTATAGAGTTATACTACCAAAACAATGAGTATCCCTATTATACTAGACATTTGTGATCCGAATTCCTGTGGATTGGAGTGTGTGAATGTTTGTCCTCAGAATAAGAAAGGTAAATTAGCAATTGAGATTAAGGAAAATAAAGCACTCATAATAAAGAAGAATTGCATAAATTGTCTGCAATGCGTTTATGCTTGTCCACTAAATGCAATAGAAACTACAATTGGTGTTGGCAAAAAAGAAACTTCTTCAAAACTGAAATCGGAAAAAACTTCTAAAACTAAACAAGAAGATAAAAGTGTTTTCACGATCGATGAAACAGTTTTTGGAAGATATAGCGAGAAGAAAACTATTTTTAACCGAAGAATTTGGGATGAAAGTTTTCAGGGATATAAGAAACCGATTTATGGAAAAGCATTAGAAAGAGCAGCTTTGGGGATAGATGGATACTCAGAAATCGAACTAGCCGCTATGGATGCTGCTTGGTCAATTGAAAATCTTGTTTCGATGAAAGAATTTCATGAAGAACGATCTAAAACACTATCCAAAGAAGAAAAAAAGAAGGTTGAAGCTGTTAAGGCTAAAACAGATGTTAAACAAGTAAATTATGATGTTCAAAAACCTCAGCAATATAAGGTAAAAGACCCCAAAGAAATGACAACTTGGTTGAAGAAAATAGCCAAATTGTATGGTGCAAATCTTATTGGAATAGCAAAACTTGATCCAAAATGGATATACTCAGAGGATAGAATGGAGAGAGAATATGTACTTCCTGAAAATCTACAATACGCAATAGTTATTGCAGTAGAAATGGATCAAGGAGCAATAAACACTTCTCCAAAGATGCCTTCAGGCATTGCAACAGGTTTAGGATATTCAAAAATGGCGTTTGTAAGAACACTAGTTTCAAAATTCGTTAAAAATCTTGGATACGAAGCTATACCAGCTGGAAACACTTTGGGACTCTCTGTTCCTCTTGCCGTAGAAGCTGGACTAGGTGGGTATGGTAGACAAGGTTTGCTAATTACACGTGATTATGGGCCAAGAGTTAGAATTGCGAAAATATTAACTGACATGCCTTTAATTGCAGATAAACCTGATTACAAATTCGCTAAATCTGTGGTTAAGTTCTGCCGAACATGCAAAACTTGTGCTGAGAGATGCCCTTCCGCTTCCATTCCTTTTGATGATGATGAGAGTTACAAAACTTATAGTACCAGCAATAATCCTGGAATTAAGAAGTGGTATATTAATGTGGAGACTTGTTTTCTCTTCTGGTTAGAGAATGGTGGCGATTGCTCAAATTGTATCTCTGATTGTGAATATAACCATATCCCCACTTGGCCTCATAAATTTGCAAATTGGATTGTTATGAACTTTCCTTTTCTTAATCCTATATGGCCACACGTAGGAAAAATGCTAGGGTATGGTGGCAATAAATCCGCTAAGAAATTCTGGAAGAAAATAAAGGTATAAACTTCCACCTTTTTACCCTAAGAAATCTGAAAGCTTATATTGTCCCTTAAAAGTAGTTTTTTCTGGTGTCATTACACTCAATCCTTTCTTTCTGAGCATTTCCCTGAATTTACGGGCAATAGGTGGAGCGTATCCTGAAAAATGCTGGTTAATATAGACATAGGCTGATTTGCTAGAGTTAGATTCTAATCCTTGAGCGAGCTGTCCAACCATCTCTTCTACTAATTCACTTCTGTCTAAGGATTGTCGACCTAATCCTGTTTGCGTCTTATGTGATCCGATAATTCTTAGATAAAAACTGTCACTTTTTATTTCCTCATATAAGTTGAGTTTGAGATAAGGAAGATAAGCGCTTACTATTCCCAATTTATTAGTATTAAGGAAATCAAATGTTTCTTCAGTAAACCAAGTTTTATGTCTGAATTCTAATAAGAGAGTAAAGTCATCGTGTGGAAAAAAATTCACGAAAGTTTCTAATTCATCCATGGTTTTTGCAGTTTTGTTAAAACTAGGTGAGAATTGCATGACTAAGGGACCAAGTTTATCCTTTAAGGGACTCATGATATGTAAAAATGAGATTAAACTTTCTTGAGTTGTTGCAAGGTTTTCAGCCTGAGCTATTATTTTTGGTATTTTTGCTGTAAGAACAAAGTCCTCCGGTAATAATTTTGCCCATCGTTTTGTGGTTTCAATTTTTGGAAAAGCATAGAAAGTTGAATTTACTTCACAAGTGGTAAATTGCGTCGAGTAATAGCCTAAAAGTTCATAATTTTGCACATCTGAAGGATAAAATCCACCTATATTGGCTTTCCAATCAGCATAATTAAATCCCGTACAGCCAACATGAACTTGTTGATTTGTCATGATAACTCAACTCTTGAAATAGTTTTCAATTAAAAAACACGTAACGTTTGCTAAAAATCTTTCTTATCTAATTGCGGAGAGAACTACTATATTCTTTTTAATATCTCTTGAGAACTATTTTTTGCCTTTAGGCAACCCCTTGCCCGTGAGGGGAAATGGTGGCAGTTAGAACAACTCATAGAGTTTCGCCACTAATTCTCCTCCATCCACCAGGGTTTTTTTTCTTTATATCAATTTTGATTAGAAGGATATTTATTAAATCATCTTCTAGAAGAAAGCCATGGCTTTTTTGCTATTGAATCTTTTTTACTATTTTGTATTTCGTAACATTTTCTGCAATATACGGGCTTTACTCCTGTAGGCTTAAATGGTACTTCTGTGTCTTTGTTACACGCAGCACAAACTGCTTTATGTAGCTGAAATTCCTTTTCGTCAGATTGTGTATATCGATCTTTTTTTCTTGGGGATCTTCTGCGGGTTTCATTATTACTACTATCCCTAACTCGATTATTTGGTTTAGCCCCAGATCTGTATCTAATTTTATCCCTAGCTTTGTAAATAGGTTTTCTTTTTGTATTTCTCCTATTTTTTGATGTAAGATTTTTGCTAGACCGCACATTCTTCTGACCATTATTCATTCGAACACCTTTACCTGCAAGAGTTAATTCTTCTATCCTTATGATATTTTTGCTATTTTTGTATGTATTTATATCAGCTAATTTTTCTCTTTCTCTTTTAAACAACTCTATCTTTGCACCATTACTTCTGTGTCTATTGGGTTCAATTTAAAAAGGTTCAAACTTTATAGCGCTAAAAGGTGGATTGTGAAATGGATACATTAGAAAAATTGTCGAAACATATGCTTGTTGATGGTTTTCCCTTGATACTCGATATGGAGAAAAGCCAAGGTTGTCGAATATATGACAAAAAAACTGATAAAACTTTTCTAGATTTCTTCTCATTCTTTGCTTCCAACCCCGTTGGAATGAACCATCCTGACATGGTAAGCAAGGAATTTATCAATAAATTAGGCACAATAGCTGTTAATAAACCAAGTTGCTCTGATTTCTATACTGATGAAATGGGTGATTTTGTTGAAACTTTTGGAAAAGTAGGTATACCTGATTTTCTTCCAAATCTTTTCATGATATCTGGTGGGGCCTTAGCCGTTGAAAACGCTCTTAAAACTGCTTTTGACTGGAAAGTTAGAAAGAATTTTGCTAAAGGTGTTGAAGAAGAAGTCGGATCTAAAGTTATTCATTTTGAGCAAGCATTTCATGGACGAAGTGGTTATACTTTGAGTTTAACTAACACTCACGATCCTCGAAAAACTAAATATTTCCCTAAATTCAAGGATTGGCCAAGAGTTATCAATCCAAAAATCACTTTTCCTCTTGATGAAAATTTCGAAACTGTAATGCAGTTAGAAGAGAAAAGCTGTCATCAAATTCATGATGCCATAGAGAAATATGGGGACGATATTGCTGCTCTAATCATCGAACCTATTCAAGCAGAGGGTGGTGATAATCATTTCCGTCAACAATTTTTGGAGAAATAAAGAACTATGTGTAACTCTCATGATATTATGCTAGTTTATGATGAAATCCAAACAGGTGCTGGAATGACTGGTACTTTCTGGGCTCTTGATCAATTTGGTGATAAAGCTAGACCTGATATTATCGCATTTGGAAAGAAAA
>BPTK01000203.1 GCA_023705905.1 Candidatus Heimdallarchaeota archaeon
ATATAACAAAAATTTTAGTTGAGAACCAAGAATTTTGGAAAAAAAACTAAAATGGAATGCTATTGGATTATTAAAAAAGACAGAAAAATTACTTAAACATTTACAAAAAGAAAAAGAAAATACACCTCCCTCTCATTTGAGCGAAATTAGAAAACTGGATGGCTTTATTGAAGAATTAACATACTTACTTAGTAGAATGAATTCAATCGATCAGTCTCTAGTTCCTGAGCTTGAAAACAAATTTAGAATTGTTTTTCCAACACCTGAAATGATATATATAGCACTTTCTCGTCCAAGTATTAGGACGGTGTATGAAAACCTTAAATCCTTTCTTTACAGAAAATCTGATGCTATTCTTACTGAAGATGAATTTGCTGAACTTGGAGCATCAGGCGATGCTGGGAATGTTTTAGCATTAGTAGGTGATGCCGTTTTAGATTTGGCAATAGTCCAGACTTTATGGGATTCTTCAATAGCCACTGTTGGTAAATTAACAGAAGAAAGAACTAAGATAGTATCGAACGAACATTTAGCTAAAGTTAGTGATGAATGGCATCTTTTTAACTATAGATTAAATAGGTTAAAGGAACCAACAAAGAAAGAATCTAAAATAGAAACAATAGTGCATGAGAAAGCTACTCTTGTAGAAGCTATTTATGGTGTAATTTATCTAGAATTTGGTTTTGAGGAGCTTGTAAGATTAGTTCCCATGGTAAAATATCCATAGAAGTGCAATAGTAAAAATCAGTGCGTTTTCTACGTAAATGGCCTTTCAGCTGTATATTTTTATTTGTAGATGAATGTTCTCTGTTTATGGAAGTTCTGATAGAAGTAGAATCTGTTCTTCTTGATGAGTAGAAATCTATTCCCACATTTTCTCCACTATTATGAATTTAAAAAAGCATTATGAATGGGTAATTTTAGTCTTAAAAAATACTAATTTATCAAATTAAAGCAACATATATTTAAAAGAAGTTTCTTCTTAATTATGTGGAAATAAAGGGGACTTAATAGACTTTGCATCTAAATTCTACTTTATCTTGTATAGATGCTGTTCGTTGATCGAATAACCTACCAATCAGGATTTGATTTAAAGTGGATAAATTTGAATATTATACTAATGGAAATGAACAGAAAAAACAATTCAATGAAGCAATTGATACATCTATCCGATTTATTCCCTTGGGTGGGGGAAATGAGGCATCGTGTTCTTCCTTTCTTTTTAGTTTTGATGACATTCATATCCTGGTTGATTGTGGTGTTCGTTATAATAGTGAAAGGCGATATCCAGATTATTCTTTTCTAACTAGATTATTAGGTTCATGGAATAAATTGTCTGCTGTTTTGGTTACTTATAGTCACATGGATCATTGTGGTTCTATATTGAGAATATTCCAGGAATTACCACCTCAGAAAGTAAATATGACAAATGCAACACAAGAGATTCTTATGCGTTTATTTCGATATCAATTAAAGTTTGAGAGTGAAACAATAGATGATGAAACTAGCAAGAATGAAATACGAAATATAAAATCAGATATGTTTGATGAGAAAATAAACGATGTTACTCTGTTCGATTTTTTTGAACCCTTAAATTTCAAATCAGCAAAAACCAATAAAATCTTGGAAATCGTTCCATTTCCATCAGGTCATATGCTTGGGTCTTCAGGATTTATCATGAAATATCAAGGAAAAGAAATATTCTTTACGAGTGATTACCAACCAAGGCAACAGTATTCTGTGGATGTAAAACCCTTTTTCCCAGATCTAAAATCCCTGGATTGTTTAATTCTAGATGGTACAAATTTCTATAATTTGGACAAAACTCTACCTTCAGAGATAAAGGAACAGGAAAAACATGTTCTGAACCATGTGAAAACTGCAATCGATGAAAATAAATTCATAATTTTTCCAGTAAATTCTACTGGTCATGCTCAAGAAGTAATCAAAATACTTGATAACGCAATGCTTGAAAAAACAATAAAGAGTGTTCCAATTTACATTGATGGCTCAGCAAACATTATCCAAAGAATCTATGAAAAGCATTATTCTCTTCAAGATAAGGCTTTCACAAGTTCAAACGTTACTCAACTAGATAAAAATTTACAAATTCAAGATATTTTGTTTTCTTGCTGTATAATTATCAGCACTCCAAAGAATTTCTTAATTCCTAAATCTAGAACGTTTGAATATGTAACTTTTCTTATTGATAATGATTTACCTCACCTTGTAATGTCACTTTTTGATCCAGCTACTCCCCATTCAACAAGAATTTCAGAAGAGACTGAGGATATTCTTTTAAACTTAAATATTGTTCCTTATAGATTGGAAACACACATATCTGCACAAGATATAATCAAACTCTTAAAGAAAACAAATCCGAAGAAAGTGATTTTAGTCCATTCTCCAACGAGGAGAGACATTTCTGACACTTTTAAAGAAATACATCCTCTTGATTTTCCAAGAAACATAAGTATTACCCAAAGCATAAATAATATGCCTTTCTATATCTGAGGTATACAAATGAAAATCCAAAATTTCAGAGATTTACTTAGTGGGATTAGTGGTGCACTTTATGGTACCTATAAAAGGATGGAAGATGAGCATTTTAGTCCTAGATTTGCTATGCAAGCAGCTATTTGTATGTCATTATATAAGAATCCTGAAGCCAATAATGATGAATTATTGAAGCAAGCAAATAGAGTATTTAAAAATGCTTCTCTTTCTGAAGTCTATGACATTTTACAAGATTATGAATTGATCAAACTAGAACAAAGAAAACAAATAATTTCAGAAGCAAAGAAGCTAATTGAAGATTTTTTTTATGTTGCAAGAGATAGGAATGTAACTGAATCGATCAGTCTTACAGAAGAAATAAGAAGAATTGTATTTCAAAGAAAATTTACTACTCCCGATATAAAAGTTCGTTTCATGTTATTACATCTGCTAGAACTTCTAAAAACTGAAGAAGATTACAAACTTAATTCTAATATTAATAGGCTATCTGATCAACTTATAAAAATGGGAGATGTTTACACCAGAGGACTATTTGTACGCATTTTTGATCTCCTAACAGATTATTGTGGTTATAGTAAAAAGGTAAATCTTGAAGAAACAATCTCAAAAAGTAAAAGTGATGTCACTCAACTTATTTCAGTTTCAGATCAACCTGATCAAAGCAACATTTTCAAAGAATATTTACAAATGAAAGACGCACTCGTTGTGGTCTATGAACAGCTTGACTCCATCAGGGATGATTATTTAGCTTATCAAGAACAAGGAGCTCAAGAAGCTAAAAAGGACTTCTTCACAAAATTAAACTCTGAAGAACATAATAAATTATTAGACACTTTGGCAATATCAAATCATTTACTTACAGGATTACTAAAAAGTGGATGGAAAGCAGAGCCTACAGAGGTCCAAAGTGTTGTTCTATCTATTAAAGGAATTTTAAAAGCTTTTCAAAGTTTAGGATTATCCCAAACAGAAAAAATTGGAAAGAAACTAACAATTTCTTCTGATGATACAAAGAACTATGAATATCTTGGTTCAGAATTTAAAGAGAATGAACATAAGGAAGTAGAAGTACAAACTCCTGGCTGGAAACTTGGTGAGCTAATTATCTCACAGCCTAAGGTTAAAGAAATACAAGGTGAATAATATGTCTTCTGATAAACAAATTTACTTTGGGATTGATCTTGGAACCACTAACTCGTGTGTTGCTTTTGGAACATACGATCCTCTAACAAATTCAGTCAAACCCTCAATTATGAAAATTTCCCAAAGAAATAGCGTTATGGGGATGGAACAAAGAACTCTCCTCCCTTCTGCAGTATATTTTGACGAAACCAATCCTGTTGTGGGTATTTTTGCAAGAGATAAGCTACAAACTCAACCTTCTCGTGTTGTATTTTCTATAAAAAATTATATAGGAACTAATCAAATCTTTGAGATAGAAAATGAAGAGTATACCCCCCAATATCTTTCTTCTCTTATCTTGAAACATATCAAGAAAGAAGTAGAGAACAGATTAAATATTGAGCTTTCAAATGCTGTTATTGGTGTTCCAGCATCTTTTGATCAAGATATGAGAGCAGCTACAATAGAAGCTGCTAAAATAGCTGGCTTTAGTGTTGTAGATGTTGATGGAAGTCCTAAAGATGTCCTAATTGATGAACCAAGAGCTACTCTTTATGAATTTGTTTACAAACTTGGAAGAAGAGAAATAATTGTTCCAGATGTAGATTTCTCCAAAGAACAAATGGTTCTTGTTTTTGATTTAGGGGGTGGTACGTTAGATGTTAGTTTGCATGAGATGAAGCAAAATTCAGACCATCTTACGCTTGATGATATTGCTATTTCGAGATATACTCAACTTGGAGGTGATGTTTTTGATCGTTTGTTAGCATCTCATTTCAAAACTTTATTTCTTGAAACTAACAACATTAAATGGGATTCTCTCTCTGAACTTGATAAATATGAGGTTGATATTATATTATTTTCAGTTGCTGAACGTGTCAAAAAAGAAATGACTTCGGATATAACTAATAAAATGCTTTTGCAAAACTATTCATTAGGAGATTTAGAGGGTGTGGAATTCGAGGTAGCTCCGGGATATATCTTGGACAGTAAGTTCTTCTATACAAATATAACTAAAAAACAATATGATGAGATAATTTCAGAATTACTGGGATGGAAATTATCAATTGAGGATGTTAAACTATTTTTGGATATATCAACTGAAAACAGTAATAACATTATTTATCCAATTCTTGATGTTTTACATAAGGCAAAAATAAGACTAGGAAAAGTACCACAAGTCGATTTTGTTTTACTTAATGGGGGAATGACAAGAGTTCAAATAGTAAAACAAAGGCTTGAAGAGTTTTTTGGTTTCAAACCCTATGAAGGATTAGATCCAGATTTATCTATTGCTTTGGGAGCTTGTATCCATCATTATAACTTGAGTCAAGGAAAGAAACTAACCCCTATTCTTGCTGAAACTGTTGGTTTAGGAATTAAAGGAACAAAAGTAAAACATCTAGTTCCGGCTGGTACTGCTTTACCCTATGTAAGTAAGTGGGAAAGATATAGAGTATCTAGAGAAGGTGTTACAGGAATAAAAATTCCTCTCTATGTTGGAGAAAGAACAGATAGAAAGCCCCCCAATAGAAAAATATTGGAACGTCAATTTAGGTTTTTTAAAAAATGTAAAAAAGATGAACCTGTTTATGCAAGAATAAAAATAGATAGAAACAAGACAGTAACATTTGAGTATTACTTACAAAGAGAACCAAAGAAAGTCTATGTTTGTGAAGCTAATGTCCTGGATCAAGCAAAAGCCAAGGTTTCCGATACTAGAAGAGTGTTTTCGGAAGAAATGGAAAAAACAGAAACTTTGGTAAAACCTGCCCCTATAACAACAGAATACAAAGTGTATGTAAAAGAATCTGATAAACCTAAAACTGATAGAGAACAATTAGCTATTAGAAAACCTCCTAAGGACGTAAAACCTTCAGATTTATTAGTAAGAGAAACAGTTAATCAATTCGTAGACGCTTGTAGAAATTCAATGCAAAAAAGTGTATCCTTAATAACTGAACAGATAATTAATTCAAAGAATTTTAAAGATTTTATTTTACCAATTGGTAGTTTATTAAGAGAAACTCATTCTGGCTTTACACTCACCTATATCTATACTCTTTTAGGAAAACTCATTGCAAAAGATGGAAATTATAAACAATATAACAACTATGTAAATAGAATGACAGATGTTTTACGGCAAATTGATAGAAAAAATCCAGGTTTTGTTAAATATGTAATTGGAACAGTAATTGTTTCACTTGGGGATATGAAAGCTGAAGAATATCAAAATCATGTACTTGAAGTAGGTAGGAGTCCAAATAGTATGGATATACGTTCAAAAGTGCTCATCACTCTTGGGAAAATAGGAAACAGTAAGGAGATTGTCTCTTTTGCATCTGAAATATTGACTAAACCCGTACCCTTACAGGACAAAGTAGCAGCAGCTTGGTGTTTAGGAAGAGTAGGATCAAGAGAAAGAGCTTACCCACTTTCAATAGAATACTTTACACTAGCTTTTGATTTTCTTATTGATGGTTTAAGAAGTATGAAGAACAATATTCAAGCTGTAACATATTACAGTTTTGCTTTGGGGACAATTGGAAACCAATTGGTTGGAAACAATGATATACCTGAAGTTACAATTTCAAGAATATCAGATATGCTTTGTACAATAATAAAAATAGATTTTAAAAAGAGATAAAGTAGGAATAAAATATGAAATTA
>BPTK01000204.1 GCA_023705905.1 Candidatus Heimdallarchaeota archaeon
TGCCAGCCAGATATCCAATAAAATTCCTATATACATCAAACATTCCTGTAATCCTAGTAAGCGCTTTATTTGCAAATATCTACTTCATTTCAAATCTTATGCACAATTCTTGGAGTAATATTACGACGGGTTATCAAGGATTTTTGGTCGACTTTTTCGGCAGATGGGATACGATAGAAGGCACGGAACAACTAGCTCCAGTTTCGGGGCTAGCAGCTTTTACGACGGCACCGTATGGACCTGAACAAATTGCGGAACAACCGTGGCATGCCTTAGTATATTTACTATTAATGGTTGCACTTTGTGGTATCTTTTCACGGATCTGGATAGACACGGCAGGGATGAGCTCAAAGAATGTTGCGAAGCAACTGTTGGATGCAAATATGCAGATACCCGGTTTTAGGCGTAATCCAAGGATTGTGGAAAGATATCTAGAAAGATACATTCCTACAGCAGCTTGGCTTGGAGGTTTCTTCATAGGTGTCCTAGCAGCAGTAGCGGACTTTTTGGGAGCGCTCGGCACGGGTACTGGTATTCTGTTAACAACGGGTATTCTCCGTCAGTACTATGAAATCTTCGCTAGTGAGCAAATTAGTGAAACTGTTCCAGCATTAGCTGGAATGTTAGGAATAAAATAAAATTTTCCCTCTTTTTTTCTCTTTTATTTTAATATCTTTACTAAAGATGTAGGTCTATCACTTTGTTTTTCTCGATACTCTCGATAGAAGCGAGAGCAATCTTCAAAGCTTTAAGTCCATCAACTGAAGTTACAACGGGTTGTTTATTTTCTAAGCATGCTTCCGCGAAAGCGTTCATTTCTCTGCTTAGCGGTTCTTGCCAAGTTGATTTTGTATTTCGTAACCACTCATCATCTTCAATGACATATTCTTGTGTAATATAATCAGCTTCTACTATTCCTTGCTCACAAGTAAGCATCAATTTTCTATGTCTGTGAGGTGTTAAATAATTAGATTCAATGAAACCGGTCAACCCATTATCAAAATCAAGTAATATTTCTGCATAATCCAGATAACTATGGCGTAATTTTCCTCCTCGAGCATACACGGAGATAGGATCTTTTGAAGTTAAATATCTAAAAGCATCAATGTCATGGATACTTACATCGCGAATAACATCAACATCTTTTAGCCTGTCAGGCCAAAATGGCCCTAGCCTTCTTGCACTTAACAATACAAGTTCACCTAGTTCTCCACTCTCTATGAGAGCGAGTGATTTACTAATTATTGGATTGAAACGTTCTATAAAACCCACAGATACAATAGTGTTTGAACTTTTAGCCGCATCTATAATTTTCTCTGCTTCCTCTAAAGTACTTGTCATAGGTTTCTCTATCAAAACATGTTTTCCATGCTCTATAGCTTTGAGCGCTATTTCTCCATGAGTAGAAGTGGGGGAAGCTATACTAACCGCATCGATTTCGTTTAAACTCAATAGCTCATCTAAATCTGAAAAAGCTCTAGCACGATGCATTGTTGCCAACTCTTTAGCTTTTTCAAGCTGAATATCATAGATCCCAATAAGATTTGTTTTTTCCATCTCTTTAAAGACTCTTGCGTGGTTTTTACCCCAGCTTCCTACTCCAATAACTGCTATGTTGAGTTTTTTCATCAAATCACTACCAAATACTTAAGCTAATTTTACTCATTTTGAGTAAACATAAGTGAATATTTAAAATTATTTATGTGATTATTCTAAAAAATGAATAGAGTAAATAAAAAAGAAAAGAAAAATTAGTTAGAGCTGCTTGTTTTAACTTTGCCACCAGCAGACTCTATTTTTTTGATTGCTCTTTCACTGGCTTCAGCAACTACAATATTCATAGCTGTGTTGACTTCACCTTGAGCAAGAAGTTTGGTATAACCAAGCTCAGTCAAATTGACTTCGTATTTAGCACCTTTCTTTGTGATTTTTCCTTCACGTTCAAGTGTTGTGACCATTGAGTCTAAATGAGAGACATTGATTACGGAATTATCTTTTATGGATTCTCGAGGGCGGATGAAACCACGTTTTCCAATTGGAGGACGCAAACCTTTAATCGTTTGAATCCAGTGATGTGACTTTGGACCAGCTTTACCCACTCCACCGCGCATACCACTTTTTCTGTGGGTTCGTACAACTCCCCAACCATGGGTTCGGTATCCAGCTCGTTTTCCGGATTTCTTTTTAGTTCTAACTGTCATTTTAATCACGCCATCCTCACAATGAGCTCATTTATAGCTGAGCCCCTATAACCTGAATCTCCGCCATCTGAGAAACTTCTTTTGACAGATTTATAACCCTTTCTTGCAGGATGTAATCTGAAGAATTTCTTTAGTTTTGGAATCTTTTGAATTATAGTTTCTCCACTCATTAGAGCTTTTGAAAGTGACTTTATAGTTGGATAGTCAGAATTTTCCTTAACAAACTTATCAGTCAATCTTATTTTTCCTTCAGACTCTCCTCTTTTCCTTAGAACATGTTCTAAAGCTTCTTGGTTTATTTCACCCCAAGTAACATGATCTTTTGCACGCTTTAGCATACCAAGGGTTGAAGGAGTATTAGGAAATAATGACATGTAATTTGTTTTACGAATGTTTAACATATCCAAAGTTTGTTGAATCTTGTAGAAGACGTTAATTCTTCCTCTAATTCTAATGATTGCCAACAATGCTGAAGTATCTTGTTTTTCACTCATGTTAATCACTTTCCTTATCTTCTTGTCCAATCGTATGGAGCCATGATAGAATAAGTATTCTTCAAAGCTTCAAAAGTTGCTTTTGCAAAGTTTGAAGTAGTACGTGTTTCACCAAATGTTTTGCTCCAAACATCAGATATTCCTGCTAATTCTAGAACAGTTTTAGCAGTGTTTCCAACGACTAATCCTAAACCCCTAGGTGCTGAATAAAGAATAACTTTTGTAGAACCAACTTTACCTATTACTTTGAAAGGGACAGTGTGTGGTTCTCCACAGTTGCATTCCCACGAACCGCATCCTCTTCTAACAGGTCTGATGTTTAATTTTGCATTAACCATCGCTTTCTTAATAGCTGGACCTATTTCTTTGAGTTTTGCTTCACCTACACCAACATAACCGTTTTTGTTTCCAACAACAACAGTTGCACGGAATTTGCGTTTTCGACCTGCATCTGTTTGTCTTTGAACAAGGCTTATATCAATCACATCGTCCTCTAGGGTGTCACCAAGCAGAATTTCAATTATTTCAGGTTCTGCTAAAGGAAGACCTTGTTGGAATAACTCATCGATAGTTGTAATTCTACCATCCTTTACTAATTTTCCAACACGAGTTCGAGGTTCCCATTCTTCTAAATCTAAAAACATTTTATTGCTCATCTTTTATACCTCATTCCATTGAATCAATTTTTGATTTTGTCTCTTCAAAATACTCGGTTATCTTTTCAGGTTTCTTACTTGCTGCTAAGTATTTAGCAAAGTATCTGTCATACTTGTCTTTATCTTCTTTAGCTAAAAGTTTTGCATATGATTGAATATGATCACCTCTTATTCTATCTTCAGAAGGCAACATAACTTCATTGCAAGGAACATTAACACCTGCGTCTACAACGCCTTTAAGTGTTGCAAAGATTTTTGTTCCAGAGTATGCGGTGTGTGTTCCGATATCCAGAATAGCATCCTTGATTTTAGCTTTCAAAGCTCTTTTTCCAGCAAGATAACCTGTTAGGTACGATGCAGGTAAATTGGATGTTGCAATATCCCAACCATACTTTTTGAGGTCGCCTGATGTTATCTGAATATAAGTTTGATCTCCACCAATTTTTGACATAACAAATTGTATTAAGACTTGTTTATTGGAGGCTCTTGCTACAACCCTTATTTTACCTGATTTCAATAATCTTTTACGCTGACCATAATCAGTTTTAAGCTCTCTTCGTCTTCTAAAAGGCACTCTATAGAGAGGTCCTTGTCGTTTCATCTTTGGTTGTAATTTTCTTCTCTTCTTTGGTCCTCTTTTTCTTCTTCGACTTGACATAACTTAACACCTCTTATAACTCAGGAAGTCTCTTCTTAGAGAGTCCGTGTTCGACAATGTAATTTCGGAGATATCTCACAGAACGGAATAAACCACCTTTTGACTGTAAATACAGTTCTCGGTAAGTTGTAGTATCAATGTAACCTTCGTCCCTTAATTTCTTCAAGAACTTTCTCTGGGCACGGATTTTACTAATCCATCTATCTTTCTTTGAAAGTCTGGAATATTTTGGGCCTTTACGGCTACCAGTACCAATTCTTTGACCTCTCCTTTTCTTAGCTGCTACAGCTCGAGCTCGTCCTCTACTAACACCTTGAATTTTCCTTTTCTTAATATCGCCGTCATCAATATGACGTCTTACATCTTCTCTAGTAATAGCTAGAGATAGATCGTATAGACTATCAGGATTAATTTTGACTCTATTGGATCCCACTTTGAGGATTTTTGCTGCTAATCTTCTTTGTGTTTTAACGTCCATATTCTAACCTCACATTAATCTTCTGTATTGTCAGAATCTGCTAATTCATCGAGATCAAGATCCTCATCTAATTCGAAATCGTCTTCGAAATCGTCACCAATATCATCTTCAAGTAATTCGTATTCTTCCTCAAGCGATGTTGCGTCAAGCATGTCACCAATTTCATCTATACTTGCAGGTGGGTTCAAAATCTTAAGTCCCAAATCAGCTGCATTATCTAGAATCATTTGTCTCTTACGAGCACCAACGGTGTGCTTAATCATAACTGCTTCAGTTTCTTTATCTATTTCTTCAAGTTCATAGATATTAGCAACATGAACTACTTGATAACCCGAAGGATGCAGACCTCTGACAGCTTTTGGTCCCCGGTATCCTATGCTAACCATAGCAGGATAACCTTTGCGTTTTTCTTTCATTTTATTATCAATACCCTTAGGTTTACGCCAGCTTTTCTTTACTCTTTTGTAACGCCAGCTTTCTTGCCTAACAAAGTTAGGTCTTCGAGCACTGATTTCTTTACGCTTTTTTAGTAAACGTTTCTTATCGACTGTCATAGGCACTCACAGTAGAATGTTACTTTATTTTGGTTAAGCTATCATCTGGCTGTAGTTTTTAATACTTTTTATTGGTAAGAAAAATTTAAATGAAAAATTATGATAAAAAGTAATATGAGAGTGAAATTAAAAAATCTGCAAAGATTTAAAATGCTTTAAGAGAAATTCAATAATGGAATCGAAGAAATTTACCTTGTTTGATTCAATGTCTCCAGGAAAAAACATTCCATTTATTCTTAAGATAATATTTACGATATATTTTACCATAGTTTATCTCGTACTTCTGAACCTTCCTCTCATTGGAATTCCCCACACAGGTGGGACAGATCCATTTTATGCTTTCAGAGTCATCCTAGCATCCCAACGAGGAAGTATGGCAGAATTCGGTGTTTTTCCTCTTGTATATGCTTCTTTCATTATGCATGCGCTTGTGGGATTAAGGATTTATAAATCTGATTTTACACAAACAAAAAAAAGAAAGTTGTTTTCTCTAGTGACAGTCATTGTTGGTTTGGTTTTCTCTCTTATATTATCTATAGTTTACCCATTGTTTGGAATTTATGGAGATGTAAATATGCTTCAGGGAATCATAATCGCTACTCAATTGCTAATCTCTAGTTTTCTCATAGTAATATTTGATTACGTGATGAGAATTGGATATGGATTAAGCTCTGGAATTAGTCTGTTTATTGTTGTTAGTGTTTCAAACAATCTCTTTGATGGTATGTTCAGTTTGACGCAAGAAAGAATTGGAGGGTTTGATTGGTACAGAGGTTGTATTCTTGCATTCTTTCAAGGTATCTTTAAAGAAGATCCCGACATACTAACACCACTCAGTAAACCAGGTTTAACACCTGACTTCCTTGGGCTTATTTTGGCAATTATAGTGTTTGGATTGGCGATATTTTTCGTATCCTTTACCATAAAGAGACCATTCTATCAGGGTGATAAAACTGCAGAATCATCGACTACAGTTCAAACACTACATAATTATTCTAATTCCATAGTAATAACAAGTTCATTTTTTGCAAGCATCTGCTTCATTTCAAACATCATGCACAATACTTGGGGATCGATTTCAACAGGATTTAGAAGTTTCTTAGTCAGTTTCTTCGGTAGATGGGATGTGATAGAAGGCACGGAACAACTAGCTCCAGTTTCGGGGCTAGCAGCTTTTACGACG